>CAYQLE010000018.1:0-8000 GCA_964418265.1 uncultured Candidatus Saccharibacteria bacterium
ACTAAGCATTTCTGTTTATACTAATATTCGACCAATCGTGCTTGTATTATACAGGATTTTATAAAAAGCAACAAATAAAACTCTTACGCCTGTGTATAAGTGTAGAAGACGGTCTTCTACACTAAATAGCAGAGCTGATGTTGTAGATAGGAATAAGCACGGAAGCCAGGAGGAAAGCCACTCCAAGACCAAGCATAACAATCATGACAGGCTCAATAAGGTCAACAAGAGTGTCAACAGCATTAACCACCTCACGCTGGTAAAACTTGGCCAATGTATCAAGAATACTACCTAATTCTCCTGTCTCTTCTCCAATCTTAACCATTTGAATCATGATACCTGGAATATATTCGCTGTGACGAGCAAACGCATCTGACAAAGATGTTCCTGTGCGCACGAGCTCCAACACATCAACAATAGCAGCTTCATATACTTTATTATCTACCACGGTCGATGTAAGCTCAATTACTTTTACCATAGGTATACCACTACGAAGCATGGTGTTCATGTTATCCGCGATACGAGAAAGATATAACTTGCGGTATAAATCACCAATATAAGGAAGAGATATCTTGAATGCATCAAAAGCTATCTTACCGTCGCGAGTTTTGAGGTACCGTATCAAGAAAAAAACTCCAACTACCAGAGCAATGAGAATGTACCCTCCAAAATTTACAAGAGCATCACTCATTCCGATAACTATTTTGGTATATAGAGGTATTTCTTGTCCTGCATCCTTTAGAATTCCGCTAATCTTAGGAATAACCATGGTCAACATAAGCACCATCACAGAAACGAAGGTGAGTACGACAAAAAATGGATATATGAGAGCATTTTTTGCCTTTGAGGTTACTGCGAAGTTGCGGTCAAGATAATCCGCAAGATAGAGAAAGGTGGAATCAAGCTTTCCTGACTCTTCTCCTGACTTAACCATGTTTACATAAAAAGTAGAAAAAATCTTAGGATGTTTTGAAAGGGCTTTTGAAATAGAGCTTCCTGCTTGAAGGTCATCTGCTACATCAATAAGGGCACGACGAAGCATTGGGTTATCTACCTCTGATCCAATGAGACGAAAAATGCGAAGAGCTGAAACCTGCGCGCCAAACAACGTGGCCATCTGTCGAGAAAGAATAACCACCTCTTTGCTTGATACGTGCTCGAATAATACGATACCGCGGGCAAACGCGGTCGATTCGTCATTTGATTTGATTGAAGAAATAACAAGACCTTTTCGTTGAAGTGAGTTGATTGCAACATCAATATTCACCGCTTCAATTGATCCCACTTTCTCTGTACCGTCACTGTCGATGGCCTTGTAGTTAAAAAGCATAGATATATTATAGCAACTTTTCTAAAATTTTTGGACTTGAAGAGTGGAGGTATGCATTCTCGACAGTAATCTCTCCTTTTCGAACCATTTCTGCGAGCATACGGTTCATATCAATCATACCAAGCTCTGAACTTGTTTCAATTACGGTATTGATCTCGTGAGTTCTTTTCTCACGAATAAGGTTGGATACCGCACTATTTACAATAAGAAGTTCATATACAGGAATAAGTCCACCTGACACGCGAGGTACAAGACGTTGAGAAAATACGCCGATCAAACTCACTGACAACTGCATACGAATCTGATCTTGCTGACTTGAAGGAAATGAATCAATGATACGGTCGATAGTTTGAGAAGCATTGTTGGTATGAAGAGTTGAGAAGACAAGATGCCCTGTCTCTGCTGCAGTCACCGCAGCCACCATAGTCTCTGGATCGCGCATCTCTCCCACAAGAATCACGTTAACATCTTGCCGAAGCACGTTGATAAGTGCGGTATAGAAATCAGTCGTGTCAGTCCGGACTTCGCGTTGATCAATAATAGACTGCTTCTGTGTATACACATACTCGATTGGATCCTCGATAGTGATGATGTGCTCTGCGCGATTACGGTTAATAAGCTCAATCATCGCTGCGAGTGTTGTTGATTTACCTTGTCCCACAGGACCCACCACAAGAAAGAATCCTTGCTTCTTCATTGCAAAAGTTTCAAGAATTGGAGGAAGATTAAGTTCTTCCAGACTACGAATTACCTTCAACACTAACCTAAGAGAGATAGCGTAGAGTCCTTGCTGAATATATGCGTTTCCTCTAAAACGAGCATCAATACCAAGCGCGCTATATGAGAAATCAATTTCCTTGTCTCGAGTAAACTTCTCTTTATTTTTAGGAGAAAGAAAAACATCGATAAAAGATTCGAGTACTTCATGATTAAGAATGGGCTCATTGGTAAGATTTATGAGATTTCCATTGACACGAATAATAGGAACTCTTCCCTCTCCCAGGTGAAGATCAGAGCCACCTTGCTTGTAAACAATTTCAATGAGACTGTCTAATTTTTTTTTGTAATCATTGGTCTCCATTATAGTAAGACAATTATAGACGATACGTGGGCTTGAACCCTTCTTTGGGAGCATCTCTGCCGATACGCTCAACTTCTGTCACCACTTCAGAAGGAATACTTGTTGCCTTGATGATATATCCAGAAATGTTGTATTCTTCGCAGGCTTCGATGTCGGTAGACTGTCCCTGATTGGTAAGCATGATAACAAAGGCTTGTTCCGCAAGCTTCTCCTTACGAAGTTCAGCAAGAAATTCTACTCCATTCATCTTCGGCATAACCATGTCGCAAAGAATAACCTCAGGAGTCATTCCATCTTTAAGGATTCTAAGGGCATCTTCTCCATTATGAGTAATGGTGATCTTGTGTCCACGGTTAGTAAATTTCAAAGAATACATGTCGAGCAAGAACTGATCGTCGTCTATCAAAAGAATGTTGTATGATGGTTTTTCCATAATAAGATTTATAAGGTATTAATTTCTTCAAACGGAATTTTCTTTTCCATTGCTTTTATTATAGCATCTTCTTTCATGGTAAGCATTCCTTGAGAACGCACTACTTTCTTAAGGGTGGGTTCATTTGGATCTTCAAGAATTGCCTTCTCTAGTTCTTTCGACATTTCAAACATCTCAAATACCGCTAGACGTCCATGAGTACCTTTGGGATACTCTGGGGTAAACTCGGCACCTAAAAACTCAGTTGCTGGAGGAAATTCTTTTCTATATTGTTCAGGTAGATCCTCAAACTGCTTATCAAGCATCATTTTGATGCTGTCATCGATAGGAATACACTTACCAATCCCCGGAGCAATCTTGGACACTAAACGTTGTCCTATGACCAGAGCAAGAGTAGGAGCAATAAGATATGGATCAACACCCATATCCACCAGACGAGGAATCACACCGAGTGCAGTGTTGGTATGAATAGTAGAAAATACCAAGTGACCAGTGAGCGCTGCTTGGATAGCAAGCTGAGCTGTCTCCTTGTCACGAATCTCTCCCACCATAATCACATCAGGGTCCTGACGAAGAGTGGTACGAAGTCCCGTGGCAAATGTGTAATCGATTTCTGGGTGAACTTGTGACTGGCTAATTCCATCAATGTTGTACTCAATAGGGTCTTCGAGAGAAAGAACATTCTTCTCTTCCTTGTTGATACCATTAAGCATTGAATACAATGTTGTTGATTTTCCAGATCCTGTCGGACCAGTGATAAGAATAAGCCCGTATGGCTTTTCGAGTGCAATTTTTACCATTGCGAGATTCCGAGCTGAGAAACCAATCTCCTCAATTTTTTTAACACCTTTTTCCTGATCCAAAATACGCATCACTATCTTCTCTCCGAAATGAGTAGGAAATGTTGAAACACGAAAATCAATCTTTCGTCCTTCAATCTTTGCACTAAAACGACCATCTTGAGGCTTACGCTTCTCATCAAGCTTCATGTCAGCAAGAATCTTGATACGAGCAGTAACCGCAGAATGCACCTTAATAGGAAGGATGAGGCTAGTATTAAGCACACCATCAACACGAAAACGAACACGCACCTTGTCTCTCATTGGTTCAATATGCACATCAGAACCACCCCCATCAATCGCATAACGCAAAATAGTTGCGACGATTTTTGTTACCGGAGCATCCTCAATAATATTTACTCCGGGAGCTTCTGCTTTCTTTTCTTCGGTGTTGCCACTAATCTCTACCCCTTCATCAGAAAGCTCTGTTTCCAAATCTGTAAGAGCTTTGGTCACTTCTCCTGAAAACCCTTTGTAAGCAGTAAGTATTTTTATAAAATCTGCTTCAGTAATAACAAACAGCTTAAAGCGAACATGTAAGCGAGAGGCAATAAAGTTCAAAGCATCCATCGTCTCGATACTATCAGGATCAACAACTCCAACTTCAAGAACAGAATCATGAAGTGCAATAGGTACAACCTTGTAGTGAACGGCAGATTCCTCTGGAATATAATTAAGAGTCTCGAAAGGAATATCCTTATCATTCAAATCAACAGAAGGTACTTCGTAGTACTCTGCTTTAGCACTTAATAATGCAGTTTTTTTAATACCTTTATCTACGAGCAACTGTTCAATACTTTTTTCTTTTGCTTCAGACTCTTTTTGTAATACATCAATATCCTGATCAGTAATTATTCCTTTTTTGACAAGTAATTGGAGAAATCCCATATCATGTTAGTTTATGGGAGCAAAAGGATTGGCACGACCCTTCTCTTCTTCGGGTATAGGACGACTCCAATCAACAAAAGAATCAAATACCCCCTCAGAAAACAAAGTGGTCTCCACTTGCACAGAAGAAATAATATTAATTTGGTTAATAAATTTCTGTACCACGATATCAGCATTTGAATTAGATGTTGTTTCTATAAGAAGAGAATCCTGCTGTGCCTGAACAGAAATTACTGCATAGCCAACCAATACAATGATTGCGAGGAAAAGAAATGTGTTTTTAATGGTTTTTTTCATATATTTATTTTAACCAATAAGTACGAACAGTAACCGAGAAATTATAACTATCCGCAGCGCCTGGGACAAAAGACACAGCAATTATATCAACAAGACGCAAGCTTTGCTCAAGAGCGGTGATGAAACCAAGGAAATTAGTATATGAAGTAGAGACGCTGAACGAAAGGTCTATTGAGTCATAGCCCGCTCGTGAAGTAGATTGAGGAGCGGTAGTGCGTGAAGAAGAATCGTCAGAAGGATCTGCGATACCGATATCACGGATAAAGACTCCTTGTGACGATGCGATATTGTTTATGTCGATTATAAGCTTCACATTATCAACGTTGTCAGGAAGAAGCTTCTCAAGACGCGCGAGATCATCGGCGGGAATACCAGCTACGAGAGCGCGCTGATTTTCTAGTGTGGCACTCAGTGCGCTTACTCGACTAAGGGCGTTGTCATATTTCTCAACTTCCAGCTTTAAAACCTTAATCTCCTCCCATGTAGGACGAGCAAACAGCATAATAATTCCAATGGATGCTCCTATGAAAAGTAAAGAAAAAAGGTTTTTCATTTTATTGTGTATTATTATTCGGGCTATTGGTCTTATTATAGTTATCAAGATACGAAACAGCGAGAGGATTCACGCTCGTAAGAAAACTAAATACAACGTTTCCTCTTTCGTTGACATTCAAATCAGAAAAAATAGAGTCGCTAAATCCGTTGTTACCTGTGATAAGAGAGAATGCCTCTGCTTGCTTTGCGACAACACCAAAAGACGTTGCTTCTCCGCTCATGGTTACTGCTATCTTGTCTTTGGCGAGATAGCTGAAATCAAAGCTGGTGAATCGAAGATTTCGAAGTGTGTTCTCCTCAAGCAAAGAAAAAAGATTGGAAACAGCTGTGTGGTTGGCGATGAGACCCTCTACCGCTTTGATTTTCTTGTCGATACGCACGACTTCATTCATTGCGTCATAATCAAAACTTTTTTCCTTTTCTACGAGCTCATTCTGCTTAGTTGTGATCTGCTGTTGAGTAACATACTTATATCCAAACAACAATCCAGAACCAACAACAGCGATAGATGTAACCAACACCGCTGCTAAAAAAAGCAGACTAACAGGAGTCTTGGCTCTTGAACCCATTCCTTCTCCGAGAGATTTTTTTGGAATGAACGATGTTTGAAATTTGCTTTCCATGATGTGTTAATTATACCAGTACTTAATGCATTTCTTCAAGCTTTCGCAAAGCAATTCCAACTGCCACCGCAAACTCAAGACCAGTTTTTGAAATTATCTCAGGGGTTGTCACTCGACTAAAGGGCATACCAAGATGTGCTTCGACATTTAGTTTCTTTGAGGCCACCTCTGCAAAGGATGGGAGAAGTGCTCCTCCTCCTACAATTGAAACGCTATGAATTGCCTTACTGTATTTTGTCTGATAATTCATCATCATGGTGCGAATCTCTGACCAGACATAATCAAGAGAGTTTGTGATGATGTCACTTACCATCTTCTGATCATTCTCATTAAGAAGGTTGATATGTCTTTTAATTTTTTCAGCTTCGGCGAAGTCCAATTGCAAGCTCTTGGCAATCGCATCAGTGATGTCACGTGAGCCTCGACTGATAATATGAGACGTGCGAATAATTCCCTTGTCTACTATATATACCTTTGTTCCTAGTCCTCCCATATCAACAATAAGCATTGGAGCTTCACTCTTCTCAGCAAGTGCACGAGGAGTACTAAACATTTCAATTTCAAAGAAGCTTGCTTCCAAAGAATTTTTTTGGACGATGGTGTTGTAGTCGTTCAGTATCTCATTGTGAATAGAGATAACGAGAACATCAGTCTTGTTCTTACCATCAACATTGTCGGCATATTTCTCTTTCGGAATAATCCACCAATCAAGAGTTACCTCGGCAATAGGAACAGGTATGTATTTGCGTGCCTCCAAGGGAATCATCTCTTCAAGCTTCTTTTCGGGAAGATCAGGCATTTCCATGATTGAAACAAGACTCGAACGAAATGGAATTGCGACACCAGCGTTCTTGGTAGTAATGCCAGCTTCGCGAAGAACATCAGTAAGCGCTTCGGCGAGCTTGTCGTTAGTAAGAGATACAGTAGAACCTGCAGGCTTGCCATCGTAAGGACCAAGGGCTATTTCTCCATATGACTTAAGAACCGCCTTCCCCCCCTCTTTCTTAAGCTCAACAACTTTTATTGAAGTTCCGCCAATATCAATACCAACAGCATTTCTTCCAAAAGATCCAAATTTTATTCCAAATAAGTTCATGTAATGTTTATAAAAACTTTATGAGTATTTAATATGCTTTATATACACTAATTGTACCATGCTTATTCAACTACTGCATAGACTAATTAACACAATTCTATTCAATCAAGAAAAAAGTTTTGATGGTTGTTCACTCTCGGGCTCTTCCACTGCCCTTTTCTCCTATAAAGACCCCAAAGTACGGAGGATAATTTGGGATATAAAGTATCGTGGTAATGTAGAACTTGTGAATAATGCTGGCTTACTTTTGTTTCAACGATTAAGGGAACTTAAAATGGGGTCAGGAGCTATTTTATCTATTATTTTAATTCCGGTACCGGTTTCAAAGAAAAGATTACGACAGAGAGGACACAATCAAGCAGACCTTCTCGTAAAAGCGATTCTGAAGCACGACACTATGAATCTCTTTGAATATGGAGGCGGAGCTGTAGTAAAGATAAAAGATACGATAAGTCAGAAAGAACTTAGTTGTGAGAAAAGGAAACAAAACCTCATTGGTGTATTTCGCATTTCTCAACCAAAAAAGGTTCGAGGTCGAAGTGTGGTTGTGATTGATGATGTCACCACCACTGGAGCAACGTTCAGTGAGGTCACTAAAGTTCTACGAGATGCGGGAGCTTGTAAAGTAAGCACGCTGGTTCTTGCTCACTAGTATGTCAAAGGTGCCCTTTGACATTAACGAGGATCAAAAATTGATTTAGCAAACTCTTTTCCTGCAAGCAGGTCTGCTATCTTCTTTGCACCGAAGATTGACGGCAAGATACCAACACCATTACATCCCAGATTATAAAACAAATTTTTGTTGCGGGGTTCCGGACCAATGAGACGAACACCGTTTGGTGTATATCCCATGAGCCC
>CAYQLE010000018.1:8010-12731 GCA_964418265.1 uncultured Candidatus Saccharibacteria bacterium
CTTTTTTCATTACTTAAAATAATACCACAGCGGTGATTTATAATGTAGGAGTGGTGTGTTTTATTTTGGATCAAATACAGAGGCTTCAAATTTTTTATTATTGAGTATGTCAGCAATTTTTCTGGCACCAAAAATAGACGGGAGAATACCTACTCCGTTACAACCCAAATTATATAGTAAATTTATATTTCTAGGCTCCTCGCCTACCAAGCGGACCTTGTTCGAAGTGTAACCCATCAACCCATGCCATTTATACTGATAATCAATCTTTTCTTTTGGTGAGTCTTGATACGTCTGGTGTACGAAAGCATCAATATCAGACAATGCTTCATCAGGATACAAGTAATCGTCTTTGGCGTATGTGCTGGTGTCTTCAAGAGATGCTTCAGGACCTCCGATACAAATAAGATTATGTTTCTCATTCTTCTCATCTTCAAATGGTCGACGTGTCATGTAGAAATACACATCTTTGTCTCCAATAAAACTAAGAGCAATGGGAGACTTGTCGCGGTCTTCGAGATACCCCGCCATGTAGCCGACAGTCCCTTTTACCATGTGGTGGAAATGTGTGTCTATCTCCGGACCACCATGATTAGTAATAGTGAATTTCTCGAAGCCGTTTGTACAAAGCACCACCTTATCTGCCTTAAGCACGCGGTGCCCCACCTTGAGATCTGCGCCATGCATATGCAAGACCACCTCATCCATAGGACTCTCTTCATACAAAGTAAATCTATCTGCGAAACAAGCAAGAAGATGCCCCGCTAATTCTTCAGTGAAGAGCGCACTATTAAGACATCCTTTGCGAGCAGTAAGAGCTGCAACATATCGGGTGTCAGTTGTCTCAAGCAGAGCAAGAATATCTTTGTGTGGCATGAAGGTGCATAGATCGCGATATTCTTTTGGTATACGTTTCGCAACATCAGACTCCTCTGCAACAAGTAAAGACTCACTAAGAAGCGATGCAGAGCGAAACATAAAACTGTTCTTTGCATGAATCATAATCTCATCAAAATCAGACATGCCTGCGTAGCCAGTAAATTGATAGAAAGGGCTTTCGAGCTTTGCATCTTTAAATATTTCTTCCGTAAGCAACCACGCAGACAATATATCCTCTTGAGCTTCTGTAGCGAGCTTGTCTCCGAACTCTTCCGCTATTTTTGAAATCTGTCGCTCAAAATAACTTACCACCTGACCCGCGTTGTGACCTGTTGCGCCGTGTGCCACTTTGGTTGCTTCAAGCATTGTCACTTTGAAATTAGTATTCTTCAAAATAAAATACGCAGTAGTCACTCCCGCAATCCCCCCTCCCACTACCACCACATCAGTCTTTGCATGTGACTCAAGTTTTTTGGTAGGTCGATTAGTTTTTAATTGTTTGATCCAAGGGGAATCATTTTTGTTCATATGTATGTATTATACAAACTTTAGGCAAACTTTCGAGCAGTGAACTTGCGAATCTCTTCGACAAACAACACTGCAGAAGAACACACAACGATAAACAGCCAATCATTGAGAGAAAGAGCTGAGGTGTAAAGAATCTTTTGCATGAATGGGTTGTATACAGCAAACATTTGTAAACCTACTACTATAAGTGTTGCGATAATCAAGTAATTATTTCTTTTATTCTTAAATGAAAATGTTGAGTAAAGATCATGACGACAATTCCAGGAGTTAAACCATTGAGAAGCAGCGAGAGTCGCAAGTGCTACAGTGTTTGCTATTACTAATCCTTGTTCCAAATAAAGAGAGAAGACAATAAGAGCAGAGAAAGCGATAGTAAAACCAAGAAGTGTCATCCTTAATACCATCTTCCATGAAATGAGTTGGCGTGTCTGCGTGAACTTTTTATCAAGAAGACCAAACTCTTTCGGTGCGAAAGCGAGCGCGAGAACCAAGAAACCATCCGTCACGAAGTTGAGCCAAATAATCTGAGAAGGAAGTAGTGGTAACGGAAGACCTATAATAATTGCAAGAGTGATAGCTACCGCCTCACCAATATTAGTTGAAAGAAGATATACAATTACTTTCTTAATAGTTTGATAAATATTTCGCCCTTCTTCTACAGCAGAAATGATTCCTCCAAAATTATCATCAAGAAGTACAATGTCTGAAGCATCTTTGGCGACTTCGGTTCCCTTTATTCCCATTGCTATACCCAAGTCCGCCGCAGCAAGTGATGGAGCATCATTCACCCCGTCTCCCGTCATTGCAATTATTTCTCCCCGCTTCTTAAATAGCTCAACGATACGCAGTTTGTGCTCAGGAGTTACTCGTGCAAACACATCCACATCATTAAAACGGTTAACTAAATCAATATCATCAAGAGTGTCGAGTTCGCTTCCTGTAATAATCCTATCTTCAGATGTTGCTATGCCCGCTTGCTTTGCAATAGCATACGCAGTCACTTTGTGATCTCCTGTTATCATCACCACACGAATATTTGCTTCGTGTGCACGAGCTACTGCTTGTTGTACATAGTTTCGAAGAGGATCACGTATTGCACAAAAGCCAACAAAGACAAGGTTTTTAAAATTTTCTGGATCAACACTTTCCCCCGCATCTTGTTGCACAGCAAGCCCTACTACTCGGTATCCATCTTTAGAAAACTTCACAAATTCTTGTTCAGCTTGTTCCTTGTCTTCATCAGTAAATATTTCTGATTTTTGTTTTCGCCATACACGGTCACAATTCTTTAAAACTACCTCAGGTGCTCCCACCATACTCAAAAAATGTTTCTTATCAAAACGAGTGATAGAAAGATGATATTTTGTATCGTGTCCGAAAGGAATCTCAAAAATCTTTTGTCCTTCATGAGTCTCGTCTTTGAAGCCGAGCTTCTCAGCAAACACTCGAAGAGCTGCTTCAGTAGGGTCTCCCGAAACTTTCCACTCTTTTGTTTCTTCAAGAAAGACAGTGCGAGCGTTTACTCCAAACCATGCAACTCGTCCTGCAAGAAGAAGGTCTTGGTGATTGAGAGGGTCAACAGGCTCACCATCAAGTGCAAAGCTACCGACAGGTGCATACCCCAAACCGCCAACATCATAGGTGCGACCATTTATGTACATCTTTTGCAATGTCATTTCGTTTTCGGTAATGGTTCCTGTCTTGTCCACCGCAATTATCTTCGCGCGACCAAGAGCTTCCACTGCTTGTAAGCGTTTTACGAGGACGTTGTGCTTAGTCATCTTCCACACACCTGAAGCAAGTACGAGAGTAAGAACTACAGGTAAACCTTCAGGAACAAGAGAAACAGAAAGAGCTACCACCGTCTTAAACATTTCAACAAGAGGTTCACCGCGAGACACTCCAAGAGCAAATACAATAAAAGCTACAAACATAACAATACCAATGAGAATACGAGCAAGATGCTCGATATTCTTCTTGAGAGGGACATCAGTGTCTATAGAAGCAATTGAAGTAGAGATCTTTCCAATGCGGGTGTTCTTCCCTGTTGCTTCAACAAATGCTTTTCCACTTCCCAGCACCACTGTGGTTCCACGAAAAAGCTGTGATTTGTGTTCGTTTTCTACTTCTTTTCCCACAGGTACTGACTCTCCTGTAATACTTGATTCATTTACCCTAAGCTCACTTGATTCGAGAAGTCGCGCATCAGCAGGAACCTTGTCACCTTCTTGAAGAATAATAATGTCGTGTGGAACGAGTTCTTTGTCACTCACAATAGACACATGTCCGTCGCGTACTACTGTAGCAGAACCTTCTACCATTTTTTTAAGTGCTAGCAAGGCGTTCTGAGCTTTTCCTTCTTGAATAGTTCCGATTATGGAATTAAATACAACAACAAAAAGGATAATCACCGTATCCCAAAAATCTCCCATAGCAAAGATAATTCCCGCCGACACAAGCAAGAGAAGTATAAGAGGACTAACAAACTGCCGAAGAAAAACAATATGAATCCCTGGAACTTTGGCTTCTGGTAACGAATTAGTTCCATACTCAAATCTGAGCTGTTCTACTTGTTTACTTGTAAGACCTTGCGCCACAAGAGGCGTATGTATATTCATACTCTTGTATTTTACCCTACTCCCACAAATTAGAAAAATGTGGTGAGAAAGTTTTAGTTGGCGGAGGATGTGGGTTAGGTACCAGAGGGGTGAGGCAAGGTAAGGGCATTTAAGGGATTTTTAAAAAGTAAAACAGGGTATGTGATTCGGGGTAACTTATTGGTAATTTGAGAAGTTTATGGTAGCATCCGGACTGATCAGTAAACAATCAACAAGAAAGAGTTTTTTATGAGTTCTATCAAAATCATCGCAACACCTCCCGGACAGGCTCCGGAATGGGTCAGAGAAGAATGGATCGGCGTCGAGATACCGATTCCCAAGCAACCCTCCAGAGGAATCCAAATGGGGGTCCGTGGTGGCAAAGCCGAAAATGCAGGCGGCCACCAAGTGGATACCCGTGAGGCCATGGAGGCATTGAGGAAGAAATCACCCGAAGCCGCCGATTGGTGGGAGCAAAATGTTCCACTCGCCTCGATCCCGAGCCTGGTCTTTTCCAAAGACGTCTGCGAAGTTATCGAGTAAAATCGACGCGGCGCACAACCCAAAACCGCTGGACCAAAAATCCAGTGGCTTTTTTTATTCATTATGTTTATAAATCACCCTACAAACCTAACCCTATGAGTCATGCTGATACTTAGTTCTCTTGGCGGAGACGGACGGATTCTCTCCTTACAGGAGCAGTACCCTGTTTGGATT
>CAYQLE010000019.1:0-11180 GCA_964418265.1 uncultured Candidatus Saccharibacteria bacterium
ATTTTATATTATTGATTAATTGTCCAAGTGGTTCCTCAAATTGGAAACACAGCCTTCACTTCATTACTTGCTTCAACTGATGAAACATCCATTTTTAGGCTCATGGCATGACTAAGTAGTAAAAAGAACAACACGAATGTTGTTCTTTTTTACTACTTTCTCAAATTAAAGACTTGTGCTTGTACCAACAAGAAGGATTACTCCACTATGAATATTCATGTTAGGGGCATCTCGAAGAGCTATTGTGGCGTTATCTGCTACAAAATTCCTTTTTCCTCCGTGAACTCGACGTAGAAACATGAACCTTTTCCTTCACCCTCTGATTCTGCCCAGACTTTTCCGTTTTGAGCCTCTACGAGCTTCTTTACCACGAATAGTCCGAGACCAGTTCCGAGGATGTTTGACTTGCTAGCGTCAGGAGCACGGGTGAAGCGGTTGAACAAGTTGGGCATTACTTCAGAACTAATACCCACCCCTGTATCTGAAACACTAAACACAACTTTCCCCTCTTTCTTCTCTAGATTAATAGTAATGTGACCTGTATTTGTATACTTGATTGAGTTATCTATGAGATTAGAGAGAGCTTGTTTGATTTTACCCATGTCAGCGCGAACTTTGTATATCTCGCTTTTATCAAAGCTACACAACAAACTCAAATTATTTTTAGTACAAGCAAGTATGGGAACAATTTCAGTGACTATTTCTTGAACAACCTCATTTAAATCTACAATCAATAAATTATACGTCATCTTGCCTAGCTCGATTCTTGAGATATTAAGATAGTCATTAACTATACCCGTGAGAGATTGAGAGTTTTTAAACACGCTAATAACAGCTTCTTTCAAGGTGCCGTCAATGCTTCCAAAGTCACCATCTAGCATCATAGACATGTATCCGTTAATTGATGCAAGCGGACCACGAAGCTGGTGCGTAGCAAGCGATACAAATTCCGTTTTCTGTAAACTGAGCTCTTCAAGCTTGATATTCAGCTTCTTTGCGCTTTGGCTTGCAGAAACAAGATTATTAGCAAGCTCTTCAACCTGTTCTCTGATTCTAATTTCCTCAGTAACACTTTCTATAATCATGTGACTAATTATGATCATGAAGAAGACAAGGAAGAGATTAAGAAGGACAGCGACAGTATTCTCAATAAAGAAAAATAGGGAGAGAATTAGAGCAAATACACTAAGCAAAAATAGCTGGTTGGTAGCGACTCGGATACGATATGACTTAAATCTAACAGCAAGGTATGCAAGAATACCTAAAAGCAAAGGAAGGAAATAAAAGCCGTATACCAAATAAGTAGTGTCAAAGAATCTGCTGAGGAATTCACCTACTATGACATTTTGCGTAACAAAGAAGACAATCATAAAGAAAAGACATCCGATACTCGTTACTAACTTCTCTCTGCGCACACCTCGGTCATTTAGAGCATGGTTTATAGCAAATGTTGTGGCAATAAAAATATATGCGAGAGCCACAACAAAGCTATACAGCTCATTATTCAAAAAAACAGGTATCAAAGGCATAAGACCAACAACCTTTACATAAAATGGAAGATCGGTTCGTTTGATGAGGTAATAAAGAAAATAAGTTGTGAGGGCGAGAATAAGAGGCTCAAGAATCACAGTCAGAGCAAGTTGTCCCATCAAATCAGCAAAAGTATACAATGAGAAGGAACAAGTAAGGGCAAAGAAAATACGTATTTTCTTATGATTGCTTTGAATGAGAAGAAAGAAGCCAAGAAGGAGCGAGATGACTATCGCTGGAATATGTGTATAGGCGATTATTTCCATATATCTTGAACATGTATATAAACTTCTGTAGCGGTGTCAAAAGCAGGATAGCCATAAGCATCTGCCTCTTTTGCATAGCGTGGCCTTTCGTCGTAAAAGAAGCACTCTGCTTCCAGTCTCTGCAACTCTTTAGTGAACCCCCAACGAGGTGACTGAGTGTTTCGTTCAAGTGTCTTCTCGAAAGACGGACCGAGCAGTACTGCTCCATCAAATTCTGGAAAATACTTCTTCATAAGATGAGGCATGAGATTCACTCCCTCAAAAACCACAGGACGCGGTTCGTCTTCATAGCTTTTTATTTTTGCTTCCAGGGCTGGCCACAACCCTTCAGACTGTTGAACAACATCATCCCAACGCTGTTCAGGAGACAAATTTTTGAGATATTCTCTTTCGTTTAATTTAAAATAAAAATTAATCCATTTACTGTAGCGTAGGTCATCTTGCAGTGTTGCTCGAATGTCATCGATTTCCACATGTACAGCTCCCATTTCATTAGCAAGGAGGTTACCCGCCCAAGATTTCCCGGCTGTGGGGATTCCAGTTATAAAAAATCGTTTTGGTTTGTCTGACATAATTTTAATCAAAGAAAAGATAACCGAAGGGTAACAAAAGAATAATGATGGTGAATGGTTGGGTGAGGATAAAGTCATTGATTAGCTTAGGAGAGGTATACAATGACTGCCCTGGAAGAACTTGATAGAAAACAATGATTGCTACTGCTACGAGCATGAGAACAATGAGAGACAAACCAAAAATATTTGTCTTTGATGACCGCATAAAGCCGATGGTTATGAATTTTCTGAAAACAGTATGAACAATAAAAAAGATAATTCCAAAAACAATTAAGTGTGATATGAAGAAAACAAGACCGGTTGAAGCAAAATTATCTAGCATACTCACATACTTGGCGGGAATTGCATTAAAAAGAAATACTGTTGGATATAATGAAAATAAAAAAACTAAAAGATTGTACATACATACATTATCTCTTAGTTTTTTTATTTGTTCAACTAGTTTATGCTATTTCTTTTTTACATCCCCTCATTCTTGAGTTCTTCCACCAGTCTCCTAGCATTTTTTGAAAGTTTTTTTGATACATCAACAGTGATTCGTACATATAAATCACCTCGATGACCTCGCTCATCAGGTACACCCTTGCTTTTCACGCGAAGAATTTCTCCATTTGATACACGTTCAGGAACCTTGAGGGTGAGGTCATTATCAAGAGAAGGAATAACATGCTCTCCCCCAAGAAGAGAAAGTGAAAGTGGAATCTTGGCGTCAGTAATAATATTCATTCCCTGCTTCTTGAAGCGTGGGTCTGGATGAACATAAATATGCACAAGCAAATCTCCTTGCTGACCTCCTTCAATCTTCTCCCCTCTTCCTGGTACTCGAAGAGTAGTTCTGTTCTCAACACCAGTAGGAATACTAATAGTTAGTTTTCCGTCTGGTGAGCGCACCTCCTTTTCTGTTCCAAAGATTGATTCCTTGAAACTAATATCTACATCCACACGGACATTCTTTCCTTTGCGAGCACGGCCTCCTCCGAAGAACTGATTGAAGATATCACCGAGGTCAAACTCCACATCTTGTCCATTAAAGCCTCCTCCTTGAAAACCAGAGAAATCAAATCCTCCGAAACCCTGCCCTTGGTTGAATCCTCCTTGTCCTCCTCCTGCACCAGAAAAGCCAGATCCAAACTGGTCGTACTGAGCACGCTTCTTCTCGTCACCGAGTACGTTGTAGGCTTCGCTTGCTTCCTTGAACTTCGCATCGTCACCACCCTTTTTGTCAGGGTGGTGTTCGTGCGCGAGCTTACGAAACGCTTTCTTTACCTCATCGTGAGTGGCGCTTTTGGTTATACCAAGTATTTTGTAGTAATCTTTGTTGTTCATTTCATTGTGTTTTGCTCCTTATGTCAAAGATGCCCTTTGACATCCTATGCTTTGGGTTCTTCAGTTTTTGGCTCCTCCTTCACCTCAGCATCGCGCACAGGTTCTTCTGTTTTATTTTCTCCTTCTTGTGCCTCACCTTCAGTTTTTGGAGATTCGGCATTCTGGTTCATGTACTGTCCCACTTTCTGAAGTTCAGATGAAAGTTCTTCAGTTGCCTTCTTGATTTCATCTAAGCTTTCGCCGTCTTTTACTTTCTTAAGAGCTTCTGTCTTGGTTTCAATAACGGACTTCACATCCGCAGGAATCTTGTCTCCGCCATCTTTAAGTGCCTTGTCGGAAGTGTACATAAGTTGTTCGGCAATATTCTTCGCTTCGACAATCTCTTTCTTTTTCTTGTCAGCTTCTTCGTTTATCTCTGCATCTTTCTGCATCTTCTCGATGTCTTCTTTTGAAAGACCTGATGATGCTTCGACACGAATAGTCTGTTCCTTTCCCGATGCTTTGTCTTTTGCTTTTACATTGAGAATTCCGTTCGCATCAACATCAAAAGATACTTCTACTTGAGGCATTCCTCGTGGAGATGGTGGGATTCCGTCAAGAATAAAGCGACCCAGAGATTTGTTGTCTGAGGCCATTGCTCGTTCTCCTTGTACAATATTAATCTCTACAGAGGTCTGATTATCGGCAGCCGTTGAGAATATCTGTGACTTAGAGGTTGGGATGGTTGTGTTCTTCTCTACTAACTTAGTTGCGACTCCACCCATAGTTTCAATACCAAGTGAAAGTGGAATAACATCAAGAAGAAGAATGTCTTTCACGTCTCCCTGAATGATACCCGCTTGAATAGCAGCACCGAGTGCCACCACTTCATCCGGGTTGATACTTTTGTTGGGTTCCTTTCCGAAGTATGCCTTCACCGCTTCGATGATTGCGGGCATTCGTGTCTGTCCTCCCACAAGAATCACTTCGTTGATGTCAGCAAGTTTGAATGGTGATGCCTCCATTGCACGCTTTGCGATTTCGATTGATCGGTCAATGAATTCTCGAGTGAGTTCTTCAAGTTTTGCTCGAGTCATCTTAATAAGAAGGTGACGAGGGCCTGATGAGTCTGATGTAATGAATGGAATATTCACTTCAGTTTCCATCGCTGTTGAAAGTTCAATCTTTGCCTTCTCAGCTCCTTCATCGAGTCGTTGTAGTGCAAGGGCGTCGTTACGCACATCAATCCCGCTGTCTTTTTTGAACTCATCTGCGAGCCAATTCACAATCTTCTGGTCAATATCTTTTCCTCCAAGATGTGAGTCTCCGTCTGTTGACTTCACTTCCACCACATCATCTCCCACTTCAAGCACTGAGATGTCGAATGTTCCTCCTCCGAAATCGTATACCACAATCTTTTCGTCTTTCTTTTTGTTAAATCCGTAAGCAAGTGCCGCTGCAGTAGGCTCGTTGATGATACGCATTACTTCAAGACCAGCAATCTTTCCTGCGTCTTTAGTTGCTTGTCGTTGTGAGTCGTTGAAATATGCAGGTACTGTGATAATAGCCTGAGTAATCTTCTCTCCAAGCTTCGCCTCTGCATCGTTCTTAAGTTTAGTAAGAATCATCGCTGAGATTTCTTCAGGACGATATGCCTTGTCTCCCATAGTAATCTCTACTCCACCGTTTGCAGACTTCTTCATTTCGTACGGAACTGTTTTGAGATCTTTTTGTACTAACCCTTCGTCAAATGTGTGCCCGATGAAGCGCTTAATTCCATACACTGTGTTCTTTGGGTTTGTGACTGCCTGACGTTTTGCTATAAGTCCAACTACGCGCTCTCCTGTTTTAGTTTGAGCGACGATTGAAGGAGTGGTGCGTGCGCCTTCCGCGTTTTCTAATATTTTTGGATCTCCGGCTTCCATTACTGCAAGTGCAGAGTTGGTTGTTCCAAGATCAATTCCGATTATTTTTGCCATGTTGGTTTAGTTAGTTAAGTTAATGTCAAAGGGCATCTTTGACACAAGAATAAATGATAGAAGATGTCAAAGATGCCCTTTGACATGTGGTTAGGCAAAGTTGGGTGCGCGTGTGGGTTGAGATACAAAAAAGTCGAAGTTGATGTAGGGAGATTTGATTGTCTGTGAAAAAGGAGTTTTGAAATTAGTTACTTGATTTGCACGCGGAGCGGTGATTGAGAGAACAGTGTTTGAAAGAGTTTCGGCTTTTGGAACAGCCACCATGTCGATGAGTTTCCACTTAAACTCTCCTCCAATCTGCGCAACAGCAAAACGAGCCAAGAATAGGCCTTTTGGGGTCTGGATTACTTTTTCGACTATTTGTACGTCTTGGCGGGTGAGTTGCATTGTGTGGGTATTATAGCAGAAATACTTAAGTGTCAATAGGTTATATTTCAAACTGCCCTACTTTCACTTGAGGTTCACGAATTACCTTTCCATTGAGTGAGTAGCCGTATGCGACGACTTCGAGCACAACATTGTCTTGGTCTTTACGGCTTGTTTCGATCATTGCGACAGAGTGGTGATGATTAGGATCAAAAAGTTGCCCTATTGGGTCTATTTTAGTTAATCCGTGTGCTTGGAAAGTGTTGATGAGTTGTGAGTAGATGTACTCAACACCAACACGCCAGTTCTTGTCTGCTTTCTCCCAAGCGTCTTTGTTGCCCATTGCCATATCAAACGCATCGAGCGCAGGAATGAGTTCGGAGATGAGGTTTGCTTCTGCATATTTAAGAAGATTCTTTTTGTCTTCCTCGTCACGTTTACGAGCGTTCACAAACTCGGCTTTGTCACGTTGCCATCCGTCGAGATACGTCTGCTTTTCTTCCACAGCAAGTTTAAGCTTCTCACGGAGCTTGGTGATAGCGCTGGCGCCGTCAGCGGCATCAGACTCGTTGTTCTCTTCTTCGAAGGTTACGTCGTCTTCTTTTTCAATTACTTCAGGTTCGATTGATGTGTTATTTTCGTCATTCATAGAAAACCTATTTTACAGATTTTTTGAGGTTTGTCATCTTTCATAATCTTGTGATACATTTCATTTATGAGTACCTTGTTCTTTTTATTGGCAGTGTATGCTTCTCTTGTCCTTATTGGATCAGCTCTTACCATTGATACGGTTCGGTGGGTTCTAAAATCAAAACGTGTATTATGTCTTATGGGATATAGCGAGTTGAGCAAAGAACTGCTTGTTCTCTCGAGAGCAGATAATAATGCGTATTTATTGGCTCTTAAAGCAAATATCCTTAACTGGCCAAGATCAATCTACACCTGGTACTTAGTACTTACTATAAAAAGTAAGTGCTTTGTACGATTTAAGATTGTAAAATTCATAAGAAAACAGGATCTGAAACAGAGAAATTTGCGAAAAGTTGCTTAGTAAAACAAAAACTCCCTTTTGGGAGCTTTTTTATTCATCAATTACCCTTTCAACAAAAAAGCCCCTTAAGTAAGAGGGCTGAGGTGACTGAATTATTAGAAATAACGCATTGCTGCTTTATTTCCTGCCAAACCCACTTCTTCGATACAGGTAGTGACACGACAATGACCGCCAGGAAGGTTGTAGGATGACTTGGTAAAGTCTTCCATCTGATCATAAGGAATCCGGTCATCCAGCATGATACCACCAAAACGAGACATGACCACACTCTGCGCACCTAAGTGTTTTTCATCACCTTTGTTGTCAAAAAAAGTGATACCGCTTTCTTGTACGAGGGTTGTCCCAGCACGAAAAACCGAGTGACTCTTCTCCACTCTGAATACTGGTGCTGTTGGTGGTGGGAAGAGGTGAAAGTCGAGCGGGTTGCATACAACAATCACTTCGTCTGCTGTTACAATAACGGAACCACGCCCAAGGTTTTTGACCTCGAGAGACTTGTCAGTGAACCCTGAGGGGACTCTTCGACAGCTGACTTCGTAGAACGCCATCATGACTTCTTCGAGAGTAAGCCGTTTTTCTTTGTTTATAAGGAACGCTACTTCTTCTTTTTTTAGTTTCATTTTAAGCCTTTCGCGTCGAATTCTAGCTTTTGTAGTTACTTAAGTCAACCAACAAAACTCTCGAGTTATCGCTTGCTCCACTGTGGGGCCTTTCGCGCTTTCTTTAGACCGAACTTTCGGCGTTCTTTGGCTCGAGGATCTCGTTTGAGGAAACCTGCTTTCTTGAGAGGGGCTCGAAGTACTGCATCGTACTCATTGAGGGCTCGAGAAATAGCGTGACGAACTGCCACAGCCTGTCCTGCGATACCTCCTCCTTTTACCTTGATGCTTACTTTGAACTTAATTGCAGTTCCTGCAGTTGCAAAAGCTTCGGTGGCGATTCGTTGAAGTTCAGGTGTAAGGAAGTGGTCTTCGAGAGCTTTGTCGTTTACAACGAAAGAAGTTTTGCTAGCTTCGGTAAGACGAGCACGAGCTACAGCTGTTTTTCGTCGTCCTACTGATTCAATGTATTTGTTTTCTTTTTCAGCCATAGTATTAGTCGGTAATAGTTAAATTCTTAAGCATCTTAGCACGAAGCTTGTTGTTTGGAAGCATTCCTCGGATAGCAATCTTCACAGCTTCTTTCATTCCCTTCTTCTCCTCGATCTTCTCAAGAGTAATTTCTTTTCGTCCTCCTGGATATCCAGAATAGCGTTGGTAAATTTTAGAACGCTTCTTAGTGTCGTCAATGTTGATTTTACCTGCATTAGTAACCTCGACTTTTACGTCGGTAAGGATATGCCGAGCAAAAGTCACCATGTCCTTTCCCATGAGTAGGTTGGCAGCTTCGCTAGCAATGCGTCCGAGTTTCTTATTTGTTGCGTCGATGGTTTTAGTGGTTGTCATATATTTTATACAAATTCAATTCGAGCCATTTCTGCAGAGTCACTCTTTCGACGAGGCATCTTTATGATTCGAGTGTATCCCCCATTTCTTTCAGCGTATCGAGGCGCAATGTCTGAGAAAAGCTTCTTTGAGGCATTACTTTCACCTAGACGAGAGTACACGAGCTTACGAGAAGCTAGGGTATCAGTCTTCCCTTTGGTAATTAGCTTTTCCATGTGAGGACGCATTTCCTTTGCTTTGGCGAGAGTAGTGGTCATACCTTCATGCACCAACAGAGAATACATAAGAGACTTGAGTAGTGCTCGTCGCTGGTTTACGTCTCGTCCTAATGTTCTGTTTTTGTTGTGGTGTCTCATGTTGGTAAGTGAATCAGTATATTACTTCAAGGTAATACCATTTGCAAGAAGGATGTCTTTAATCTCTTCTACCCCCTTTGCTCCAAGACCTTCGATATCAAGGATATCTTTCTCCTTCTTTCGAGCAAGACCTCCTACTGTTCGGATGTTTGCATTGATAAGAGCGTTGATTGTGCGGGCTCCAAGATCGAGAGATTCAATACGAGTCTTTAGAAAATCGTCATAATCTTCTTTGTCTTCTGCTGAAGTAGGAGTAGAAGCATCTTCTTCCTCAATAAGGAAAGGAGCGTCTTCCTTGAATCCAACAATAGCTTTGAGTTGGTTAATCATGATCTCGATTGACTTCTCAAGAGCTTTTTTGGGCTCGATAGTTCCATCAGTTTCAATAGAAATCTTAAGACGGTTGAAGTCTGTTCGGTCTCCCACTCGCATGTTCTCTACTTCGTAGTTAACACGCTCGATTGGGCTAAATCGTGCGTCGAGAGCAATAATTCCTATGTCTACCTTGTCTTTCTGTAGAACTTCCTTTGGAACGTATCCCAGACCCCTTTCAATTGAGATTTCAATATTAAGCTCAGCGTTCTTGTCAGTAAGATGGGCGATAACAAGGTCTGGGTTAAGAACGTTAATCTGTCCGCTCTTCGAGATATCTCCTGCTGTTACTTCTTTGATTCCCTTTGCTTTGATTGAAACTGTCTGAGGTTCGTCTGAGAGCATCTCAATACGAACTTTCTTAAGGTTAAGAACAATATTGATAACATCTTCTTTTACGCCATTTATAGTAGAGAACTCATGAGATACACCGTCAATCTTGACTGAAGTGATAGCAGCTCCCGGAAGAGAAGAAAGGATAATTCTGCGAAGAGAGTTTCCAAGAGTGTGACCGTATCCAGGGTAAAGACCATCTATTTCAAAAATTCCTTTCTTTGCTCCTTCCTCAATAACCTTTGGTTTTGATGGGAGTAATACGTGGTAATCAGACATATTATTTATATTATAAAAATTATCGCTTGTAATACTGAATTACTAAATCAAGATCAAACAAAAGGTTCTGTCCTTCGCTCTTAGGAATTCCTTGAACCTTCCATTCTTTCTTTCCTGCTTCGTACGCAATCCACAACGGATACTCCTTCGCTTTTGCATTTTCCTCTACATCCTTGAAGACAGGTTTAACCTTGCTTCCTGGACGAATAGAAATAATGTCTCCGATCTGGACAGTGTATGAAGGGATTCCTGTTTTCTTTCCATTAACCAAAACATGCCCGTGAGATACGAGCTGACGTGTGAATGACCGAGTAGAACCAAGTCCAATTCGATATACAACATTATCGAGACGAGTTTCAATAGATTCGTAAAGCTTTTCCTGAGGGTTAGCGATCTTTGTATCAAGAATCTTCTTTACGTAGTTTCGAAACTGTTTTTCAGATACACCGTAAGTAAAGCGAGCTTTCTGCTTCTCTTTAAGCTGAATTGCAAAGTTGGTGGTAGAAGGCTTCTTTCCTCGGCCTTTTGCTTTGGCACGCTTCTCTTCAGAAAGCTTGAATTTCTGTGTCTGTGTCTTCTCGAAGATGGGTGCCCCGAGTCGACGTGCTATTTTGTATTTTGGACCTGTGATCATATATTTTTTATAGCTTTGATTATTAAACTCGTCTTGGCTTCTTAGGACGTGGACCGTTGTGTGGAACTGGGGTCACATCCTTGATTCCGTTGACTACAATCCCCTTTGAAACGAATCCTCGGACAGCTGACTCTCGTCCTGAACCCACCCCTTTGATGATGACATCAACTTCCTTCATACCTACAAGCGCTGCCTTGACGGCGAGAGTTTCACCAATCTTAGCTGCGGCAAAAGGAGTTCCTTTCTTGGCACCCTTGAATCCAATAGATCCAGATGATGACCAAGCGATTGTGTTACCTTTGTTATCTGCAAGGACAACTTTAGTGTTGTTGTAGGTTGACTGAACATAAAGACGCCCGCTATCAATTCGCTTCTTTGTCAGAGCAGTCTTTCCTGTTTTTGGAGCATCTTCTCCACTTTTTTTTACAATTCGTTTTTTTCCCATTTTTTTATTATTGATTATGTCTTAGACTCCTTCTTTCGTTCGCTTCCCATAGTCTTCTTAACTCCCTTTAGAGTACGAGCGTTAGTCTTGGTACGCTGTCCGCGTGCAGGAAGACGCTTAGTGTGGCGAGTACCACGGTATGACTTGATATCCTTCAGACGCTTGATATTTGATGAAACTTCTCGCTTGAGGTCAGCTTCAATCTTGAATCCCTCAACAATAGAACGGATTGTATTCTCTTCTTCTG
>CAYQLE010000020.1:0-10564 GCA_964418265.1 uncultured Candidatus Saccharibacteria bacterium
ATATATATGTTTGATCTTAAAATTATTAATTCTGTACTCGATCAGCTTGAGGAAGAACGAGGAATTCCTCGTGCAAAAGTTCTAGAAGCCATAGAATTAGCCCTCGCAACCGCTTATAAGAAAGAATTTGGAAAACGAAACCAGTATATACGATCAAAGTTTGATATGAACACGGGCTCTGCTATTTTTGAGCAAGTAAAAGTGGTCGTTGATGACTCAAAAGTCTTTTTTGCTGACGAAGAAAGTGTTGAAGAGGAGCAGGTTGCCGAAGACGGCTCTGTAAAGGTTCGGTTCAACGAAGAGCATCATATTCTTCTTGAAAACGCGCAGCGAATTAAGAAAGATGCAAAGATCGATGATGAGCTGGTATTCCCTCTGGAGGCCAAGGCTGACTTCGGACGTATTGCAGCACAGACTGCAAAGCAGGTTATTATTCAAAAGATTCGTGAAGCAGAAAAGGTTTCTGTTCTTAGTGAATTCGGAGAACGAGAAGGTCAAATAGTTACCGGCTCAGTTCAGCGTGTAGAACGAGGAAATATTTTTATCGACATGGGGCGCGCATCAGGAATTCTTCCTTATGAAGAACAAATCCCTGGTGAGCACTACCGTCAGGGAGAAAAGGTGCGTATGTACTTAACTCGTGTTGAAGAAACTCCTCGTGGAATCTTTCTTCGCCTTTCACGCTCACACCCTAAGTTCATGACAAAGCTTTTTGAAGCTGAAGTACCAGAAATTGCTTCTGGTGTTGTTGAGGTAAAAGCGGTTGCTCGTGAAGCGGGAGCTCGATCAAAAATTGCTGTATTCTCAAACGACGATCATGTTGATCCTGTTGGTTCAATGGTTGGACAGCGTGGAGTTCGTGTTTCTACAGTCATGAGTGAGCTTGCGGGTGAGAAGATCGACATCATCGAATGGTCTCCAGAGCCTGCAAAGTTTATCGAAGATGCTCTTTCACCAGCCAAGGTTATTTCTGTTAAGGTTAATGCTGAAGAAGCTTCTGCTACTGTTGAGGTTGCTGAAGATCAACAGTCTCTCGCTATTGGTAAAGGAGGACAGAATGTTCGTCTGGCAGCAAAGCTTACTGGTTTCCGAATTGATATTCGTTCAGTCGAAGGAGCTAAAACAGAAGAAACAAATGACTAATATTTGGCACGATATAGATCCAGGAACATCTTCAGAGATCACTACTATCATTGAAATCAACAAAGGCTCAAAGAATAAATACGAGATAGACAAAAAAACTGGCCTCATCGCCCTTGATCGCGCAATGCATACCTCGCAAGACTATCCGTTTGATTATGGATTTGTTCCTCAGACTCTATGGGAAGATGGAGATCCTCTTGATGTGGTGGTGCTTACTACCTACCCTCTTTTTCCTGGTGTAATGGTGAGAGTGCGTCCTGTTGGAATTATTAACATGATTGATGCGGGTGAATCAGATGCGAAGATAATTGCTGTTCCTACAGAAGATCCTCGTTTTGACCACGTACTCGACCTCATTGATGTTAACAAACACACTATCAAGGAAATCGATCACTTCTTCATGACATACAAGAAGCTTCAAAACAAGGAAGTTTCTATTCATAGTATCGAAGGAAAAGTTCAAGCACAAATTGCTTTTGAAAAGTCTGTTGAAAATTACAAAGCAAAGTTTAACAAGTAGTTAATTCCTCAAAATTGAAATGACTGTATACAAAATAACTAAAAAGGAAGCGCTTCCCGAATCACTCTTTGTTATTGAAGGAGAGATTTCTGTAGAGGCGCTTATGAAGCACCGTAAGGGCGCACTTGATAAGTTTCAAGAAATACTATCGATGGATGGTTTCCGCAAAGGACATATTCCTGAAAAGAATATTGTTGAGAAAGTTGGAGAAATTGCTGTTCTTGAAGAAGCAGGAACGATTGCTCTTGAGAAGAATTACGGAGAAATTATCAAAGAAGCTGGCATCTCACCTATTGGTCAGCCAAAAGTATCGGTAACCAAGATAGTTGCAGGTGAACCGCTTGTTTTCAAGATTGAGACGGCAATTGCTCCTGAAGTAAAACTTCCAAATTATAAGAAGATTGCAAAGGAAGTAATGGCAAAAGAAGAAATCCTTGAAGTGACAGAGAAAGATATGGAGGATGCAATTTTGGAAATTCGAGAATCTGTTGCCCATCACAAGTTTCATCAAACTAATGGAAACACCGAACATCATGACCATAAATTCAAAGAGGAGGACTTCCCTGTTTTTGATGATGCGTTCGTAAAAACTCTTGGAAAATTTGAGAATGTAGAGGATTTCAAAAATAAATTCAAAGAGAAGCGTATTGTTGAGAAAAAAGGAAAAGCCCTCGAGAAGAAGCGTTTTGATATCATGGAAGAAATTCTCAAAGAAACAAAAGTTGAGGTCCCTGCAGTACTTACTGAAAGTGAGCTACATAAAATGATTGGTCAGCTCAAGGATCAGGTTGCTCACACAGGAATAGATTTCGAAGAGTATTTGAAGCAGGTGGGAAAGACCGAGGAAGATATACATTCTGAATGGAAAGACGAAGCGCGTAAGCGAGCCGCCGTACAACTAGTTCTTAATAAAATCTTCGAAGAAGAAAAGTTAGAGATTCCTGAAGAGGAAATCAAGCATCAGTCAAAGCAGCTTGTCGCGTACTACAAAGATGCGAACCCTGTTAATGTCCGAATCTATGTGGAAAGTATGATGGTAAATGAAAAAGCTTGGAAGTTTCTTGAGGATCAAAAATAGTTCTTGATTTCTTAATTAAAAAGAGTAATGTTTGCGGAGAATGAAAAAAATAGAAAAACCTACCGTCAAACTTATTCGTGACAAACTCAGGGGAATAATCAAACTCGAAGAGAAAGATCTTCCTTTGAAAAGAAGGACAAAATTTGCTCGTGCGACCCGAAAAGAAATTGAATTTCGTGCTGTGGAAAAGCTAGCCGAAGAATCGGTTGAATTTTGGGATGCGTTCGCGAAAGGTGGTATGAAGAAAGCGAAAGAGGAATACGGGGATTTTCTTGAAGCCTTTTACTTCATGGTTGGACTTACAGGCCTTGATCCTCGATATGTTCAAAAGGAGCGAGATGATAAGTTTAAAAAAGCTGGAGGGTTTGATAAGTGGACTATTGCTAACTTTCATCCAAAGACCCTTGCTGATACAAAAAAAAGACTCGCTAAGAAAGTAAAAAAGCAGAAGCAACGATAACAGCGGTCTCTGCACGAAGAGTGGTTTGGCCAAGCGATCGAAAGGTCGCTTTTTTTGTTTCAAAAAAAGCGATTTCTTCAGGTGTCCACCCCCCTTCTGGTCCGATCAGAATCCCTATCACATCTGTCTTATTGAATATTACTTGATTAAGTGGTTCGTGTCCTTTTTCAAACACGATAATGTTTGGCGGTGGATACTTTACAGTATCGTGGAGGTCTGTAAAAATATTTTCAAGATTCACTACATCCTGAATTGTTGGAGGTGTATTTCTTCCGCACTGTTCTGTAGCCTCGATAATAATTTTCTCTGCCCTTTTGAGGTTAATTCCCTTCTTTTCGCTCCGTGCAGACAGTACAGGAACGAAATGTGTAACACCAAGCTCCGTTCCTTTTTGAAGTATTAGTTCAATATTGTCCTTCTTGATGAGGGAGAAAAAGACCGTCAAATCCTTTTTTAGACCTATAAGACTAGGTTTTATCTCGGAAACACTAAATTCTACAGTGTTCTTCTTAGGGTATGAAACTATGTTGGAAACATATTCCAACCCATCTCCGTTGAACAAAATGACTGTTTCTCCAAGTTTTAACCTCAAAACACGGTACATCTGTGTGTATAACTCTGGGGATAAGAGGAAGAAGGGCGAAGTGGTAGAACCTGAAGGGGTGGGTAATGGTTCAGAAACATGGAACCTGTGGATTTTCATAAGTTTGTATTTAACCACAAAATGAGTATTATGTCTTGTGGGGTTCCAACCCTACTAAATAAATTAAACTTTGAAACATGTTAATACCAACCGTAATTGAAAAGTCACAGTTTGGCGAGCGGGCGTACGACATCTACTCAAGACTCCTCCGAGAAAGAATAATCTTTCTTGGGGGTCCGATTGATGATCATGTGGCAAACCTCATTATTGCCCAACTGTTGTTCTTGCAGTCAGAAGATCCTAAGAAAGATATCACTCTCTACATCAACTCACCTGGAGGAAGTGTGACTTCAGGATTAGCAATCATAGATACTATGAACCATATCAAACCTGAAGTTTCTACACTCTGCGTAGGAATGGCAGCTTCGATGGGGGCAGTTATTCTTTCAGCAGGGGCTAAAGGAAAGAGATACTCACTCTCCAATTCAGAAGTCATGATCCATCAACCTCATGGAGGAGCAGAAGGTCAGGCGTCAGATATTGAAATTAGTGCAAAAAGAATTATCAAGAATCGTGAAGTTCTAAATAAAATTCTTGCAAAGAACACAGGTCAAACTCTTTCGAAGATTGAGAAGGATGGAGACCGTGATTTCTTTATGGATGCAAACGAAGCAAAAAAGTACGGTATTATCGACAAGGTTCTCTAAAATTAAAAATATATGATGTATATAGTGTTAAGCGCTTCCGTCGCTCTCGCGACAGGAATCGGAGCTGTTATAGGATATTTCCTAAGGCGCCAAATTGCCCTTGCTCAAAAAGGTTCGATTGAGCTTGATTTGATGAAAAAGCAAGTGGAAGCAGAAGAACGAACGAAGGGTATAATTCTCGAAGCAGAAAAAAAAGCAGCAGAAATTCTTCAGGTAAGTCGCCTCGATGCGAAGGAAAAAGAAGAAAAAAATAAAAAAACCGAAGAACGCCTCATCAAAAAGGAAGAGCTTCTTGATGTTCGTCAAACAGAAAACAACAAGCAGGTTGAGGAAGTAAAAAAACGAATTGAAGAAGTAAAAACTATTAAAGAAAAGGTGGTATTGCTTGAGCAGGAAAAGACAGTAGAACTTGTTAAGATTGCACGACTTACCCATGAGCAAGCTAAGGAAGAACTACTTCGGGCTGTGGAGAAAAACAATGAGGAAGATCTTCTTGTGCGTACTCACAAGCTTGAGATTGCAAGTGAAGAAGTAATGGAAGAAAAAGCTAAGAACATTCTTGCTACTGTTGTACAACGGCTAGCGTCTTCAGTGTCTGCAGATATGTTTACCAATCATGTCGCAATCCCCTCTGATGAAGTGAAAGGAAAAGTTATCGGAAAAGAAGGGCGAAACATTAAAGCGTTCGAACGAGAGACGGGTGTTGAAGTTCTTGTTGATGATGCCCCTGGGTCTATTACTATTTCTTCTTTTGATCCAGTGCGTCGACAAGTTGCACGTGTTGCTCTTGAAAAATTAGTTGCAGACGGACGTATTCAACCAGCAAAAATTGAGAAGGAAGTTGAGGAGGCAAAGAAGGAAATAAATAAAATTATTAAACAGAAAGGAGAAGAAGCCGCTTATGAGTGTGGAGTGATTGGTTTGGATCCTCGAGTGATTGCAATTCTTGGACGATTACACTTTCGTACAAGCTACGGACAGAATGTTCTTGCTCATTGTGTAGAGATGACACATATTGCAGGCATGCTTGCTGAAGAGCTCGGTGCCAATGTTTCTGTGGCAAAAGCAGGTGCCCTGCTCCACGATATTGGAAAAGCAGTTGATCATGAGGTACAAGGAACGCATGTTGAGATTGGAAGACGCATCTTACAGAAATTTGGAGTGAGTGAAGACGTTATAAAGGCTATGCAGGCACATCATGGTGAATATCCGTACGAAACAGTAGAATCTATCATTGTTCAGACTGCCGACTCTATCTCTGGAGGGCGCCCAGGGGCACGTAAGGACAACGTGGAAAACTATATCAAACGCCTTCAGGAGCTTGAGGGTATAGCTACCTCGTTTGGAGGGGTAGAAAAAGCCTATGCTCTCTCAGCGGGGCGAGAAATAAGGGTTTTTGTCCATATAGACAAAGTTTCTGACCTTCAAGCACGTACCTTGGCTCGGGAAATTGCCCTCAAAATTGAGAAGGATTTGAAGTACCCTGGAGAGATTAAAGTGAATGTGATTCGAGAAATGCGAGCTATTGAGTTTGCTCGATAAAATAGCCAGCTATTGCGGAAAATACGGCTTATTATATAATAATTATATTATTAATTAATCAACCAAACAAATGAACAAAGCACAACTCGTAGAGGCGATTCAGGAGAAACTTGGCGGAACAAAAGTTCAAGCTGAGCAAGTTGTTGATCTCGTCATCGATTCCATCTCTTCAACATTGAAGAAAGGAGAAGAAGTTTCAATTGCTGGTCTTGGTATCTTCTCTGCAAAGCAACGTGCAGCTCGAACAGCGCGAAACCCTCGCACTGGAGAGTCAATCAATGTTGCTGCAATGCGCGTACCAAAATTTCGCGCAGCAAAAGCACTGAAGGATGCAGTAAAATAGTTTTCGTTTATTCTCACTTACAAAAATACCACCCAGAGAAATCTGTAGGGTGGTATTTTTGTTTTTGGTGCGGGTAGGGAGAATCGAACTCCCGTCTCGTCCTTGGCAAGGACGTGTTCTACCACTAAACCATACCCGCATGTGTGAATAATGTAGCAGATTTGAAGAGTTACGACAAATGTATAAATGTAGAAGACGGTCTTCTACATTTATACACATATTTAGTTTTCTAACGTATATAAAACTTCACGATTATCTTCAAGTTGAAGTTTGCACGGACGGTCGAACCCACATTTCTGACACTGTTGCACCACTCGCTCATTGGTTGAAATTTTTTGATATCCTACTGGCTTCATCATGCCTCCACACTCCTCTGCCCTGTCTCCTGGATTGATGTCGACATGTTTTGACCACAGACATTGTGGACAGTGATTGGTGTAGCCTGTTCCCTTCACAAGCGTATTACAATGTTCACAGGTGAAGTCTTCGATGGTGCGGGTGAATTTCTTCATCTATTTCTCAAAAACTATGCTTAGTATTTTTTTGAAGGTCTCGATAGGTATTTTAGTTGCCGGTGTAAGGCCTGGATTCAATCCCCCATTCAATAGAGAATTGGTCGCGGTGTCATAGTACCATTCGGGGATTTCGATAATTCTCCCTTTTCCCTCGAGTAATTCTTTAGAAATCTTCTCTTTCTGGGAAAGAAATAATTCGCTTGATCTTACTATTTTGACGAGAGGAACAAGGTTTATTTTTGAATCCTGTCTTGTAATTACGTTGATATGGCCTGTTTCTAGAAACTGGATTGTAACATCATATTTTCCTCCTTTATATGATCTAAAATATCCTGATAAAGAAGAGTCTCCAGATTCAAAGCTTATAATTTTTACTTTTTTATCTTCGTTCTTTCCAATAAATAATTTTATCTTCTCCTTCCTCTTTAGTTTCTCTACAAGTTCTGGAATTTCCACATCACGTCTTCGCTCATCAGTGTAATGAGACTCAAGAACTGGTTCTAGTGTGGTGAAAACCTTTTCTGGTTGTGAAGAAAAGAGTCGGTTAAGATTTCCAATAATCATAGGTAGTCCAAAAGAACGATCTAGCACATCTTCAGATAAAGTTCCTTTTCCAAAAAAATCATCACGCTCCGCCAGCGCCAAAATTTTTGATATTGCAGGTTCTTTTAAGATCTCAAGGTGTTCAATTACAAGCTTAGTCACTGTCATTTTTTCTTTTCCGTGGTGGTCAAAAGGCCCCCCTCCCACATCAAAGGAAAGTATTCCCTTCTCTGAAAATGATTCAAAATTTTCACCCTCTTTTAATATTGGAGAAATAGAAATCTTAAAATCGTCTGAGATGCTAATTCCCTTCTTGTTTCCAAATTTTTTGAGCAGGAAAAAAGCCAGAATTGTATCTGTCTGAAAATTTCCTGGCAAAATAATTTCTTTGTATTTCATTGTATATAAACCAAGCATAATATTTGCTGCATAAAAATACCAGCCCTTTCAGAATTACTTCCGAAAGGGCTGGGGGTTGATTTTGCGATTAGTACTATCAAGCGTACTCAGGAATGTGGCGACGGAGAGTTTCCGCAACCACCTTCTCGAATTCGTTCGGTTCGGCTTCCGCAAAGAAAGTCAGTCCGGCGAGAGTTTCGCCAAATTGATCTCCTAAAGAGCCGTCCATTTTTTCTGAAGGTTTCTTCTGGTGGATCGCGAAGGTTTTTTCAGCTTCGTGAATGATTTCAGGGGTTTCTTCCCCTGTTTCATCAGCACGATGAATTCTTTTCACGATCCGTTCAATGGCGAGCGGAGTCAGGAATTGAATTTTTTCAGCCCGAAGATTTTCACCCTGGTACTGAAGTCGTGCTCTGATGACACTGTGAAGTGGTACATAGCGAAGTGATTCGCCGTCTCCCACCTCTAGCGCATCCCAGTTGATGTAAACATGACGACCTTCACGATCAAGACCCATACTCATTCGCCGTGCCGGCGAAATCATATCGACAAAAATCTCGTGGACCGCCTTATCACCATCACCATTGGTTTTCAACCGACCGAGCGCAAGCGCTGGCTTCGGTGAATAATCCTCGGGTTCTTCAGAGACATTTTCCATTTTGTGTTGGTAGTGTCGACGGATGAACTCCCACAGGATTTTCGATTTGTAACGACCGTTGACGCCGTCTTCCAACAACGGACAAATAAGTCCAGTGTCGGTTTTGAACGCTTGGGTGTTGTAAACTTGATCGAAAACCAAGTAAGCACCTTTCTTTGGATCAATGACAACTGCTACCGCTACCACAACGAACGAACCGTCGTTCTTCATGAAGGCGACATAAAGGTTGTTTTCCGACTCACTGGTTTTTATTTTGCTGTGCACGGTAGCACCGCGATGCATAATTGGAAACCGGCGAGAATAAACCATACTGCCGTTGCTGTTGAAACCCGGAACGATTTCGAAGTGTCCCTTCGAGCTTTTGACTTCGTTGCGGTTCACACCACGACGAGCGTCGTAAAAGCTTTTTTGAAGAACCAGAATGTTTTGTTTCTTCTTGGGTACCCGAATGGTGAGTTCGAGTTGGGTGAAGTAGTGGAGACCGCCACTTTCAGTGCTTTGGGTGAAAAATTCACTCGGTTTTTGAGGTCCGAGGTATGCCCACTGATTGTTTGTAGCAACCTCGAGGAGAGGAAGACCTTTACGGTCAGTAACCTTTCTTTGGTTGTTTGTGTCGTGATGGTTAGTCACTGACACAGCTGCTTTGACTTCTGTTCCTGCGATGCGCAGGTTCCACTGTTCTTGTTTTTGGTTTTTTTGCATTTGCCCTCCTTGGGCTGGGGTTGTTTTTTCTGTCTCGTAGTACCTAATCGCTATAGGCGAAAGGCACGATTTGATAGCAAATAATTGTGATCAAATCGTACCTTTCGCTTTATCAAAGAGCTTAAATTAGCTTTCACCATAATATCACAAAACAACAAAAAGTCAATTCTTTTTGGGACTGACTTTTTGTTGTTTAATTACTTTCTAACTGGTCGGGATGCAGGGATTCGAACCCTGAGTCGCTTGAACCCAAATCAAGAATGTTAGCCGTTACACCACATCCCGTGGTACGAAGAAGCATAACATACAATATCTCAAATGATAAGGTTCTCAAGGTGCTCTAATTTGTAAAGTTCGTGTGTTCCCCGTTTCAGCACAACGGTAATAGCGGAAAACTCCCACTCGGTTTCAATAGACAGTCCCTGCTCTGCTAAATAGCTTTGTATAGCCATCTTTAGTCGTAAACACTTTCTTCTGTGAAGGTTTTGTTCAGGTTGATACCATAGCTCTTTTCCTTGCATGTGAAAATTGGAACTAACTGTCTTTACTTCAACGAAGTAAAGGACACCCTTCTTTTTGACTATAATGTCTATCTCACCCCATTTTCTGAGATAGTTTCTTGTGATTATACTAAACCCTTCTCTTTCCAAATAAGCTGTTGCTTCCTCTTCCCCTTTGTTCCCGATCTCTCTTCTTTTGGTTATTGCCATGTATGTTATTTATGAAACGGTTAATACTAGTAATTATGGCAAATCAAGCTTAAGTTTAGATAAATAAAAACTTAAGTCTTCAGAACTTCTTAATATTTATTGATTTTAATTGTACTTAGGAAAATTAACTGATAAGTTTCATAAATAACCAAAAATACACAAAGTACCACGTGCTAGAAAAATAAGGCTAAAAACATAGATAAAGGGCATAATAAGACTTATATGGGACTGTCTTTTATTAACATATCCCCCGAGTTATCCACAGTTTAGCCGTATTTATGGAGGTATGGGTCATTGTCTAAGAGTATTAGTAAATATAGAAAAGGACTTCCTTTGGGAAGTCCTTTTCGTGATTAACTTTTATTCTTGAATTTGTCCTAAAACTTGGTGCGGGCAGGGAGAATCGAACTCCCGTCTACTGCTTGGAAGGCAGTCATTCTACCACTAAACCATGCCCGCGTAAGTGAAATAATAACAGAGAATTGAAAAACTTTCAATTTTTGTTGTTTTAAGGTAGCATATTGCAATACGCTCCCGTGGTGAAATGGATATCACAACAGTCTTCGGAACTGTTGTTCCAGGTTCGAGTCCTGGCGGGAGC
>CAYQLE010000021.1:0-10403 GCA_964418265.1 uncultured Candidatus Saccharibacteria bacterium
AAGCAGAGAAAGTACTAGAGCTAGGTGGTTACTCCATCTTCCTCATGGAAGACGTACCTGATGTACCAAGGACAGGCACAGGTAAACAAGGGAGAAAGACACCCCCTGCAGGAACATCACCAAAAAACATCCTCACTCTTCTACAGAAAGCCAACGAAACTAACACCCCCCTTTCAAACGAACGAGGTCTTTACCTTGAAGAATACCTCACGTATGCATTAACTAAGCTAATAGAGTCAAATATCATCATTGATGACTGGGACTCTTCCAAAGGAAGTAACGGTAAAATCACATGGCTCACATCAAACATCCTTTCCGGCAGCGTGCCTTACGCTAGTTGGCATCGCGGCCATCGTCAGGCGCGCGTGGGCGGGGACAGGTCTACGGGCGACAATTCGTCATCTGCTGTCCGTCTCGGAGTGGGGGCTTAGAGTTTAGGTTTTTAACTCAGACATACTTACTACTTGCAAACTCATATATACAAAGATTCCAAAATCTTGGTTAAAAAGCTATAATGAATTTGACTTTTTTAAAACCATAAACCCATGCCCCCAACACCAGAATCCCTCCCCACACTAGAAACAACTCTCGAGAGAGATCTCGAGAGAAGTATCAAGGTCTTAAACAACCTAGGACTAGTAGAAATCTTTACTGATACAAAAGAAGCAGGAATACAAGGATATGATGGTAAGAGGTATGAACTACCAGAACCAGGAGAACTTCTCGCAAGAATCAATGAAAAGAGAGAGATATTTGAGGAGAAGCTTCATACCTTCGAGAATCCTCGGTTTCTTCTTGTACCTCTGGCTATATCAATACATAAATTACTGGAAACATACGCGAGTGAACTCATGAAGAGAAGAGACTCTTTAGTGTTCTCTAATGGTACCAGAGTCTTTGAAGAACCACGTCGTCCACTACCAGACTGGAATGAATATGATTCAGAACACTCTCAAATGGGTAACACACCTCTTTACTTATATGGTGAGTATCAAAACGCAGACACCGACATGAAATACCTCGATGAACACACCTCTACCTACAAAGGCAAAAACGGCAAAGAAAACGGTAAAAGCAAAGCAGAGAAAGTACTAGAGCTAGGTGGTTACTCCATCTTCCTCATGGAAGACGTACCTGATGTACCAAGGACAGGCACAGGTAAACAAGGGAGAAAGACACCCCCTGCAGGAACATCACCAAAAAACATCCTCACTCTTCTACAGAAAGCCAACGAAACTAACACCCCCCTTTCAAACGAACGAGGTCTCTACCTTGAAGAATACCTCACCTATGCATTGACTAAGTTAATAGAGTCAAATACTGTCATTGATGACTATAAAGGTGAAGGTAAAGCGACCTGGCTCACATCAAACTTCCTTTCCGGCAGCGTGCCTTACGCTTGTTGGAATCGCGACTTTCGTCGGGCGAGCGTAGGCAGGGGCGATCCGACGTACGGCAGTTTAAACATTTCCGTTCGGCACGGGGTGGGGGCTTAGGGGGATTATTTATGCACTATCTTTATAAAGCTCTAGTGCAGTTTTCATTATAGATATTCTTCCAATGCTCAAAGTTCCCGTACTCATAACCTCTTCATAAGTCCCCGCCATATCTTGTTTATTTTGCATGGTAAACAGTTTGAAGAAACGAAGTCTACTAAGAGGTTTAGAAAGTTCTTCAGGATCAACATCTAACATTGAGGCTAATTTCTCTTTATCAGATTGATTTGCTGTCTCAATAAAATTACCAAAGGCATGATCTAGTTTTTTGGAAAGAATTGGTCCGTATATACCAGCAATTATTTCTATAACTGGTTCTTCTATAGAATTTTTGAGGGCTTGTGCTTGTTCTTCAGTTATTTCACCTTCTGCTGGCAAAGTGGTATCTAAAGACGCATATTCCAGGATTCCTTTAATTTCTTCGTGTGCTAATTCAGAAGGTGTCATTCCTTCTGCTTTGAAAGACAGCTCTCCTTCACTGTTCTCATCAATTTCCATTCTTCCAAGTTGAACAGCAGACTGTGGGTTTGTTTTGATGGCTTCATTTAAAAATTTAAGACCTCCTCGTGAAGCAAAAAGCATAGCGGTTTTTGTATTTATAATATGAAGAGCAGATGCTAAGGCTCTGTGTAATGCATTTTCTTTAAAACCTTTTTCTTGGAAATATGCATACATTCCACCAAGGTCATTCAAAGAACGTCCATGAATATAAAGATCTGCCAGAAATTTCTTTTCCGCCCATGCTTTAAGTTCATCTGAAAGCTCGAGGTTTTCTTCATCAAGATTAAGTGTCGCACTTTTTGGAGATTCTGTAAGCGAAGCTTGTGACATCATATTTGTCACATCTACACCATAAGCATCTGAAACTATTTCTGAAACCTCTCCCGCTAATAATTCTTTTTGTTCTGGCGATATTTCTTCCATATTTTTTTTACATCGGGAAAGAAGCTCCACAGCAACTCTTCCCAAACCAGAAATATCATCTGGTTCTGGGGTCGGATCACCCCAATTAGCATCAGCCAGGGCGGATGAAAGCTTTGAATACTCTTCTCTACCAAAATTAGCCACCTCCTCAAGCATTGCTTGAGATTCTAAGAAGTCATATTTTTGACCAAAAGACTGTTCGATAAAATCAGCAGTGTGTTTTTGAAATTCGACAATATCTTTCTCTGGAAATACGTTTTTAATCTCTGGTTGTATTGGTAGTTCTGACATTTTAATTTTATAAATTAGTATTAGTTTTTTGCAGGCTTTATAGCTGGTCTTCTTTTCGGCTCTATGTATGGGTCTACTCGTGGGGTCTGCTCCTTTTCAGGTTCCACGGCTGGCTTTTCATGGGGAACAATACTTGGCTCTATTGGCATTACTTCCGGATCAATTGTTTCTACGGTATTTTTCATAATCTAATTATACCTGATTATTCTAATTTCTTATAATATAAATTCTGATAATTATGTATCTTATTAAGGTCATCCCCAGTATTTAGATCGTCGTATATTTTACTTTCTGGTTTTCCATTTGAGTCATCTATGGCTCTAAGTCTAACAAATGGCAGGTTCCCTTCTTTGTAATCATCTGGCTTTGGAACAATACCTCCATGCTGGTGAGCCATTGCAATAGTTTTAATTGGTACGTCTTTAAAGATTTTCTCAACCGCATCCATAATAGCCCCTGATTGTATTTTGTTACCAACGCCTGGACCATAATAAATACCGTTCAGAAGAATAGCCGGTAATCCATCTGCATCGGTTGCAAAACTACCAAAAATAAATCCTAGGTTATGTCTTTGTTCTTGTCCAAGAGGTTCTTCGATAGATAACACAAAAGATAATGGATCTCTAATGATTGATCCTACCCATATTTTGTTAGCTGTCTGATGTGCAATAACTTGTTCATACTTCGAACTAGAGAAGCAACATGTCTTACTGTCAGCGAACCTGGACACGTTCATTAGCCTCTCTTTTTTGTCTACCCAAGACACCATAACACTTTGTTCTTTTCTGTCTTTTGATTCAAAAGATAGTTTATCTTTTATCAAAGTCAAAGGACTCTCCAAATGACTTTCCATTTCGTTGATAAGTTCCACGTCAGATTCAGTTAGAACTTCTTCTCCCACAGCATGAGCTAAAAGATAACTTAATATTGCTGCAGGTTTCTTATCATCAATAGACGCAACATCTCTTGCAGTGCTCTCTATCAACTCTTTGCGGTCTTCGGAAGAAAGATGGGAGTAGCGTTCTGAAACCTTCATTTCATTTTGAACTACCATTCTGACCTCAAGATCTTCAATATCTTTATCTATTTCCTCTATTTTACGAATTATTTCTTCTCTTTTTGCTTCATTTGAAACAGCTTTAACTCCTTCATACAAAGCAGTCTTATTTTTCTTCTTACGTTCCATCTCCCCACGCAGTTTTTTCATATTTGTATTCTCTCCTTTAAGTGCCGCCACAAGTTCTTTTTTCATTCTTTTTATATCTGCCTTACGAGAATCGAGCCTTGGAAGAAGTTCCGGGCCATTAATACTAACTTGGGTACCGTCTGTAATGGCGGCTTCTAGAGAAAGTTCTGGAATAAGCTTGTCAAATATAAATCGCCAACTCTCCCCCTCTTCAACAAGTAACTTAGTTTTCATCTCTGGATAAGCTAATTCAAATTCTTTTATTACCGTTAAACGATCCTCGAAAGAACCACCTGTGCTGAATCTATCTTTCCATTCTTTTTGTGCATTAATTGGCAGCATATCAATATGTTTTCTGTAAGCAGGGTAACGAATGATAACGCCAAGTTGTGTCGGTCCAAGAATAGAAGAAAGTTCCTGGTTAGCCGAGAGCATTTCTTCTTGTGCAGATACAGAGAAATGAGCAACTTGTTCTGCCGTCTGTTTATTTCTACCTGGAAAACTACCTTCCGATATCTTTTTTAAAAATATCTCAATTTCATGCTCTCTCATATTTGCTCTAGCTAAAGATCTAGAAAAATCATTTATTGGCTTTTCATGAACAGAAAGTTGATTAGAAATGTTTAATATCTCCTGAAATTTTGCAAAGTCATAATTATTAATCAAATTAAATCGCTCCTTGCCACCATTCAAAAGAAAATAAAGCATTGCGGAACGTTGATCAGAACCGAGATGCTTGATTAGGTCTTGATATGAAGGAATATTTCTAAAAGTTTCCTGACTTTCTTTGATCTTTTGAACTCTTTCTACGGTAGAAAGAACCTTTTTCCCTTCCATCCACTGACTATCGTCTCCAAAAAAATCCAGAATGGCTTTGTCTGGAATAACACCAACATCTTTTGCGACAGCTCGGAAGACTGCTTCAGTATCGGTAGATGTTTTAGATTTTTCCACGTACCACTGTTCGACATCTTTTGGAATATATCCGCGATCGATCAATCTTTTAATTATATATCTAGAAATTCGAGAATTAGTATCAAGCTCGACTGCAAAACGAAACGAAGTATCATTAGCACGATAATCGTCGAAATCATCAAGTAAAGTCTTTATAATTCTTGGGATACCATTTTCAGAAGAAGCTATAGAATTCAAATCATCTTCAATGACTGTGCGTAGAAAATTATTTATATCTCCACCGCCAAGGTTAGACAATACAGCAGTAAGTGTTTTTATAAGATGTTGTGGATCATCATTTTCTAAACTACTCTGCAATGAGGAGAAAATCCTTTTTTTAACAGTTTCTCTTTCTGAACTTTCCTTCTTATCTATAACAGCAGAATCAAGCACCCTAGATACAGAAATATCAAAAAGAAGTGAAATAGCCTGCCGTTTTTCTTCAGGCAAAAGTTCCAAGAGTCTTTGTTTATCAGTCTCAGACAAAGCAAGGCTTACTTCTTTCGCTTTGGCTTCGTCTTCGGAAACAATGCGCACCAAAGATTCAAGCGTGGGGAGTTCTTTGGTTGCCAGTTCCCTGTTCAAAACTCCCAAAATAACTCCTTTAGCAATAGAATTATTAAAACCCTTTGAATCAGTAAGAGTGGTCATTGCTTTATCCAGCTCCACAGAAAAGTCTTCTTCGGTAGACTGTTTTAACTTAGCGAGGTGCGCATATAAATACGAAGAAAAATCAGGAAATGTTTTTACAAATGTTGAGGCTTTTAGTTCTAACTTTTCTGATTTTTCAGCAAGTTCTATTTTTGCAGATTCAGGAGCTGTGCAATTTTTACCAGATGCTTCTATCTTAATCTCTTCTATTTTTGAAGAAATATCAGGGGTTTTTTCTTCGTCCAGTGACTGCAGATAATCTCTTAAACCAAATTCTTGGAGTCTTTGATTGGCTTTCATTTTAACTATCGAATATTCTGACTGAGTTTCTAATTCATCTTGAGAGATCAGATTTGTTTCTTTGAATTTCATGATAGCATTATAGTACAATACCCCCATGCCTCCAACACCAGAATCCCTCCCCACACTAGAAACAACTCTCGAGAGAGATCTCGAGAGAAGTATCAAGGTCTTAAACAACCTAGGACTAGTAGAAATCTTTACTGATACAAAAGAAGCAGGAATACAAGGATATGATGGTAAGAGGTATGAACTACCAGAACCAGGAGAACTTCTCGCAAGAATCAATGAAAAGAGAGAGATATTTGAGGAGAAGCTTCATACTTTCGAGAATCCTCGGTTTCTTCTTGTACCTCTTGCCATATCAATACCTAAACTACTGGAAACATATGCGGGTGAACTCATGAAGAGAAAAGACTCTTTGGTGTTCTCAGATGGTACTAAAACCTTTGAATACCCACGTCGTCCGCTACCAAACTGGAATGAATATGATTCAGGACACTCTGAAAATGATGACACCCCTCTTTACTCATCGAGTGAGTATCAAAATGCAGACACCGACATGAAATACCTCGATGAACACACCTCTGCCTACAAAGATGAAGAAGGCAAAGAAAACGGTAAAAGCAAAGCAGAGAAAGTACTAGAGCTAGGTGGTTACTCCATCTTCCTCATGGAAGACGTACCCGATGTACCAGCAACAGGCACTGGTAAACAAGGGAGAAAGACTCCGTCTGGTATCTCACCAAACAAAATCCTCACTCTTCTGCAACAAGCAAACAAAGACAATACCCCCCTCTCCAACGAACGCGGTCTTTACCTTGAAGAATACCTCACCTATGCACTTACCAAGCTAATAGAGTCAAACACTGTCATTGATGACCCTAACTCTTCCGGAGGATGTAAAGGTAAAGCGACCTGGCTCACATCAAACATCCTTTCCGGCGGCGTGCCTTGCGCTTGTTGGTATCGCGACTTTCGTCGGGCGAGCGTAGGCAGGGGCGATCCGGCGGTCGGCGATTCGAGCATTGCTGTTCGTCTCGGGGTGGGGGCTTAGGGGTTTTTCATTTAACAAGGTTGGTGTGTGAACCTTGTCCCTACTTTTTTATTTGGTTTTTATTTTGGATTTGGAAGAAATTTACGAGGCTATTCACACACAGCCTACATGTATCTGTCCTTAGGAGTCCCTAGATCCTTTCTGGGCCCCATGGGGGGGGTAAGATAATTATAGAAACAATAGTGTTTAGACTGGTGGGGTAAAACTATCTTTTAATTTACTCGGTAGGTATTCAAGAAGGTCAACTTCCCCATCATTTGCATACTTGATTTAACCAATGGATAGATTCTATATAGTTCGGTAAATAGGTAATCTGGGGAGCCATTAAAATCACCTTATTTTGTAAGGTGATTTTCTGTTACCCAGATAGGATTTGGAACTTTTACTTAAACGGAATACCTTGTGGGTTGTATCATTGTAAGTAGATACCCCCTGTTTTCATTTGTGGTTAAAAGTTCTGTTCTAAATCCAACATCTGAAAAAAGCTTAGTTGCTGTATATTCCGTAAATTTAATTGAGCGAGCGAGCAAGATACTTTCATCTTCTTGTAAAATAAATTTCTCGTTTGAAATTTCTACTGCTACAGGTTTGGTTATTTTTGCCCTTACCTCTATCTGACTATGTTTTTCATTCCAAGTCGCTTCTACATTATAGTTCTTAACTTTTAAGTAGTTTAGGGTGTGGGTTACAAATTTCTTAACATCTCCACTCTCATAATGAGGAATAATTTTATTTACCTTAGCCAAGTTAGTTAACTCAACTCCAATAATCAAATAATCTTTTGAAGTCATCGAGTCTCTAAAGTTGGACAAAACTCTGCTTAAATCAGAGTGGTTACCAAGAGTGCTTCCAAGAAAAACCATCAAGTTCACAGAGCCATTCTGTTTAATTTCATACATCACATCTGAAAACTGTCCTAACTCAAAATCCATTTGAATAGCTTTAGTTTCAATCTCAAAATCTTTAGACACGTTACCAACTGCCAAATCAAGCATTTCCTGACTAATATCCATAGGAACATAAGTCACCTTAATTCCTCTTGATTGTAGTTCTTTAATAAATGGATAAACAGGATAACCATTACCACATCCAATATCAACCAGATTTATTCCGTTTGAAGTATCTAGTGTTGAAATGAAGTCATTTATTCTTCTATTTAAAAGCAACCCCTCGGCAGAGTTGATACCACCACCTTCAGTTCTTTCTTTTGCAATTTTATCCCAGTTGTCAGCACCTTCTCCTAAGTATGCAAATTTTAGAGGAACTTCTCCTCTACCCTGTATAGCCGTTACTAATTCAGCTTCTTGTCTTTTGGTTAAATTCATATTGAGTAAATTGTATCAAATTAGTTCTGAAATGCCATTAAAGGAAATAGTCCTAAAATACCACTAAACTGTAAATCGCTTTTAATAGCAGTCCAATTGAGAGTTCTGAACTCGTCCACGAGGGGGAGCAAATAATTGACACATCATAAATCTGTGTGTTATATTGTATACGGATCAAATGACACTCTGTCATTAGTTTTTCAAAACCAAAACACATGACACGTGTATAACAGGTTATTTTAGTTATGAATCAAATTCAAGTGCCAATATCCGAAATCAAACACATTATCGATTGTTCGATCACACAGCTCCGCCCCCAACAAAACTGGATGGTAATACCCCCCGATCAACAGATCCCTACTCGCTTCAACGGTCGACTAACGTGGAATAAGGAAACACAAAAGGAAGCCTTGTATTTGTCGGACAAACAGGCGAATATGTGTATTGAAGGTAACAACCTCCGTGAGGAATTGTCCGACAAGCTGATTGTAGTTTTACCTGCGAACGTCTTGGACTATCTCCTCGCTAATCCATATCTTATTCCTGAAGACTGGAAAAATATGGAGGTTTTCTTCTGGGGAACCATCTACCACCACTCGAACAATGGCCCCTTCGTACGCAGCTTATCTTGTAGCACGGGTGGTGTGTGGAACGCGGGTCGCCGCCCGCTGGACTCCAACTTCGGTATGTACAACCCCACCGCGTTGCCCACAAATATGAGCTAGGTTCAGTAAGAACAAATAAATCAACCTACCATCGCAAGATGGTAGGCCTTTTTTTTATTTCTCTCCTTGGATAGTTAATCGACCATCCTCCCATGCGCGAAACTTTGTTAACAAACATACAATACGAAGATAGAGACGATAGTTTTCGATAATATAGTCACACCAAGGACAGAAGATAGCTGATTTCCTTTGTTGTAATCTCCAGATCTCCTACAACTCTTCCCCACTCAAAGGTTCGAAAGCCGTTCTGCCATGCGAGCTTTTGTGTATTCTAGTCAACACCTTTGCATCACTTTGTAACTAATTGGGCCGGCGTTTTGAAGTTGATACCCATATGCATCCTCTCGGTATTGTAATATTTTAGAAACGATCGAATATCTTTCTGTATGAAAATGCACCAGCCAAATTTACCGATCTCTTCCTGTATTGTTCGATTGAATCTCTCAAGGTGTCCATTTTCATTTGGAGATCTAGGATGGATGTGTCGGTGGGTCATACCGCATCGGATCACATAGTCAGTGAAGTAGAAACTGAACCCTGAACCGTTGTCAGTCTGTATATTTTGAATATGAAATGGGAAATATTGGATTGCTTTCTTGAGAAATGCGACACTCTGTTTTGCACCGATCCTTTCGGCTAATATTGCAAAACCATATCTCGAATACACATCAAGTGTGGTGTAGACATATATTCTTGACCCATCTCTTGTCACAAAGTGAATGGTATAGATTTGAACCAGCATTCCAGGGCTTGTTGCCTCTGGACGCTTAGGATATATCCTTTGTTTTTTCCACGGACTGCGTTTGTTAAGCAGTCCGTATGTCGAAAGTTTTCGTTTAACAGATGAGAGTGACACAATCACTCCTTCTGCTTTTAACATCTCATATATCACTTCCGCACACCTCTTGCTATTGATTCGCGTATGGATGATACGGCCGACGGTTTCTTTAGGCAGGGACTTTGGTGATGTCTTGGGTCTTGAGCTTTCTGTCTCGATACGGGCACCAACTACAATTCCAGCTTTTTTGCACCACCTCACGATCGATGACTGGTTGTATCCGAAATACCGAGCCACCTCTCTGATTGATTTACCACTTCGAACCATGCGTACTGCTTGAGCACGCACACGAGGAATCTTTTCATTTGTTGTATATGCCATTGTCATACTCTACATCAGGGAGGTGATGCAAAGGTATTGAACCATTACGCAACGGAAATAGCTCCACATTTGCATGGAGTTAGATCACCCTTTGTGATGGTAAGAACCTCAGTGCCGCATTTCTTGCGCTCGATTTTGCAAAATCGTGTCGCGCTATTGTCCATTGGTGCGCGACGGGTTTCTATTTTGTTTTGGTTTGCAACGGGATTCATATGGTTAGTTTTCTTTATTTATTTCAAGCAACCATTCATGCAGTGGTTTAAAGGAAATTGTCAGGCCATCTTTTTCTACCTCACGCTTTTCATCCCAAGTAAGAACGGTGAGATTCTTTACAT
>CAYQLE010000022.1:0-4714 GCA_964418265.1 uncultured Candidatus Saccharibacteria bacterium
GAATTAGCTTTCAATATTCGTGGAGCATCTCGTCTTATTGATGATGGAATTCCAGAAGTATGGGCAATCCTCGAAGAAGTAATCAAAAACAAGTACGTGCTTCTCAACCGTGCTCCTACTCTTCACCGTCTTGGTATTCAGGCTTTCATGCCTATCCTTATTGAAGGAAATGCTATTCAAGTACACCCACTTATTTGTTCAGCCTTCAATGCTGACTTCGACGGAGACACTATGGCCGTTCACCTTCCTCTTGGAGAAGAGGCTCAAGCAGAAGCTCGAGAAATCATGGCATCTGACAAGAACATTTTAAAGCCTGGATCTGGAGACCCAACTATTACAGCAAAGCTTCTTGATGTTGTGCTTGGATGTTACTGGACCACAAAGATTGTTGAAGGAGACAAAGGAGAAGGAAATATTTTTGAAAGCGAACAAGCAGCAATCTCTGCATACACTTATGGAGAACTTGGACTTCGCGCAGCTATTAAGGTGCTCTCATCAAAATCAGAAGGTCTTATCGACACTACTGTAGGACGAATTCTCTTTAACGAAGTTCTTCCTGAAGACTATCGATACATCAACACTGAGGTTACTCGAAGTGTAATGGCGGGAATTGTTGATGAGCTCATCACTACGTATGGTGTGGAAATTATCCCAACTATTATTGATGACATTAAGAAATTCGGCTTCACTTACGCGACAAAATCTGGAATTACTTGGGGTATCGACGATGTTCTTATTCCAGAAGGAAAGGAGGCTATTATCGAAGCAAGCAAGAAAGAATCAGAGCTTGTATACCAACAATACGAAGAAGGTCTTCTTTCAAAAGAAGAAAAAGAGCGAAAGAATGTTGAAGTATGGCACGAAGCAAAGTCAAAGATTGAAAAACTTATTCCTGTGACTCTTGTAAAGAACGGATCTGTCGGAGACATGATTCTTTCTGGGGCTCGAGGAACACTGGGAAACATTACTCAGATGGTGGGTATGAAAGGACTTATTCAGAACTCTCGTGGAGAAGTTATTGAAGTTCCTATTCTTTCTTCTTCAAAAGAAGGATTCACCCCTATTGAGTACTTCATCTCATCACACGGATCACGAAAGGGACTTACTGACACCGCTCTTAACACAGCCAAGGCTGGTTACCTTACTCGAAAGCTCTTCGTTGTAGCACAGAGTATCGTAATTACAGAGGAAGATTGTGGAACTAAAGAAGGCGTTGCTATTGTAAAAGAGACAGCTTCAGGAATCGAAACTCCACTTGCCAAAAACATTCACGGACGAGTACTCGCAGAAGACGTAGTTGTTGATGGAAAGGTAGTCTTTGAACGAAATCACTTGATTACCAAAGCGGATGCAAAGCTTCTTGAGTCAAAGGATGTTACTCGGGTTGTGGTGCGATCACCAATGACATGTAAGACTCTCAACGGTATTTGTAAGTTCTGTTACGGTCTTGATCTTGGAAAGAATAAAATGATTGATCTTGGAGAAGCTGTGGGAACCGTTGCTGCTCAGGCTATTGGAGAGCCAGGAACTCAGCTTTCTATGAACACAAAGCATGCCGGAGGAGCCGCATCTCTCAAGGGAGATATCGTATCTGGACTTCCACGAGTTGAGGAAATCTTCGAAAAGCGAAAACCAAAGAACCCTGCTGCCATTTCACATGTTGATGGAGTAGTTACTGAAATCCGAAATACGGGAAAGGAAAAGGTTGTTGTGGTTGTACCAGAGATTGCAGAAAAGAAATCAAAAGCAGGAAAAGCTGAAGTTGAATTCTCAGTTCACCCAGTTCGAGTTGTGTACGTAAAGGTGGGAGACCATGTGAAGCGTGGAGATGTTCTTACTGACGGATCATGCGATATCGATGAACTCTTCAAGTATGGAGGAAAAGAGAAAGCTCAGAACTACGTTATTAGCGAAGTAAAGAAGCCTTACGAACTCCAAGGTGAAAACGTATCGCGAAAGCATATTGAGGTTATCATCCGACAGATGTTCACACGTCTCAAGATCAAGGAATCGGGAACAACTTCATTCTCTATTGGAGATGTTATTGAAAACTTTGAATTCATTATTGAGAACCGAAAGATCAAAGAAGAAGGAGGTATCGAAGCTAAGGGAGATCCTGTAGTGATGGGTATCACAGATGTTTCTCTTTCACGACGATCATTCCTTTCAGCTGCTTCATTCCAGCACACCACCAAGATTCTTATTGGTTCAGCTGCTCGAGGAAGCAATGATGAGCTTCAAGGTCTCATGGAAAATGTCCTTATCGGACGTCTCATCCCAGCAGGATCAGGATTCCCAGGAAGCGAAAAGTATAAAATGGTGGAACGAGCTTCTCGAAAGGACGAAGGTCGCGAATAATACATAAACCATGTCATCAAGAGCCGTTGAACAAATCAAAGAACGGCTCCCGATTTCCGACCTCATCTCGTCATACATCAAGCTAGACCGTGCGGGAGCAAACCTAAAAGGAAAGTGTCCATTTCATAATGAAAGGTCACCTTCCTTTTTTGTGTCTCCAGAACGCAACTCCTACTACTGCTTTGGATGTGGTGCCAAGGGTGACATCTTTACTTTCATTCAGGAGTTCGAGAAGGTTGATTTTAAGGAAGCACTTTCTATTCTCGCTGATCGGGCAGGGGTGGTGCTTGAGACATATTCAGGAACGGATTCTAAACAGGAAGATAATGAGAAGGACAAGCTTCGTAAGATTATGGAATCAGCGACGTCGTACTTTGAAGACGTTCTAAGTAGTGATGAGAAGGCAAAGGGATATCTTAAGTCTCGTGGACTTGAAGATAGAATTATCAAGGAGTGGAGAATCGGTTCGACTAAAAAAGGTTGGAACCATCTTTATGATGCGCTTAAATCTCAGGGGTACACTGACGCTGAAATAGAGAAGGCGGGGCTTGGTAAGCAGGGAAGTCGAGGGATATACGATCGTTTCCGCTCGCGTATTATTTTCCCAATTTTTGATCCGGCTGGTAAGACTGTGGCTTTCACTGGGCGGTTTAAGGAGTGGGAAGCTGAGATAGAGGTCGGACCTCCACCTGCTAAGTACCTCAACTCTCCCGACACACCACTCTTTGATAAGTCACGTATTCTGTACGGTTTCAACAAAGCGAAGCTTACTATCTCAAAATGGAAGTTTGCTTTGCTTGTGGAAGGACAAATGGATTTACTCATGGCACAACAGGCAGGGTACACTAATGCTGTTGCCACTTCAGGTACCGCACTCACCAAGTACCAATTAGAGATGCTTTGCCGCTTCTCACGCAATTTAATGATTGCATACGATGCTGATAATGCTGGTATCGAAGCGGCACGACGCGCGTGGCTTCTCGCTCTTTCACTTCGGATGGATGTGAAGATGGTACGACTGCCAAAGGGTCAAGATCCTGCAGATATTCTCAAAGACCAACCAGATGTTTTTAAAGAAGCGCTTCGAAAGAGTGAGCATATTGTCGAATTTTATCTGAATGTTCTTCTTGGACGAGGATTGTCGCAACGCGACTTGGGCAAGGCTGTAGAAACTGAAGTTCTTCCGTATGTGAAGGCTATTGAGAGTCCAATCGATCAGCGTCACTTTGTGTCGGTGGTGGGAGCGAAAACTTCTATTAAAGAGGAGGTGCTTATCGAGGCTCTCAAGAAGGTATCTGCGGTAACCATATCGACACCCGTATCATTGCCAAATGAAACAAAAAATGATACTGTATCGGCACATAATATTTTTTCAAAACACCGGCTAATCGCCGGCATTTATCTTCTCCTCAATGAGGAAGAAAAAGCAAAGCAGTTTGTTGAAAACGCCAGTGATATCAAGGATGAATTACTGTTTAGTGTCGAGGAATGGATTGGTAGAAGTGAACATTCTTTGGAAGATCATCTCAAAGGTCTTCTTACTTCGTTAGAAAAGGAATCAATCAAGAAAGAACTTGATGACGCAATGAAGCAGGGAGATCTTAAAAAAGCTGATGAGATTAAAAACAAGTTAGCTAAATTTACATAAATATACATGAAAAATAAAAAACCAGTGAAGAAAACAAAAGTGGTAAAAAAACCAGTGAAGAAAGCTGTAAAGAAAGTAACCAAAGTGGTAAAGAAAGCAGTAAAGAGTACAAAGACCACTCCTAAGAAAACTACAAAGAAGGAAGTGAAGAAGGTTGTAAAAAATGTTAAAAAAGTAGTAAAGAAAGTTTCTGCTCCTGTACTAAAACCGGAAAAAAAGAACAAAGATACTGAAGCCCGAATTAGTCGCCTTATGGTGAAGGGTAAAGAGCGTGGGTTCGTTACTTACGACGATATTCTCAAAGAGTTTCCACATATCGAAGACAATGTAATGCTTCTTGATACTCTTTATGAAAAGTTCTCAACTTCTGGTATTGATGTTCTCGAAGGAGGGGGTCTGCTTGATGTTGCTGAAGAAGAGGATCTTCTTAAGAAATACGTATATAATCGCAATGACTCCAACTACGACTCAATCCAAATTTATTTGAAAGAGATCGGACAGTATCCACTCATCAAAGCAGAAGAAGAAAAGGTTCTTGCTCGACGTATCGAAGCAGGGGATGAAGAAGCAAAGAACTTGCTCGCGCGCGCCAACCTTCGTCTCGTTGTTTCTATTGCTAAGAAATATGTCGGACGTTCAGCCGACCTTACGCTTCTTGACCTTATTCAGGAAGGAAACCTAGGACTCTTCAAAGCCGTGGATAAATTT
>CAYQLE010000022.1:4724-10376 GCA_964418265.1 uncultured Candidatus Saccharibacteria bacterium
ACTTACGCCACTTGGTGGATTCGCCAGTCTATTACTCGTGCGCTCGCTGACCAAAGCCGAACCATTCGTGTTCCTGTGCACATGGTAGAAACTATTGCCAAGTATAAGCAGGTCGTACGACGCCTTTCTCAAGATCTTGGTCGTGACCCGCTTCCAGATGAGGTTGCTATAGAGATGGGACTTGATGTTGAAAAGATTTATAACATTGAGAAGATTGATCAAAGCACACTCTCACTTGATACACCTGTTGGAGACGGAGATGATGATAAGAACTCAACATACGGAGATTTCCTTTCTGATGACAAAATACTTTCTCCAGATCAGGAATCTTCACGACGTATCCTTACTGATCAAGTAAAAGAAATCCTTAACGATCTTTCTGAAAAGGAGCGCAAGATTCTTGAGCTTCGACATGGTCTCACTGACGGTATTCAGCATACACTCGAAGAAGTAGGTAAGCAGTTTAGTGTTACTCGTGAACGTATTCGACAGATCGAAGCCAAGGCTCATGAGAAGATCCGTCAGCATGATAAGATCAATCGTTTGAAGAATTACTAATCTTTAAACACTTCTCCCTCCACACATTAGTTATCGTATCTGGGCACGCATAATTTTCTGCTGAAAATTTGCTGGCTCTCAAACATTCCGAGAGTCCCATCTACAATAACTAAGTGTTTTAGGAGAAGGTGTTTGTGAACCTTTTGTATTTTTAATGTATAATAATCTTGTAATGAATAAGACTCCCGGTATCACGTACTTTGCAGAGACTGATTCGCGTAACAAGCGAACCCCTTTTGGTATTAAGCTTGACGACCGATCTCGTCATATGTACCTCATTGGAAAGACGGGTATGGGTAAGTCTACTGTGCTTGAAAACATGGCGGTTCAAGATATCCAAAACGGCAATGGTCTGGCGTTTATCGATCCACACGGAAAGACTGCCGATCTTTTCCTTGAATATATTCCAGAAGAACGAAAGAAAGATGTTATTTATTTTGCGCCATTTGACACTGATCACCCGATTGCTTTCAATGTAATGGAGGATGTGGGCGTCGACAAGCGTCATCTTGTTGCCAACGGTCTTATGTCAGCGTTTAAGAGAATCTGGGTGGATGCATGGAGTGCTCGTATGGAATACATTCTCAACAACACCATGCTTGCTCTGCTTGAATACCCTGGTTCAACACTTATCGGTATCAACCGCATGTTCGCAGACAAAGACTATCGGAAGGAAGTGGTGTCCAAAGTAACTGACCCATCTGTGAAGACTTTTTGGACTGATGAGTTTGCAAAATATAATGACAAATACGCGCAGGAAGCTACCGCAGCTATTCAAAACAAGATCGGGCAGTTTATTGCCAACCCGCTTGTACGTAATATCATTGGTCAACCAAAAAGCGATCTTGATTTTCGCAAGATTATGGATGAGAAGAAGATTCTCATCATTAACTTATCAAAAGGACGAGTTGGAGAAGCGAATGCCAACCTTCTTGGTTCAATGATTATTACTAAAGTGTATCTTGCTGCTATGTCTCGAGCAGACTCTTCTGAGAAAGAGTTAGCAAACCTTCCTAACTTTTATTTATATGTAGATGAGTTTCAGAATTTTGCTAACGAGTCATTTGCTGACATTCTTTCCGAAGCCCGCAAATACAAACTCAACCTCACTGTTGCCCACCAGTATATCGAGCAGATGTCAGAAGAAGTGCGCGCAGCGGTTTTTGGAAACGTGGGAACTATGGTGTCTTTTCGTGTGGGGGCGTTTGATGCCGAAGTACTCGAAAAGGAATTTGCTCCAGAGTTCACGATGGAAGACATGGTGAATCTTGGACGTTTCCAGATCTATCTCAAGCTCATGATTGATGGAGTTTCTTCTCCGCCTTTTTCTGCCTCTACTCTTCCTCAGATTGAGAAGCCTATTATTTCGTATGCAAAGGAAATCATTGAGTATTCCCGCGCCCACTACGCTAAGCCCCGTTCTATTGTTGAGGATGAGATTCGAGAGTGGCATGCTCCTATTGTGTCTACAAGCCCAATAGTGGCTGATAATAGGGGTGGTGAGCGTAATACAGGTAAAAAGGGAGGAGAAATGCATGTAAGTGAGCGGGGTGAGCGAAGGGCTCCTCAAGGTAATAACGGCAATTTCGCACCTCGTGAACAGCGAGCGTATCCAAACAATTCCGCAAACCAAACTCTTGCTAAAATTACTAACGACGCACAGTCTCCACAACCTCCACAGCCTCCACAACCTACTCGTGAAGAAAAGAAAGAAGTGTACCAACCTTTTAAAACTGTTTTTAGTAATCCACCAAAAAGAAACCAATCTTCGGAAGACGCAGAAGAGCGCGAAACTGAGCTTCGCAAAGCAATGTCTCTTTCGTATGCTCGCAAGTCTGATCGTCCTGAAAGAGGTGATGTGATAAAAAACAAAAAGGAACCAACTCCAGAAAATATTTCAGCGTTGCAAAGTGTTTTAAAATCTGTTCTTGGTGAGATGAAGACGGGTGAAGAAAATATAATTAATTCAATTACTGAAAACAGGATGTTTGAGCAGAGGAATGCGGAAGCCTATTCACGAACGCAAGCAAGTTCAAAAATAGCTCATGAACAAAAATCTCCTGAACCAATGAAAGAAGCTCCAACACCAAAACCTCGTGAAGTAAAAGAAATCCCAGAAGACGTGCTTCGTAAGATGCTTGAGTAGAGTGAGTGTCAATGTCAAAGGGCACCTTTGACATCCTCTACACTAAAGAATAGCTTTTAGAATGCGTAACTTTGCTTTGAGGTAGGCGAGAATGTAATGAGGATATTTGTTCTTGTAGCGTTTGATCACTAAAAGGTGCTCGTCTGCCGCCACCACTGCTTTCTTGGTGATGTTGTTAGTGTGGATACGATACCCAGAAAGAACCTCAGGGATATTGTGAAGTGTGTTTTGTGTCGCTGGTGTCAAAGATTCCTTTTGACATCCGAGCTTGAGAATAAGGTCATAGTCTCCTGTTACCACGAGTGATTCGTCATAGCCTCCAACTTTTTTGAATGAATTAGTACGAAAGACGACAGTTGAGTGAACAAACTGCTGACGAAGAAGGATGTTGTTACGGATAGCAATGTCTTCAGTTTCAAAAGTAAGTGTTTTGGTTAGAATCACTCCAGCAACACGAGTATGGGTGAGCTCCCCATTTTCATCTATAAGCTGTGCAAAGGTTCCCACTACTTCGCAATCAGGATTCTCGATGAAGTAGGCTACTTGTTTGCGGAGTTTTTCAGAAGAGCTCCACATATCATCACTATCTATCACGGCGATGAATTCTCCTTTTGCTTTGGCACACGCAATGTTTCGACTCTTCGAGATACCAAGTGAAGTTTCATTTTTTGTGTATGAAATTCGTAAATCTTCGCTACATATTTTCTTAAGATATTCTTCAGTCCCATCTGTCGACCCGTCATCTACAATGATAAGTTCCCAGTTGGCATAGGTTTGATTCTTAATACTTTCAATAGCTTCTTGCAAAAAACCTGCATTGTTGCGTGTTGCAAGAGTGATACTTACGAGGCACAAAGCTACGCTTTGTGCCTCATTTCTTTGTATGTCTAAATTCGTGTCCATAGTTCAGGAATTATATAAGGATGACCGTCAGGAATTTTGTTGGTCCACTTCTTTGGAGCAATAACAATCTTCTCGGGATTAGGGTTGAGCCATGCGCCCCACCAACTAAATGAGCTGTTGGCAATGATGTTGTGCTTACAGGTGCTCATGAGATGGAGCTCTTCATAGTCTGGAATGTCGGAGTTTGATACAAAGGCAACAGGGAAGCCGGTGTGAAGATTTTCTTTTGCCCATTGAATATCATCAGAAAAGACAAAAAAAGTAGCTTCGGGATATCCACTGGTGATAGTCTCGATTGCTTTGTCGTAATACTCAAGATCACAAACACCGTGCACTGAACTAGTTTTAGTGTCGGCTACATAGTCTCCGCGACGAATATGAAGAGAGACGGGAAGGGGAGCTTCTTCTATTTTAATTAAAGCATCGAGCGTTGCGGGTTTGAGAGGGTGAATAAGAGTAAACTCTCTTTTAATTATTTCTTTAATATCAATAAAATACTTCTCACTTTGGAAGAAGCCTGTGAAATAGCAGTTGTCTCGGAAAGTACTAAAAAGCTTCTCATCCCAGTCAAGATAGAACTGACGAAGTATCTTAAATCGAAAAAAGCGAAGTATTTTGGAAAGTAATCCGTACGGGTTCTTGATAACCTCCACTTCCTCGAAGGTCGCAAGGTTTTCTTTGATATTGAAGTGAGCAAGGCTGTAGAGACGCAAGTTCTGTGTACCGAAGCCGTAGGTGTCGTATTTGACCTCTACGTCGTGCTTCAAGCCGTACGCCCGCCCGAAAGCGTATTGAAACATCTGGTTGCCGAGACCGCCTTTGAGGTGGATGATTATCATATTAATTTTTCACGAACCAGAAACATCCACATCCCCAGTCTTGTCCATCAGCCACCTGTTTGGTTGCGTTCGTAATGATACCCTGCCTCTTGAAGTCATCAGGTATTAGTGAAAATTCCTTTACCTTCATTTCGGGGAACATGGCTAAAATTTGATCGTACGAATAAATGCGATGCGCATTGAACTCGATACGTGGGTTGCCTGTAATAGGACTAACAAAGATAAGGGTTCCTCCAGGCTTCACGACACGTTCAAGCTCACTTGCCGCCTTAAGATCGGAAGTGGGATCGATAACATCACCATAGCGTCCAAGTCCGACATGCTCAATGGTGTGCATGCATGAAAGTGACTCAACACTACCCGTCTCAAAAGGAAGATTGAGTAAGTCACCAGCTCCAGTCTTGAGGTTTGGTAAGAAGATCTGTGCGGGGCGATAGTCGTAGAACTCCACAGGAATAAATGCTGATACGAGAGTAGAGAAATGTAAGATTGACGAGATATCGATATGTTTAGCAGGCTTGATATTTGCAACAACACGAGCTGCCCAAGCGGGGTGATAGAGGTAATGGGGGTCGAAACCCGTTGTGGATGTTTTATCAAAAAGACAGGGATATGAATCAGTGTAGCTAAGAGCAAACCGTTTATCAGAAATCTTCATCTTGAAAGCAATATAGTCTTGAATGAAGGGTGGGAAATAGATAAACCAGCGAAGCATAGCACGAGCGGTAGCAAGCCAAAATGATCGGGCGAGTCTTCTTTTTATGTTTAAAGGGAGCTTTTCCATGTGATGTATTTGTCGATTATACTTGAAAATAAAGGAAGTTTAAAGATAGGGGATATAAGAGGGTGACGGTAGAGCTTTTTAAACCTTGATCCCCCATTTTTGAGGGGATAGGCCACCCTAAGGACTATTTCAGGGTCTGTGCCAGTCATACCCGCCTTGGCCCGCACTTCTGCGTACCAGAGAGGTTGGGTTTTAATTGTTTCAGAATGTGAAAGCTCTGCAAGGCTCGCAATTGCCTCAATAAAATTATTAGCTAAGAGAAGAGCAATAGCCTGCTCGAATCTCACTGCGTCGATAGAAGTTCTTTTTATTGAAGGTTCCTTAAAAAGATTATTTGCTCGCGCAAGCTTGAATATTTCAGTCAATAAGTTCTCTTTTGTTGACCACTTTGTAAAAATATCAAACTTCATAAGCATGAGCAC
>CAYQLE010000023.1:0-3255 GCA_964418265.1 uncultured Candidatus Saccharibacteria bacterium
AGCAACCACATGAAGAGGATAGGCTGGAGTTGTCGTTCCAATCCCGACGTTGCCACCACCCGCAATCGAAGCCACAGTAAGAACGGGATTTGTATTATTTGCGATTTGAAACAGGTTACCCGCAGTTCTGTCTGCAGTTCCTGCTCTGAAAAGAAAGTCCGTTTGTGTTTGAGCTCCAGCGTTTCCTGTTATAAAAGTATTAGTGTTTCCAAAACCACCAAGACCCACTGTTGCTGCTCCTCCTCCATAACCAATAGTGAAGTTTCCAGCAACGGAAGTATTACCACCTTCGTCAATTCTAAACTTATGACCGATGAGTGCTATAGAACCACCACTTCCCATAGATGTATTTGATGTTACACTAAAAATTGTACCCCCTGCGGTTACCGCACCAGTTGGACCACTGATTAAATTAAAAACGGTAGCTCCTGACGCTGGTCTGTTTAGATAAACGACACTCGTTGTATTTAATCCTGCTATTGAAAGCTGTGCGGTGGGAGTGGTGGTCCCAATCCCCACATTCCCCGTAGAATAAGAAATGTTTGAACCATTGGTCACCCACTGACTTGATACATTACTGTTCCACTGCGTGGTGGATGCAGTAGTTGGAATGTTGAAACCCGAGGTCAAAGAGAAATCTCCTGTACCTGAAGTGTAGGTGAGGCCGGTTGCGGATGATGAGAGTGCGTTGCGGGCGTCAGTTGTTGCCCGTGCGTTGGTGTAGTAGAGATTTGATCCTTCAGAAACATTGGTGGTCAACAATCCAAGTGATGTAGTGGCGATTGTACCTACATCACCATTTGTACCGAAAAGTAATCCAGAAAGTGAGCCCACAGAAAGTCTTGCTGTTGTTGAGGTACCCGTAATTGTTGAACTTGCTGCGGTCAATCCTCCATAACCTGAATCATCGCCAAGGCGAATATCGAGACCTGCTCCATTTCGTTTAAGAGACACGAAACCAGAACCTGCTGATCCTAGAATAATACGAGGAGATCCTCCTCCTGCGCTGTCACCAAAACGAAAGACTCCATCGGAAGTTGGAGCAAGAAATCCCAAGTTTGAACCAGCAATGCCTCCACTATTTCCAAATTGCAGACCACTACTGCTCAAGTATAAAATATTTGAAAGCGCAACACTCCCGTTATCAAGGACACTTAGTTTCTCCGCACTACTTGAATTAGTTATGGAGAATGCTTTACCTGATCCAATACCTGATCCCACAACAGCCAACCGGGCACCAGGGGTGGTAGTACCCACCCCGATATTTCCCCCACTGTAATAAATATCTGAACCTGTTGTAGTCCACTGACTTGATACATTACTGTTCCACTGCGTGGTGGATGCAGTAGTTGGAATGTTGAAACCCGAGGTCAAAGAGAAATCTCCTGTACCTGAAGTGTAGGTGAGGCCGGTTGCGGATGAAGAGAAGAGTGCGCGGGAGGATGAAGAGAAGTCAGAGATGGTTGAAGAAAGCTGTGTGCCTGTGTGGTTGGCACGGGACAAGTAGTATGAAGCAGATTGGTTGTTGAGAAGTTCCGCGTTAAATGCATATGAAGATGTAGCTGCATAGGTTGAAGTGGCAAGACCAGTAAGTCCGCTTCCATTTCCAATGAATGATCCAGCAGTGATTCCTTGTGACGCGGTGATGTCACCGTTGGCTGCGATACGGAAGTAGTTAATTGATGTTGCAGGACTACTCCACACTTCCATAAGAGAAGCGATTTGTCCTGATGAGGTTCCATGGATGGAGAAGGCTGTTTGTGTCGCAATGGTGTTTTGTATACCAAGCTTTGCAGAAGGAGATGATGTACCGATACCAATCTCTCCAGGAGCAACAATCTTATCTCCCACGTTCAATACTCCCCCATTAGTGATGTAAGTATTGCCTGCAACAGTGAGTGCCCCGACGATGGTGGTGGTACCGAGACTGATGGGGCCAGTCGCAGCGAATGTTCCTGTGACACTTACTCCTCCAGTGTATGAAATATTTGGTCCGGCTTGTATCCATGGTGATGAGACAAGATTGTTCCACTGCGTGGTGGATGCAGTAGTTGGAATGTTGAAACCCGAGGTCAAAGAGAAATCTCCTGTACCTGAAGTGTAGGTGAGGCCGGTTGCGGATGAAGAGAAGAGTGCGCGGGAGGATGATGAAGAGAATGGGTTGATTGCAGAGAAATCTGCTTGAAGCTGTGCGACAGAATCTTCGAGAGAAGATATGTCTTTTGAGGTCTCATTGTTTGAATGACGCATACTATTGGAGAGACCTCTAGTAACATTGTTTGAGATGTATGAGTTGGTGGTGTAGTAGTTGGTGACTGCAGGAGCAACTGAAGATGTGTCGCGATATATAATGGTGGTGGTTGGGGTTCCTTGAGTGGGAACCTCGATTACTTTCTCAACAACAACTCGCTCGCTCTCGATACCGAGGAAGCGGAGTATGCCGTTTCGGATTGAATCAAGTACGGAAGCTTTTTGTGGGATGAGTGATGCTTGCGCAAAACTAAGTGATGCCTTAGTATCACGAGAAATTTCTTTTGCACTTAGTGAAATATCATGTGTGAGAGAGGTGAATGTATCTTGATAGACATGATTAGCCTCACCAACAGTCTCAAGTACTGCTTCTCCTGCGACACGGTAGATATCAAGAGATTTTATTGCGAGATTTTTGAATGAAAAGTCAGGTGTTTGCTGATTTTGGACACCATAAAAACCTTCTTCGCTTGCAGATGATGTTGAAACGAAGGTTAACAGAGTAACCAAAAGAACACCACATCCTTTTAACGAAAATTTAATCATAAGGACTTAGTTATTGTACCTTTTTTAAAAAATAATACCTAGGAATTCCTAGGTATTTTTGATTAAAACTGGGGATAACTTTTTTTGATTATTTTACAGAAAATTCTAGATGAGAAAGCATGCGAATTGTTTCTCCATCAACCGCTGTCCACATCTCTCGATACAATCGAAGTGCTTCTTTCTTATATTCAACAAGAGGATCACGCTGACCGTATGCGCGGAGGTTTACACTTGAGCGTGTATAGTCCATGAGCTCAAGATGATCAATCCAATACAGGTCAACAGCTTGAAGTATAACGTGACGAACAATCTTAAGATACTCTTCTGGTTTTATTTTTGCTTTTCGTTCTTCGATTTCTTTCTTTTCTTCTTCAGAAGATTTTTCTAGCAATTCATCAAAGAGCGCTGCGACTTCTTCGTCTGTTCCAAGAAGAGTTTTACGACGACGTTCATAGACAG
>CAYQLE010000023.1:3265-10230 GCA_964418265.1 uncultured Candidatus Saccharibacteria bacterium
ACAGTACGACGCTGAATAGAAAGTACATCGTCATACTGAAGAACATGCTTGCGTGAATCGAAATGGAAACCTTCAATCTTTGTCTGAGCATTCTCAAGGCCACGAGTGATGAGACCATTCTCGATAGCTTCATCCTCTGGAATGCCGAAACGTCCCATCATTCCTCTAATAGTGTCAGTAGCAAAAACTTTCATAAGGTCATCCTCAAGAGATACGAAGAATTGAGTTTCTCCAGGGTCACCCTGTCGTCCTGCTCGTCCTCGAAGCTGGTTGTCGATGCGTCGTGCTTCGTGTCGCTCGGTACCAAGAACAAATAGTCCCCCCAGAGTTTTTACTTCTTCCATTTCTTCGGTGGTTGCGTTCGGACCTCCGAGCTTGATATCCACTCCACGTCCTGCCATGTTGGTAGCGATAGTTACAGAACCTTTCTTTCCGGCTTCTGCGACAATCTCTCCTTCTCGCTCAGCAAACTGAGGTTTAGCGTTGAGCATCTGATGACGCACTCCTTCTTTCTTAAGATATGCAGACAAGAGTTCGTTCTTCTCGATAGAGACTGTTCCTACAAGAACTGGTTGACCCTTTTGGTTGAGCTCTTTTATTTTTTTAGCAATTGCCATGAGCTTACCTTTCTCGGTTTGGAAAATCTGATCATTGTGGTCAAGACGAGCGATGGTTCGGTGGGTAGGAACTTCGATAACATCAAGGCCGTACACCTTAAAGAATTCTTCCTTGCTTGTTGATGCGGTCCCTGTCATTCCTGAAAGCTTTTTATAAAGACGAAAATAGTTTTGGAAAGTGATGGAAGCTGCGGTGCGCGACTCACGCTGAACCTTCACTCCTTCTTTAGCTTCGATAGCCTGATGCAGACCTTCTGACCATCGTCGTCCTGGCTGGAGTCTTCCCGTGAACTCATCGACAATGACTGCTTCATTGTCACGAACTACATACTCTTTGTCTTTGGTATAGAGAGCCTTGGCTCGGACTGCTGTCTCGAGATGGTGTACGTACTTGATTCCCTTGTCTGTATAAATATTTTCGATACCAAGAAGCTTCTCTGCTTTTGTGATACCAGTATCAGTGAGAGCGACTTGTTTGAACTTAAGATCAACAGTAAAGTCCTCGTCAAGATTCATCTTTTGAGCAATGCCTGCGAAAGTTGCGTACAGGTTTTCTGATTCCTGAGTTGGCATTGAGATAATAAGGGGTGTACGAGCTTCGTCGATAAGGATGGAATCGATTTCATCAACAACTGCATAATGGAATTCTCGCTGACGAAGGTTCTTTGGATCACGTTCGATATTGTCACGAAGATAATCAAAACCAAACTCGTTGTTGGTACCATACGTAATATCGGCATTATAAGAATCATAACGAGTAGAAGGACGAAGGAACTCATGTATTACTTTAAAAGATGCGACTTGGTCTCGTTTTGCATCAAGGTCAACATGGTTGGCGTCGTACAGGTATGAAGCGTCTGTGTTTACCACCCCAACAGAAAGTCCAAGATATGCAAATATTTGCCCCATCCAAACAGCATCACGACGAGAGAGGTAATCGTTCACCGTCACCACATGCACACCCTTGCCTTCAAGTGCGTTGAGATAAGCCGGCAATGTTGCCACAAGGGTCTTTCCTTCTCCTGTACGCATTTCAGAAATATTTCCTTTATGAAGAGCAACACCTCCGAGAAGCTGTACGTCAAAGTGACGCTGACCAAGGGTTCGCTTAGATGCCTCGCGCACTACTGCATATACTTCTGGCAAAATATCATCAAGTGTCTTACCTTCAGAAAGAAGTTCCTTGAAATACGCTGTTTTAGCTTTGATTTCGTCGTCAGAAAGGGCTTGAATAATAGGCTCAAGGTCGTTGATTGTGGCGACAATTGGCTGGTATGATTCAATTGTCTTTTGGCTGTGGCTTTTAAATAATTTATCTAAAAATGACATTGTGACAGATATTGTAGCAGAAAATGGGGTCAGGAGCTATTTTTTATTTTAGAAGTATTTTAGGTTTTCTTTACCATGACTTCAGGGGTACGTCGTAGAATTAGTCCGTACTATGCCACGACTACCCAGAAGCAACCAAATTAATTGTGCTTTTCATGTGATGAATAGAGCGAATGCAAAAGTAAAGATATTTTACGATGATTCGGATTATCTACTTTTTGAAAGAACTTTCAAACAGGCTGTGTTGTTATACGAAATCAAAATTCTCACCTACTCTATAATGCCTAATCATATTCATCTTGTGCCATTTATAGAAAGCTCTAGAAGTTTAACAAAATTTATGCATTGGCTTACCATGACTTTCACACAGAGGTACCATAAGAAGCACGGGACAACTGGCACAGGTCATTTGTTTCAAGGAAGATACAAAGCTTTTCTGATTAAAAATAACCAACACCTTCTGAGAATTCTTATGTATGTGGACCGGAACGCAAAAACTGCTGAACTTGTTGAGAAAGCGGAACACTGGAGGTGGTCTGGGCTTTGGTTGAAGCAGGATACAAACTCGAGTTACAGAAATTTTCTTTCAGAAATTCCAATTGATATTCCTGAGAATTATCTTGAATTAGTAAACGAAAAAGAAGATGACTTAGAAGATATTACAAACATTCCACAAAAAAAACGAGGAAGACCAAAGAAGAAAATAAAGAAAAGATAAAGAAATAAATAGCTCCTGACCCCTATTTCTTATTGTATTTAGGAGTTACCCAGAATCCCATATACTTACCGAACATGAGACGTGTTTGAGCATCAAGACCTGGGATAGCACCGAATATAATAATGGTTGCTGGCACGAATACCCACTGAAGAAGCATGAGAACCTTGTCGCGCTTGCGCGTACGAGTGGTGGTTTGAGGCAAGAAACTAAGGAAAGCGAATGCGCTGAGCACAAGCCCCGCCATCGCCAAGATCATAAGGTTACGAGTGATATCAGGAAGGTTGTATGAAAGTACGGTAGTGTTGAAGCTCTTACCTCCAAGAACAAGGGGAAGCCAACCAAGAAGAAGAATCATGATCGGGTTGGTTGCAAGCGACCAATACCCCTCGAGCTGAATGAAGCTCACGCGAATCTTCTCCCAAAAAGGAATTTCCTTGTTTTTAATAAACCCAAAAAGAATATAGGGAACATTCTCTGATCCCCACGCCCAACGTCTTTGTTGTTTGTAAATATTTTTGACGGTCTGCCAGAAAGTAGGAGCGAGGTTCGCGTCCATGGAAACTGGATATGAAATAGGGGTTGCTTGGTAGTTTCCATTGAAAGCAAAGAAACAGTTCCAGTAGATTCGAGAATCTTCTGACACCATATTGTGTTGCCAATATCCAACCTCATGCAGGGTTTTGAACGGAATAGTATGTGATGAGAAAGTCACGTTCTTCTCTGGTCGCTCTTGCTGAATCATCTGCCAAAAAGTTCCTGAACCTGCAACTACGCGCGAGAGTGCGGGCGCATCCCAAATGTTGTTGTTGTAAAGAGGAACTGGTTGGTATGACGAACGATAAGGCTGTTCTGATGTGAGAAAATGCCAAGACACTACATTAAAATAATCTTTGTAGACAACAGTATCAATATCAAAAGCAGAAACGAGAATATCTTCATAAGGAATGTGGTATGCATCTATAACTTCTACACGAACTTGTTTTGAAGCATAAGAAATGTTGGCGCCTTTTCCTGCCATTTCTCCTTCAACGTCAGCAGGGTGAATGGTGGTAAGGAAATGACCAAAACTTTCTCCATAACGACCTTCTATCTCCTTAGCAATAAGCTGTGCTTCAGGACCTCTCTTCCCTTCAGCCGCGAGTACCACGATCATCTTCTTGGTGTCAGAGTTTGATTCAATAAGAGAAAGAATTCCTTTTTCAATAGTTTCAATTCCTTCACTATAAAAAGGCAGGATGACAAGATGCCAGATGTGCTCATGCTTCACAGTAGACATACGCTCTGTCCAATCAAGAGCGAGATTGTGCTTCATCCGCTTCCAGTTTCGACGAAGGAAATATGAAAGATAGATAGTCTTAAGAAGCCAGTACAAGTCGAAAGCAATGATAAAAATAGCGGCTGCAACAGGGGCGAAATATGAAAGAACAATAGTACCTAAAATAGTTCCCCACGAAAGAATACCTGGGACCATTTCAAGAAAACGATACAATACTCGATCGGTGCCCTTAAGCTCGGTGGCTCGACCAATATGGAAATAAGGAGAGTTTTTGTATGACATGTTTAGATTACGGACTTGGAGCCACCCCCCAGATTCGAACTGGGCGCATCCACTTTACAAAAGTGGCGCTCTACCAAATGAGCTAGGGCGGCAATTTACTTAACTTACAAAAAGCACTTTAAACTATTTTTTCACTGGTGGCAACTTCCCTTTCACAAAACGCATGAAGCGTTGGAAAAGGTGCTCAATTTCCTCAATAATGAAATGTACGAGCAAAACCATAGTCTTTTTATTTGCATACCTCATCATGCTTCTTGCGTTTGTAATGAACTCATGCAAGTAGACGTTTGTCTTCCTTGCTTTAACTACTACCGGGTACACAAAACGATATTCACGCACGTGTTCCATGTGTGTTCGAAGTACGACAAGTGCACCTAAACTAACAGCAGAAATAAAAAATATGATGAATGAAATAAGCATTGATTTAATTCGCAGAGAAGTACGCAAACTTTCCGATTGCAATCTTTTCTCCGAACTTTTGTGTTGCATCAGAAATCAAATCCTTGATTGTCATTGTATCGTTCTTGATGAATGACTGTTCAAGAAGAATTCTTTCTTTGAAATATGAATCAATCTTACCCTGAAGAATCTGTTCTTTGAGGTTTTCTGGTCGTCCTTCGAGCTCCTTCACGAGAACTTCCTTGATTTTAGCAAGAGAATCCGCGTCAACTTCCTCCTTTGTAAGAAACTCTGGCTTGGTTGCCGCAATATGCATAGCAATATCTCGAGCAAGATCTCCAAACTCTTTGTTTTTAGACACGAAATCAGTTTCAGAAAGAAGAGTTACCATAGCTCCAACAGTTCCGTTTGAGTGGACATATGAAGCGACAGTTCCAGCACCAAGCTCGCGATCAGACTTCTTGGCAGCAACATCAGCACCTTTCCGCTTGAGAAGGAGAAGTGCTTTCTCAAAATCCCCTTCAGCTTCTTCAAGAGCTTTTCGGCACTGCATAACAGAGATACCTGTTTTTTCTCGTAATTCCTTTACTTGTTCTGGGGTAATCATATGAGATTTTAATTATAAACTTATTTATAAGACTCTACAATCTGAGAAACGATATAGTTGACGCTAGCTAGTGACGCATCATTGGCAACGATAGGGTAAGTGATGTTGCTAATGTTACAGTCTGAACCACAGATAGCAATAACAGGAATGTTGACCGCAAGAGCTTCAGCAAGAGCGATGTGCTCTTTCTTTGGATCTACGATAATCATTGCGTCTGGTGTTTTAGTAAGAGACACAAGTCCTGAGAAGAACTTGTCGAGACGCTCGATCTCGCGATCAATAAGAAGACGCTCTTTCTTGGTGTACTTTCCAAGCTCTCCCTTCTCCTTCTTTGAAGAAAGGTCGAGGAACTTGTCGATTCGTTTCTTGATTTCTACAAAGTTACTGATAGTTCCTCCAATCCATCGTCCTGCAACATATGGCATGTCAAGAGCTTCTCCTGCGTTCTTGATGGCTTTTTTAGCTTCTGACTTACCTCCAACAAAAAGAATAGTCTTCTTGTCTGCTCCAAGCTTCTTAACAAACTCAAGAGCATCAGAGAGAAGAGGTTCGGTCTTTTCAAGGTTGAAGATCTCGATTCGGTTCTTTGCTCCGAAGATGTAAGGAGCTACTGTTGGGTGACGACGTGACTTCACGAAACCGAAATGCGCCCCTGCTTTAAAGAGGGCTTCGATTTTTGAGTTTTCTACTGTGTTTTCGTTATTTTTTGACATGTCCGACTATACTAACAGATTATTTAAAATTGGCAACCGGAAATGGGGGGAAATGGGGGTCAGGAGCTATTACTCCTCTTTTTTGTAATTCAAAAGCGCCTCAATAAGCGGATCGAGGTATCCAAGGAAAATCTTATTGATATTATGCCAGTTCTCGCCGATGCGGTGGTCAGTGATACGGTCTTGGAGAATGTTGTAGGTACGGATCTTCTCAGAACGATCCCCTGTTCCAATCTGGTCTTTACGGTTGGCAGCAAACTTCTTCGCCTCCTCCTCTTCTTTCATAGCTTCAAGTTTGGCTGTAAGGATAGACATTGCCTTCTCACGGTTCTTGAGCTGGCTTCGTTCTGAAGTAGAGCGCACATCAATACCAGTCGGCTTATGAATAAGACGCACGGCAGTTTCCACTTTGTTCACGTTTTGTCCTCCTGCTCCTCCTGATCGAGAAAACTCCATCTCAATGTCAGTCGGATTGATTTCAAACCTTGACTTCTTGCGAAGTGGAAGCACCGCCACGGTCACTGTAGATGTATGCACGCGTCCCATCTTCTCGGTAGCGGGTACTCGCTGGACGCGATGCACGCCGGTCTCATAGCGAAGTTTGTCATACACCCCCTCTCCTTCCATTTCAAAAGTCATTTCATCAATAGGGGTGACTCTCCATTGTTGGAAGCCTGCATACTTCTGATACATCTCTCCAAGCTCAGTTGCAAAAAGATAAGCTTCATCTCCCCCCGCACCCGCACGAATTTCAAGAAGAATTTTACGAGGTGACTCGCTGTCAGCTTCTTCATCTTTTTTCAAAATTTCAGTCATACGTGTCATAAGGTCTGACATCTCACTATCAAGCCGAGTAATGTCATCTTTCGCAAGCTCTGCCATATCAGGATCACTTTCCACCAATGCCAAAGCTTCGTCTTTCTCTTTTGAAAGGCGTTCGTATTCTGAAGCGAGGAAGCTTGTCTTATGGTTTGATTTAAAATCGTCGAGTTCCATTGTGGTAAAATAGTATGCAAGTTAAATT
>CAYQLE010000024.1:0-2075 GCA_964418265.1 uncultured Candidatus Saccharibacteria bacterium
CTACTTCCCCGTTCGAGACAAAAGAGTTCGAACGGTTTTTAAAATAATACGAACATCAAGAATAATTGAACGATTTTTTACATAATACAAATCATATGCAAGGCGAACTTTAGTTTCTTCAAGTGATTGTGGTGGAAGCTCCTGACTAACTTGTGCCCATCCAGAAAGCCCTGGTGATATCACGCTTCGTACGGTGTAATAAGGAATTTGTTGCTCAAGCTGTTTACCTAAATCATAAATATCAGGACGAGGGCCAATAAGGGAAATATCTCCTTTGACAACATTCCAAAGTTGGGGGAGCTCGTCTATGCGAGTCTTACGAAGAATACTTCCTACACGGGTAATACGATCATCATCTTCTGTGACCCAAACCCCACGGTCACTATTTTTCATACTTCTAAACTTATAAAGATATATTTGTTTTCCTCCCTTCCCTATTCTTTCTTGAGAAATAAATACAGGTCCTCCGTCTTCCATTTTAATAGCAAGGATAACAAATGGATAAAACAACAGAGACACAATCCCACCAAGCAAAGAAAATACAAAATCAAATACATGTTTAAAAGTGTTATACATTATTTTTGGTGAAGCAGAAATGTTCTCAATAAACCAGTTATATTGAAGAATTGAGAAAGGAACTCTCTTGAACACATCTTCATACACCTTATACATCGCCACAAAACGAACTTTTGAGAAAATAAGCTTATAGAGAATAGGAAGTGCCTCGCGCACCATGTCATGCTCAAGATCTACAACCACAATTGAAACAGGAGAGTCTTTTATTATCCTTTCAATAAGACGAGGAAGTTCTTCTACTTTTGTATTATCAAGATTTACAATAGAAACAAAACGTAATCCATAGTTTGGGTTCTTATTGATTTCTTCTGAAAGTTCTTCAAGTTCCTTTCCTTGTCCAATAAGCATTGCAGGCTCAGCACGACGAACAATAAAAAAAGAAGAGAGCCATATTCTCCAAAAAACAATAAGTAGGAAGGAGATGACAACATAGATAAACAAATTAGTCTTAGGTGAAATTCCAAAGTACGGTACAAAGTAAAAAAACATTACAGCAATGGTTGAATTTATAATTTCAGCACGAAAGATAATATGAGGAAGTCGACTCTTTAGGATCACGGTGTGCTTCTCATAGAGGCCTGCAATATAAAAAACCAACACAGAAACCCCAAAAATCATAAGAAATGGCAATAAATGGCCTAAAAAAAGACTATTTTCTGGTATCCTCATATTGCGGAAAAAAAGCATAATCCACAACGAAATGCCCATAATAATAAGGTCTCCGATAAACAAGATGGTCGGTTCCCTTTTATTAGATATTTGCATGGAACTGATGATACAATTAAAAACCATTATGGACAACACCCCGAAACGAACGAAGGTTCTCTATGTTATTACAAAATCAAATTGGGGAGGAGCGCAAAGATACGTGTTTGACCTTGCCACCTCGCTTGATCCTGCTCTTTTTGAAGTAGAGGTTGTGGCGGGTGGAAATGGTCTACTCAAAGAGAAACTAGAACAAGCAGGGATTTCAGTTATTTCTCTTCAAACAATGGAGCGAGATATTAACTTCAAAAAAGAACTTCAATCAGCAAAGGAGTTGTGGAAAATATTTAGAGAGAAGAAGCCAGACATAGTGCACCTTAACAGCTCAAAAGCTGGGGGCATCGGGGCTCTCGTTGCACGCATGGCAGGAGTAAAGAAAATAATTTTTACAGCACATGCTTGGGCATTCAATGAGAATCGTGAGATTTTCTCAAAAATAATAATAAGCACTCTTCATTGGATGACCGTACTTCTTTCTCACAAGACAATTACTGTATCAGAGTCGGTAAAAGAACAGATCGTTCATAAACCTTTTATAAAGAATAAGTTACATGTTATTCATCTTGGTGTTCGTCCTTTTGAAATGAAGCAGAGAGAAGACGCGCGAAGTTTTATTATAAACAAAATAGGAATCGAGATTCCCACAGAAAGTTTTTGGGTTGGTGTTATCGCAGAACTACATCCTGTCAAAGGAATTCTTTATGCGCTTGATGCGATTGCTCTTCTTAGAGAGC
>CAYQLE010000024.1:2085-9618 GCA_964418265.1 uncultured Candidatus Saccharibacteria bacterium
ATCCAAACCTTTATTTAATTATTATAGGAGAAGGAGACCAGCGCTCTGCTATAGAAAAACAAATAATAAAAAGGAGACTGCAAGAAAACGTTTTTCTTACTGGTTTTATAGATGATGCAAAATCTCTTATGAAAGCATTTGATGTTTGCATGGTCCCTTCTTTATCAGAAGCCTTTGGATACACTCTCGTTGAGGCGGGGCACGGGGAGGTGCCTGTTATAGCAACACATGTAGGAGGAATACCCGAAGTTATAGATGATGCGGGGATTCTTGTTCCCTCAAAAAACTCCCGTAAACTTGCAGAAGGTCTAGAGTCACTTATCATGTCAAAAACCCTGAGAAGCAAGCTCGGTTGCTCTCTGCACCAGCGAGTATTGAGCGAATTTACTGTCGAAGAAATGACAGCAAGAACACTCGACATGTACACAAATAAGACATAAAATTACCTTATTATATGAGCGACGTTGAATTTGAAGAAGGATCACAAACACATCTAAGATATATTGATATCTCTAATGCTGTTTCTCATAACACTCCCGCCTTGATCAAATGGGGTTTGATAAAAAATGTTCGCCAAGCTAACTTTCTAATGATTGCTGTCACTTTAATTTGTATTGTGGTTGCAATTGTTATTTTTATTATGAATCAGCAACCTGATACTTTATTCAAGGAAGATTTTACAGCAGACCAAATAAATCGAATGCATCCAGACATGATAAATTCACTTCAAAATAGAAAATAAATTATGAAAACCAGAGGATTTACTTTAATTGAGCTTATGGTAGTAGGTGCGATTATAGCACTTATTACAAGCGTTATACTTGGTAGCTTGGGAGATGCAAAAGCAAAAAGTAGAGACTCTGAACGAATTCAGGAAATGAAAACCTTGCAAACCGCCCTTGAGCTCTACCAATTAGAATTTAATTACCCGGCACCAAGTGGTGGATTAGCGAAAGGATCTAGTCTTACCTCTGCAATGCAAAACATTGTTGCTGAAAGGTTTTTATCAGTAATACCTACTCCACCAAAAGGAAGCTCGTATCCTAACGAGTTTTATTATTACCAAACAACCGACACGGCAGGAAACTATAGCTGTCTAGGAAAATCTCTAGCCCTAGGAGACATCCCGTATATTCTTTATTTTTCAGCAGAGCGACCACAAAACCTTCCTAAATTGATAAATAATTCAAGTCTTAACCTTGATCAATCAGTAACAAATATGTATTGTTTGACGATTTAAGCAACTGTGCTAAATTCCCAAAAACTCATTCTTAATGACATCACGGTGAGCTGCGCGAGATCTTTTTCGCATACTCATCAAGATACCCAAAGCAGCAAACTCAGTTATAAGATGTGACCCGCCATAACTCATGAAAGGCACCGTAATACCTGTCACAGGAAGAATACCAAGATTCATTCCTACATTAATAGTAAAGTGACTCATAAAAAATATTGCGACGCCTGCCCCGTACAACAATTCAAAATTTCCTGCTCCTCGTACTGCGTTCTGTAAGATGCAGTAAATTACAATTCCAAAGAGAATCAAAATAAGACTTGACCCAACAAACCCCCACTCCTCTGAAAATGCGGCGAAAATGAAGTCTGTTTGATGTTCAGGAAGAAAATGAAGTCGCGACTGAGTACCATATCCAATTCCCTTTCCAAGAAGCTGGCCTGACCCTACCGTAATGGTGGATTGATACGCATTGTATCCACTTCCTTTGATATTAGCTAACGGATGAATGAAGTTTCTAATTCTCTCTTTCTGATACTCTTTAAATGCAAAGCCCCACAACAAAAGGAAGGAAACAAGACCTATACTAAATACTATAGCAAGGTGTTTTTTGGAAATACCAGAAACAAGTACCATACCAAACCATATTAAGAAGATAATGATTCCTGAACCAAAATCAGGCTGAAGAAGAATAAAAAGAAACAATATAAAAGCATAAGCGCCAGAAACAATAATATGCCTTATGTGAGCGATTTCAATATGCCGTCTTGAAAAATACTTTGATAGTAGAAGAATGAGAACAAGCTTAGCGGGGTCCGCAGGCTGTATAGAGAATAATCCAAGATTAAACCAGCCTTGCGTTCCCTTTGTGACTGTACCCACAAAAAACAATAAAAGAAGCACGACACAAGTAATTCCGAACATAATGCTTACTATTCGTGTTTTCTTCAAAAAACTTAGATCAATACTACTTAATCCAAAAAAAACTCCCAAAGAAATACCAATCCAGACAAGTTGCCGGATAAAATAATTATCACTACCGGTAAACGAACTCATACTAATGAGGCCAGCGCCAAGGAGTGGAAGTATAGCAAAAAATAAAAGCCAATCGATATGAGCGAACCGTTTCATTATCTCTTTGGGGGAACACTTATAAATATTTCTATCGCTGTTGGTTTTCGAGTACACATTTTTAAACCAATTTCTTTGTATACTCCCTGTAAATCATCTGCTGAAGGAGCAAGGAAAAAATCAGAAGGAGAAGAGGCAACTTGCTTAAGAAACTCCTGATTCAAATCCTTTCCAAGACCAATTGTGAATAATCGAATTCCCGCATCTTTTGCTTTCTTTGCAATTTCTGTTGCGTAAATCTCTGGGTATCGAGCTGTGCCTGCCTTTAGAGGTCTGGTTGCGACTCCATCGGTGAGAGCAATAAGCACCTTTGATGCACCTGATCGAGCTGACGAGGAAGTGAGTTCATTTGTACCTTTTAAGATACCATCAGCTAAGTTTGTATTTTGGAGGTTTCCTGGTTGCAGAATAGAGATTGAGTTGATAGCACTCTTAACTGATTCAAGATTTTTTGTAAGCGACGCGTTTGGTGCCACGCTCGCCTCATTACCAAAAGAAACTACTGAAGCCATATCAAATCGAGAAAGCTCATCGGCGAAGTATGTTGCAGCGGATTTTACATCAGTGAGAGGTTGAGGCGGATTTGTACCTAGATATTCCATACTTCCAGAACGATCAATGACTAAAGCTACATCGAGAGGGTTTTCACAGATCCTTGCCTTCAGTGGAATTGGATTAGGCCAAGTAAATGCAACAGAAACGGTTTCTTTGGAATTTATTCGAGGGAGATAAGTTTGGGATACTTGAAGAGCGTTTCCTTCATCATCATAAATCACTGCGGAAAGTGTGACATTATCCACATCAATAATATTTGGATTCTGAATTGTAGTGCTTAGCCGAGGTAGAGATTCTTCATTCGTAAGAATCTTGTTTGCAATAATAAGTTCAGGTTCGGCATAATCTGATCGATACCATGAAGGAGTACCGTCGAAACGAAATGAAGCAGAAGTAGGAACTTTATTTGTAGTAATTGTTCCCTGATACACAACAAATGTCTTACGAGAAGGAACAAAAGTAGTACCTTTTTGTGTTGCAACAATAGTGCCATCTGAGGATTTCAAATCAAATATGTACGGTGCTTCATAAGCGATTGAGGACATGTTCGGATTATTCACCCGGGCTAATACCGCATATTCGCCTTCCCTGATTTTAAACAAGCGTACCCAATCTACCACCAAAGACGAAGAATCGTTCTTGCAAATAAGAGCACATTTGCCTCCACAGTCCATTCCAGTTTCTAAACCGTTCTGTCTTCCATCAAAACAATTTGGACTTGATCTCCAAACTAAATATCCAACTCCTGCCAAAAACAGGATGATGCCCAAAAGGGCCAAACTAATAATAATTCTTCTTTGCTTTGCCCATGTGAGTTCGAGTACCATATTAGTTATTGAGGTTAGTTAGTGAATTGCTTTCTTAAGAAAAATAAACTTGTAATTATAAATACTGATATAGATAATACACCAATTACAGATGGAAGTAGAATGGAAGAATATAACATGTCTCTATAATTAATGATGAAGTGAGTAATAAGATAGGTTTGAAAAAAAATTCCTATATAGGGCGCAAGATGCTTGCGTTTGAACAAGCTGAATGAAATAAAAAAATGAACGAAGGAAATAAAGACGGAGAACAGTGCCCAACCTCGAAAACCAACCGCATATGACTCAAGAGCAGACAACACAAAGAGCGCCCCTCCAATAAAGAATATGAGCGCAATGACTGAAATAAAGATATGAGAGTGCTTACTCATGCGTAAATTGTAGCACATCTTTATAAGGAGAGAGGTTATTGAATATTTGGTTCTGGCGACTAGCTACTTTCCCCTCCAAAGAGTATCATCGCCTCAAGAGAACTTAACTACTGAGTTCGGAATGAGATCAGGTGTGGCCCCTCCGATGAATCACCAGAACTAAATATTCAATAACCGAGATCTTTTCTTATAACTAACAAACAGGTAACTAACACAAAACAATTGTGGCGTTCAGGTTTCCTAATAGGATTTGACGGATTAGTATTTCTCGGCTGAACGCATTACTGCGCTTACACCTGAAACCTATCAACCTAGTCATCTCCTAGGGGTCTATGATTTCTTATCTTGAAGCTGGCTTCGCGCTTATATGCTTTCAGCGCTTATCCATTCCCGACTTAGCTACTCTGCGATGCCCTTGGCAGGACAGCAGACACACCAGAGGTCAGTTCACTCCGGTCCTCTCGTACTAGGAGCAAATCTTCTCAAAAATCAACGCCTGCAGTAGATAGGAGACCAACCTGTCTCACGCTTGTGTATATCAGCCTTTCGGCCAATTACTCCGATTACTCGAAGGTTCGGACTGTAATATCATCTCGACAAAATAAATTGCGAGATGGTTGACGTTCAGTCTCTACGGGTTCAAGAGTTTGTCCAAATTATTAATTTGGTTACAAATCTTAATTCCCTCGGTGTTGGCCATTCACGAAATATGAATTGGGCTTTCTCCGATATAAGTCAACTGCTTTCTATCATGTCTCCATGACAGACCGCCGTTTTGGTTGGTCACTAACATTTCTATCATCGTATTGCTACGATATGTGTCGAAAAAACTAAATAACAGTGTTCAATATAATTTGAACTTTTGTCCTCTAAGGATTCAGAGTGTTCAGAAGTGTAAAAACAACAAATTATAAATAATAAGTTGAAAGTAGACTCCTGAACGGTCTGAACCCAGCTCGCGTAACTTTTTAAATGGCGAACAGCCATACCCTTGGGACCTTCTCCAGCCCCAGGATAAGTTGAGCCGACATCGAGGTGCCGAACTGTGCCGTCGCTATGGACGCTTAGGCACAACCAGCCTGTTATCCCCAGAGTAGCTTTTGTCTGATAATCTTCCACAGCATCTAATGCCAATGGTCGGTTCACTATGTTCCGCTTTCGCGTCTGCTTGACAGATACGTCTTACAGTTAAGCCAGCTTGTGCCATTACACTATCGGTATGGTTTCCATTCACACCTAGCTGACCTTAATAAACTCCTCCGTTACTTTTTAGGCATTTGTACGTTCCCCATTTTGGCTTTCATAGACTCAATAAGAGAAGTATAAGGTTCTATCATATTTCTAAAATCTTTTGATGATTCTGATTTGATATATAATCTCCAATATTTTTCTTTTTGTCTGTGAAGGCTCGTTTGAATTTTTAATTTTTCTGCAAATACACTTTGCACTCTTTCGAGATCACTTTTAGTGAATCCGAGAGTATGAATTATGAATGTATTATGTTTCTCTGATTTCCAGGAACCATCATCCATAAACCATACCGCGATACTAAGTGGATCTAACAACTTACTAATTATTTGAGGAACTACCTTCTTGCCATTAGCATAAAACTGTTGACCATAAAACCTAAAGGCTCCATGGGAATATGTGGTGAATCCTACATATTCTTTAGTGTTTGCTTTTGACTTTCTGTATATTCCTCCTCGAACCCATTCTTTGAAATGATTATATAACCATTCAGTGTAGTCATTTTGTAGAATTTGGTGTTCAATCTTGAGTCGATAAGTCTTTCCCATATCTCGAGTCTCAAGATGACCATCTCCTAACAAAGTTCCTATAAGGATAGATCTTTGTATATCAGTAAGCTTAAGAGTTTTTTTATATTCTTTAATTTCTTTTGTATTCATTGGGTTTCTTGTTAACTAACAAGACTTCATGTTGCCATGAAGATCGGACTATATCTTCTACTAAATTAGTAGATCAGCGTGTAGTCTCTGAGGGGTCAAACTTATTACAGTCGACTTCCCTGCTAGTTGTCCGCACCGAACGGATTTTTACTCTTACGAGTACCGTCGGATTCACCGGATATTCCAGCATATAGCTGATTGCTCGCATACAGAATTTCATCTATAACGCCCCCTGTTTTATTTGTTTCGCATTTATCACGTGCATGAGGCGCCATGGCTTTGACACACCAATAAATTGATGTGCCTAAGGATAGCGCCCCACTAAAACTGCCCGCCAGATACTGTCTCTCATCGTTTTTTCCGTTGAGGTTAGAATATACACAAATACAGATGGCTATTTCACTGTTGACTCCATACTAACCGAAATTAATACTTCAAAGTCTCACCACTATTCTACGCAGCAGAAATGTATATTCAATACCAAGTTGCAGTAAAGCTTCTGGGGTCTTTTCGTCTAACTGCAGGTAAGCGGCATCTTCACCGCTATTGCATTTTCACCGAGCAGGTCCCCGAGACAGTTCTCCAGTCATTACACCATTCGTGCGCGTCTGAACTTACCAGACAAGGAATTTCGCTCTTCTATTCCTTAGCAGAAGGACTCTATCTTCATCCTCTCCCTTTCGGTAGATCGGATGCACGGCGTTGGTCGCTTGTTAACCGTGTATGGACTAAACATGCATTACTGCATGTTAGGTAGCATGATGTGTAATTATTTAACTTATTTTCCAAAAACTCTCTAACAGTCCTAGTCCTTCTGGAACTTTCTTGCGAAAGTTCCAGAACCTTAGGACCGTTATAGTTACGGCCGACATTCACCCGGGCTTACAACGGTCAGCTTGATATAATCGCACCGCCATCGTTTGACCTTCGGGCATTGGTCAGGTGTCACCCCCTATACATCCTCTTACGAGTTCGCAGGGAGCTGTGTTTTTGGTAAACAGTTGCCAGAGATACTTTAGCTGCGGCCTCCTAAATTAATAGGAGGCAAGCCTTATTCCGAAGTTACGGCTGCTTTTTTGCCGAGTTCCTTGGGGACTTCTCACTCGTTCGTCTTGGGCTACTCGCCCTGATCACCTGTGTCGGTTTGCGGTACGGTCAGTATATTCATAAGTTTAGAGATTTTTCTTGGAGGAGTGCTTTATCTTGTTTGTCCGTCTTTCGGCGGACATTCATGCTTTGCTTGGACTTAATGAGTTCCGGATTTGCCTAGAACTCGTCCTTACAACACAAACGTAAATCCAATTATACGCAAGACATACTACTCCCCGTCCTCCCATCACTGAATATAGCGGTCATGGAATATTAACCATGTGTCCATCGGATGCGGCTTTCGCCATCTCCTTAGGCCCGACTAACCCTTCGCCGATTGTCGTAGCGAAGGAAACCTTGATCTTTCGACGTGCGGGGTTCTCACCCGCATTGTGGTTACTTGTGCCAACATTCTTACT
>CAYQLE010000025.1:0-6962 GCA_964418265.1 uncultured Candidatus Saccharibacteria bacterium
GAGTAAATACTCATTCACCCCGTCTCGGTGCACCACGCGCTCGATAGAAATCTCATCAAAATCAATAGGGAAAAGCTTCGAGCGATTATCAAATACCAATTTCACTCCCGCGCGGTTGAGCCGAGAAAGATTCTTCCCTCCATTAAAAATCATGTCTTCACCTCTCTTTCCTCGAAGCGACTTGAGCGACTGCTCGCCGAGCACAAAACGAAACGCCTCCGCGACGTTTGATTTACCCGAACCGTTTGGACCCACAATTGCAGAAATAGCCGAACTACCGAACAGTAATTCGGTCTTCTTGGCAAAAGATTTAAATCCAGATATTTCAAGCGATTTGAGAATCATTGGTTGATTATACAGAAAAATTGATGATTTGTTTAGGCAATCTTTATGAGTAATTTATCTTAAACTATAAGCAAGACTACGTCGTTTAATTACTGAAGCGAGATAACTTTTAGTTCTGAAGGAGTGGCAGATCTCTCAACCTTATTATTTCTCTCCAAAAACTTGAAAGAAAAAGGCCTTTAACAGCTAAGCCTTTCTGTTGCCGGAACTACCTGTAGGTTAGCAAGTAAAATATTAGATATAGACTGGGCTTATTTAAGCTGTATCTTTGAAATCACTAGTTTCATCATTCCAATCCCCTCCTCCCGATCAGAAAGATTGAATGTCTCAAGCAACCACTGCTTGAGCACAGGACGCACAGTATTAGTTTCGGATTCACCTACATCCACTTCAAGTTCTACGAAATATCGTGTTTCATCAGGAAACACCACCTTGTCAAAAGACACAATTCCAGGTTGATTATTAAAAGTCACAGACCAGTCGTTTCGGTATTTTGTGTTAGTGAGATATGTAGAGTCTTCCGTTATTAGTTGTTCAAACTCTTCTAGAGTAGACTCTCGTTCTACTTCTTCTCGCATACGCTCACCATTCTTAATCACCCATTTCTTGTCTGTGCGCTGATAACGAATTCCATCATATACACGAATACGAGTAAAATCAAAACCTTTCTCATCAAATTTTATTACATTAAAAAAATAATCAGTGAGTTCTGAGTTCTTAATAAGAGAAAACCTTTTTTGTTCTAGTAGCTGAGGAGCAGACTCAAATTCTTCTTTTGATAATTCAATCTTAAATTCAGTTTCAATTTTTTTCATAGGTTTGAGTATTGTAATAAAAAAGAGTGTTTTTATCAAACACTCTACATTTCTTGTAAGACCTTGCTCACCACATCAGAAGTGAGAAGGTTGCTCGTATCAATAATGACTGGATCTTCTCGAAAGAAAATTTTAGTATAATCAATTAGCAGATTTTCCATTTTCTGGAAAAACTCTGGTTCACGGACAACCCGAAGATCATTTGGTGTAACCCTACTTTGGTCAACCTCAATCCTTTTTTTTAGCCTTTTTCGCCTCGCATCAAGACTCGCGGTCAGAATGAAAATTTTATCGAAAGTTGGATGGTGTAAAGCTAATCCTTCCAACTTCTTGACGACATTCATATACCCAGCCGCACCATTGAAAGCGAGCGTCCTAAGTAATATAGTTGAATCCTGAATCGTATTAACTAAAGGAGGCTGAAAATGACTGAGGTCGTAACTTAAAGCCTCAACATAGAGATGACCTATCCATTCAGAACCATCTTTTTCAACCTCCCGAGCAATCTTAAGAATTGGATTTTCAGTAAGCAAACTACTGTGTTGGTAATTCCAATGAGATGTATCAAGTAAGCTTTTTACAGCACTTGATTTTCCTGCAAGATCAACCCCTTCAAGCAAAATGTACTTATTCATATTTTATTTTACCTGACAGAAAACTAACACAAAACCTAATGTAGGGTCAAGCAAAATAAAATAGGGTCAGGAGCTATTTTCTTAAGAATAAAACCGGTAACAAACCAACCGAGCGGGTTTTTACCAAAAAACTACGCGTACCCTGGAAAGACAGTGTTGTTTTGTGAGAGGTTTTAGTTTCTAAGAATTAAATAGCTCCTGACCCCAATTAAATATCAATTCTCGCAACTTTCGCATTTGCCTGAATGAATGACTTTCGAGGAGCAACTTCGCTACCCATGAGAATGTCGATAACCTTGTCAGCTTCTTCGGCATCATCGATGGTCAACTGTTTGAGCACACGCTTGTTGGGATCCATAGTGGTTTCACCAAGCTCATCAGCATTCATTTCTCCGAGACCTTTGTATCGCTGGATTGAGATCTTTGATTTCTTCTTTTTACCGTCTTTTCCTTGTAGAGGTCCGACCTCTACTTCAGTTTCATCTTCAGACTCTTCGTTTCCATCAACCTCAAGAGTTCCATCGTCAGTAGATGCAACATCAGCATCATCTCCCTGTTCTCTCATATAATTATCTTTCTCTTCATCGTTGTAGAAATAATGAACTTCTTTTCCTTTCTTCACCTTATACAAAGGTGGTTGAGCAATATACACATATCCTGCGTCGATGAGAGCACGATAGTAACGGAAAAGGAAAGTGATGATGAGAGTACGAATGTGCGCACCATCGACGTCGGCATCGGTTGCGATGATGATCTTGTGATAACGAAGTTTGGTGATGTCGAAAGTGTCTCCAATGGCTGCACCAAATGCCACCACCAAGTTGCGGATCTGCTCAGAAGCAAGCATTTTGTCGAGTCGGGCTCGCTCAACATTGAGAATCTTACCTCGTAGAGGAAGGATGGCCTGAGTCTTTCGGTCACGGCCGGCTTTGGCGGTTCCTCCGGCAGAGTCTCCCTCTACAATGAAAAGCTCAGAGAGGCTGGCGTCCTTTGACTGACAGTCTGCAAGCTTTCCAGGGAGGGTCATGCCTTCAAGCGCACCCTTACGAAGAACGCTGTCCTTAGCTGCTTTGGCGGCCTTGCGAGCACGCATTGCAAGTTCAGCTTTACCAAGAATAGTCTTGGCATCGTCAGGGTTCTCTTCAAGAAATGCTGCAAACGCTTCACCAAAAATACTTGCAACTGCTCCCTGTGCTTCAGTCGAACCGAGCTTTGCTTTGGTCTGACCTTCGAACTGAATCTCGCGAAGCTTTACAGAAATAACAGCGGTGAGACCTTCGAGTACATCGTCTCCGGTGAAGTTCTCATCTTTCTCTTTGATGATGTTGTTGACACGTCCGTAAGCATTCAGTGTACGAGTGAGCGCTGTCTTGAATCCACTCACATGAGTTCCTCCTTCTGGTGTGTGAATGTTGTTGGCAAAAGCTGTGATACGAGGAGTGATGTCGTCGACATACTGAAGTGCGATTTCGACATCCTCAACTCCTTCAACTCCTTTTTGTACATAAAAAATATTTTTGTGGAGAGGCTTCTCAACTTGATTATAAAACTTCACTAGAGAAACAAGACCTCCTTCGAAATAGAAAGATTGTGAGGGAGCGTCGATGGTAAGATCTGAAAGATAATATTCCTCATCCACATCAATCTTCTTAAGATCAGATTCACGAAGATCAAGCACGTCAATCTTGAGACCACGCACGAGGTACGCCTGCTGACGCATGTGAGGCACCACACGATTGAAGTCGAAACTAACTTCTTTGAAAATCTCAATATCAGGTTCGAAACACACAATGGTTCCTGTCTCTTTTGTCTTTCCTACCTGCTTCACACTTGCCTTCTTCTTTCCTTGAGAATATTCCTGAGTCCAGATACCTCCGTCTTTGTGTACGATAACTTTAGTATAAATAGAAAGAGCGTTCACCACAGATGCTCCCACACCGTGAAGACCTCCAGACACCTTGTAGCCTTCTCCTCCGAATTTTCCTCCGGCGTGAAGAGTGGTCATGATGGTCTCAAGAGCTGATACCTTGGTGCCTTTGTGAATGTCGACAGGAATACCTCGTCCGTTATCAACAACACGAACGCGGTTCCCAGGAAGAAGAGCAACCTCGATGTGGTCGGCAAAGCCTCCCATAGCTTCGTCACGAGAGTTGTCGAATATTTCGGTAATGAGGTGGTGAAGACCATCTGGACCTGTGGTACCAATGTACATTCCAGGGCGCTTTCGAACCGGCTCAAGACCCTCGAGAACGGTAATAGAATCCGCTCCGTAGGAGCTCTTTTTGATCTTTTCTTCGCTGTTTTTTTCCTTTGCCATATTGTTTATTTATTGTAGCCAGTATAGCAAGAAAACGGCTTGCTTCCAAGTGATTTTGGTGGTTTAAAAGGTTCCTTTATCGCACCTCCCAAGACTTTTCTACTATTTTAGCGGTCAACATATTCATGACGATGTTAATTTCCTCGTCTGTAAGAGTTCGCTCACTAGACTGAAATATCAGACGAAATGCATAAGAAACCTTATCATCCTTTTGGAAAGTGTCGAAAAGAGAATGTCGAACCAACAAGTCTCCTGCATTCTCAAGAAGAAGATTAAGAACTTCATCTGATTGTATAGTTTCAGGAACAAACACAGCAATATCTCGAATCATGTACGGATATACAGAAAATGCTTTGTATCGAAGCTCAATTGGAAGTGGGATGAAATTAAGATCAGAAATATCTTTTGGTTGCGGAAGTGATGATATGTGTGTGTCGAAATCAATTTCAACAATTCCCTCCTTGGTTATTTGTTTTGAGTCTATTTGAATACCAAGATTTGTCAGAACATCTGCTAAAATAGTATCTGCTGTTTCACCTTTTTTCTTCTTTATTTTTTTTACTCCAATAGTCATCACCGTCTTCTCCCTATCCTTTGTAAATACTTTTCCAATTTCAAAAATCTTGATGTCATCAAGTCCGAGAAGGTCTGCATTAACTGCGTTGCGAGTGAGAGCGTTAGTCATTTGCTCTACGATAGATTCGCGAAGGAATTTCTTATCATCAGCGAGCGGTTTGAGAATCTCATAACTTCCCTTCGCAACAAGCGAGTACAGCATAACTTCTGAGAAACCTAGATTGATGAGAGTGTTCTTTGTTTTCTCTGCGTAATAAAAGGTCTTGTCGACAGGTGTTGGGTCAATAGCGGGAGGAAGTACGGTTGCCAAGTTTTCATATCCGCGGATTCTTCCCACTTCATCAGCGATGTCTTCAGGGATCACAAGATCGAGGCGCTCGAACGGAGGGGTAATATTAAGAACCACCTCACCGTGTAGATGGGCATCTTCTACACTTTCAACCTCGCAACCAAGTCGTACTAAAATGGTACAGATATCATGCAGAGAGATATGCTCTCCGATTATTGCAGAAATCTGTTCGGCACTCACTTTGATATTCCACCTTTCTACTTTTATTGGATATTCATCTACAATTTCCTTTAGTTCTCCTCCACATTCTTTCAATACAAGTTCAGACGCTCGCTCGATACCAACAAGTGCGAGCTCGGGAGTGATCTCGTTTTCGAAACGTTTTGATGCATCAGTTCGGAGATTGAGTCGAGTTGAAGTTCGGCGGACCGATGTGGGCGTGAAATTCGCAGACTCGATAATAATATTTTTTGTATTCACATCTACTTCGGCTTTCTTCCCTCCTTTTACTCCAGCAATAGCAAGCAATGAAACATCGTCAGCGATCACTAAATCAGCGGAAGAAAGGGTAATCTCTTTGTTATCAAGAGTTGTAATCTTCTCTCCCTCTTGAGCAAAGCGAACCTGTATCTTCCCTTCAATCTTGTCCGCATCGAAGACATGCATCGGCTGACCGCAGTCGAGCATTACGTAATTCATGATATCAACAAGAGCGTTGATACTTCGTTGTCCTACGGTTTCTAATTTTTCTTTAAGCCACTCTGGAGAACTCACAACTTGCACACCTTCAATACGAGCCATGACATACCGCAAACAAAAATTGGGGTCAGGAGCTATTTTTTTCTTCATAAAATCTTGATACTTATCTAGAGGAATAGTTTTTATTTGCTTTAAAATAGCTCCTGACCCTATTTTTTTAATGTCAAAGGGCACCTTTGACACTTCACTTTTTTTCAAAGGAAGTCCTGTGATTGCGTGAATTTCTCCTGCAATTCCCTTGTGAGACAACGCATAATGCGCACGATCGGGAAGCACTTTGATATCGAGCACAGTATCTGTGTGTAGAGGTCGGACCTCTACACTTTCAACTTCGAATGCATGTGCATTAAAAAGATCTGCCAACTTCTCTGGTTCTGGGAGGGTTTCGTCAAAATATGTTTGAAGCCATTTGTATGAGGTTTTCATATGGAAAATTATTTTAGTTTAGACTAGAATTGAGAAGTGAAACGAAGATCTCCTTGGTAAAAATGACGGATATCATCAATGTCGTACTTGATAATAGCAAGACGATCAATTCCTCCTCCGAAGGCAAAACCTTTCCATTCAGCAGAGTCGAGCCCGCATGCTTTGATAACATTCGGGTGCACAATACCTGCCCCCATCACCTCGAGCCATTTGCCATTGTGCCACACATCCACCTCAACGCCTGGCTCCACAAAACCAAAGAAACTCGAACGAAAACGGATCTTTGCGTTGGGACCAAGGAGTTTCTTAAAGAAATAATCGAGTGTACCTTTTAGTTCTGCCATCGAGACGTTTTTGTTCACATACAATCCTTCAATCTGGTAAAACTGCGCCTCGTGCGTCGCATCAGTCGCTTCGTTTCGATACACTTTTCCTGGAACAATAATCTTGAAAGGCTTTTGATCTACTTTCGGGAGTTGTGCGACTTTCTCCATAAAACGAACCTGCACAGAAGAAGTGTGCGTTCGAAGAACTTTGTTCTCTCCCTCTTCATTTTTATTTTCTTTTGAATTCTTCACCCAAAACGTATCCTGCATATCCCGTGCAGGATGGTCCTTCGGAATATTTAATGCATCAAAATTATGGAACTCGTCTTCAAGCTCAGGTCCTACCACAACAGAAAAGCCGAGCTCATTAAAAATAGTTGAGATTTCTCGAATGACTGAGGTGATGGGGTTGAGGTGACCTTTTTCCATGTTAGTTTTTTGCTAGATAATTTAAATTGAGAGCGCGTTCAAAGT
>CAYQLE010000025.1:6972-9514 GCA_964418265.1 uncultured Candidatus Saccharibacteria bacterium
AAAGTAGTTGAAGCAATAAAAAGAATTTCGTAATATGCGGTTTTCTCTTTTATGAATACCCTATCTCCACTTTCCCGAAAATCAACACTTCCTGAAATGAGTTTAAAGGTGTTTTGAGGAGTTCGCGTATCAAGCTCGGTCACGTATACACCGTCTTTTGTGTTGTAGATAAGAACATCATTTCGTCCTGGATAGAAATCAAAACTCCTCACAGAATTTGGAATCACAACAAACGAATCCCCACACACAAGACGCGCTGCATCGCAGAAATAAAAAGGCATTGTTTCTTTGCTCCCTTTCCATGAAGCAATTACCCGCCCTGTTTCCTTCTCGAGCACTACTTCAATGTTCTTTTTTATCAAAGCAGTGGTGGTCGATACTACAGAAGAGGTTGCCACTATCTTCTCTTGCAGAACAAGCTTTGGTTTTGACTCGGTCGTGGTTGCAAACAAAGATACCACCTCTCCATACAAATAATTAGTAACTGAAGCTCCAGAAGCGACAGTGACAAAACGAGAAACCGTGCTAGTAGCGATGACTTCGGGAATAAGAAACGGATATCCTTCGGCTACTTTGCGCTCTGCGACATCAAAAGTCTTCTTCCAGGGTCTGTAGAATTCTTTGCGGACCTCGATGTCGTACGTCCCAGCATTTAAGTTGTCGATAAAGATACCCCGCTCGAAAAGGCTAGTGGTCTTTCCAAGCTCGCCATTCACATACACCTCGGCACCAGACTCAGGGTAAAAAACGTAAGCGCCTCCTGTAGGGAAAACTGAGAAATCTTTGTTGAATCGATATCCGAGAGAATAGAGGAGAATAAGGGGAATAAGAACAATAAATAACACCACAAAGATACCAGATACAAAGAAACGTTTGCGGGCATTCATCGGTTCACTCATAGGGGGATATTACCACAAATTGGGGTCAGGAGCTATTTATTTCGACCGATAAATTACGCGTGGCGGGAGAAAATAAATAGCTCCTGACCCCAATTAAAAGAAGAGGTAAAAGAAGACCAAACCAGCAAGGATTCGGTACATACCGAAAGCAATAAATGAGTGGTTTTCGATGTATTTGAGAAGCCAAGTGATAACCCCTAAAGCCACAAAGAATGAGACAACAAATCCTACCAGCATCAAAGATACTTCATAAGAACTAAAAGTCCATCCACTCTTCAGCATGTCGAGACTAGTAGCCGCGAGCATGGTTGGAATTGCGAGAAGAAACGAAAACTCAACAACTGCCTTACGAGAAAGAGAAAGAAGCTCTCCTGACACAATAGTGGTGGCAGAGCGAGACACTCCGGGGATAACAGCAATCACCTGTGTGATACCAATAATAACCGCAGACAAGTATGGGACTTCTGCTACCGTCTTATACATCTTCGACTCATCTTTTCGACGAGGCTTCTGCCACATTTCAAATGCAACCAATATGATACCTCCGATAATAAGAGAGATGGCAACAATCTGCACATTGCCGAGAAGATACATCTTTACGAATGGATACAAAACAAGCCCAAGTGCTGCGGTTGGAATAAAAGCAGCTAAAACCTTTTTCCACGTATCGACTGTGCGGAAGATTGAAGTGCGATAATAAAAGATTACCGCAAGAATAGCGCCAAGCTGAATAAATATCTCAAAACTTTTTGTAAATTCTGTAACAGGAATATTAAGAAGGCGCGAAGTAATGATAAGGTGCCCTGTTGAGGAGATAGGTAAAAACTCCGTAATACCCTCAACGATACCAAGAATGATTGAATGTAAAAATGTCATGTTCTTATTCTACAACAGAAGCAGGTTCCGGAGCACTTTCTTCTTCTGGCTCAGGAGTTGGTTCTTCTGGTTCGGGTTCTGGAGTTGGTTCTGGATCAAGAACTGGCTCATCGACTGGAGGAACTTCACTTCCTCCTCCACCACTTCCCGCTCCCTCCTCAGGTGTTGGGGTTGGTTCAGGCTCAGTAACAACAGGCTCGGGTTCTGGAGTCGAAGAGCCACCCCCTCCACTTGAGCCTCCTCCAGTATTTCCATTCTGAAGCAAGGCTTTGAACTGCTCTTTTGTCACACACACATCATCCACACAGACTTCTCCTTCAACTTTAAACTTATTTCCATTATTACCGAACCATTTCGAAATATTGGCAATTTTGTGTGCCATCTCTTGAATAGCACTCACTATATAAGGAATCATTCCCCCCATTGAGAGAGATTTCAATCCTGAAGCGCTATCTGTTGTTACTAATTCAGGGAAGATACCTTCCACATCTTGTGCGATGAATCCATGCTGGAGAATCTGGTCATTATTGCCATCTTTCCATCGGTATGAGACAGGATTGAGTTCGAGAAGCTGATCGAGTGTGCTTGAAGAGCTTAATACCTCAATATCCTTCTTCAAATTCATATCTGATGAACACGACCATCCTGTTCCTGCTACTACCGTACATTGAGTGCTTCCTGTTCCATTGAATCGGGCCACATCAGATCCAGCAGCAACCACATGAAGAGGATAGGCTGGAGTTGTCGTTCCAATCCCGACGTTGCCA
>CAYQLE010000026.1:0-9359 GCA_964418265.1 uncultured Candidatus Saccharibacteria bacterium
GAAGAAGCACCACTGAGTGTTCCTGAAGATTGTGTCCCATTCCTCCGATGTATGCGGTCACTTCCATTCCGTTTGAAAGTCGAACTCGGGCAATCTTTCGAATAGCTGAGTTAGGTTTCTTAGGAGTCTTGGTGGTTACCTTGATACATACTCCACGTTTGAAAGGAGAGTTGTAGAAACGAGGACGGTTCTTGAGGGTGTTGAAGCTTCGTTGAAGAGCAACAGCTTTTGGCTTTTTCTTTGTGCTCTTTCGACTCTTCTTCACCAACTGGTTTACTGTTGGCATGTTTTGTTTTTGTTAGTGTAGAGGTCGGACCTCTACACACGGCTTTCGGCCGGTTTCGGTAAGACTGAATTTTTCACCTTCCGGAGCCGTAGTGGCTAGGGTCAGTTACTCATTCTTACCTTCTTAATAATAGTATTCGGCGCATTTCTGCCCTGAACACGTGAGGAAGACTATACTATATGAAGCTATTTCTGACAAGCCTGTGCAACGCACGCCACCCATTTACTTTCTTAAAACTAAAAGATACTCTGGTCTTAGAAATTATGAAAATACTCAACACCATACGAAACATCCTTGGATTCTTCCGAGGAGACAAGGAACACATAAAATGCCAAGGTCTCACTTCTAAGCAGATTCTCGAGATCATACGTAGACCTGTAACTCAGAACCAAGGCATGAGTTCACCGTTTTCAAGAACTGTAAGAGAAATTCTCGGTCCAACCACTTAAAAGGTGGTTTTTTAGTGTCAAAGGTGCCCTCTGACACTACATCCCCACCACCAACCAATACACCACCCCGATAACAGGCGAAACAAAACTCCAAAGGAAAAAAATGAAGAAGAGGGCAATAATTAGCACGTTTTGTTCGAGAAAGTCTCGGACAGGTCTCCAAGAATACGGAAGGAAGGCAAAGAGGATCTTTGACCCGTCGAGAGGAGGAAAAGGCATGAGGTTGAAGACAGTGAGCACAATATTTACTATCACCACCATATTAATGATAACAAGTGACGGTTCAAACGCTGTCCCAATAAGAGAATCTCCAAAAAATCTTAAGAAAAGTCCAAAAATAAGAAATAGAATGATGTTCGAAACAGGACCCGCTACAGCAACCAGAGCCTCTCCCCACTTACGGATGAAGGATGTATCAATGAAGTTATATGGATTATACGGAACTGGCTTTGCCCAGCCAATGAGGAATGGCGAACTGGTGATAATAAGGAATGCGGGAAGTAAAATAGATCCAAAAAGATCCAGATGGACGATGGGGTTGAGAGTAAGACGCCCTTCATGCTCAGCCGTCCTGTCCCCTAGCCTACGCGCCATGAGCCCGTGGGAAACCTCGTGAATAACCACAGAAAATACCAGCACTAAAATGTAGAAAACAATCTGTAATGGGTCCATATCTTGCATAAGATAAAATCTATGGTAGCATACCTCTACTTATGGCAAAAGCTTGCGCAATAACACAAAAGAGTAGTATCAACGGAGGTGGGTACTCCAACCGTACTCGTGCAACCCAGTTTAACCCTACTGGTATGCGACGACGCTACACAAACCTTCAGAAGAAGCGTGTTTATATTCCTGAACTTAAGAAGTTTATGACTCTTACTATTTCTACCAAAGCTATCAAGACTATCCAGAAGAACGGTGCCTATGCTACCTTGAAGACTGCGGGGCTTATCTAAACAAACCAATTTTAGTCTGTCGATTTACTCTGTGAGAAACCCAAGCATATGCTTGGGTTTTTATTTTTCTTTCAGGGTCACAAATTGTGACCCTGAAACATTGCCTCCCCAGAGAGACTGTGGTACAAAGAACGCAGTACCAGCACCCATATGAACATTGAAGCTACGCGAGAAGCTCTTACAAAAGGAATCAAGCGATACTGCGAGAATATCAGACCACTGAATCTCAATGGAATCGCAACACCCTCAACACTCACCCTTGGAGATAGAATCCAAACATTCTCTTACTATTGTGTGACTACTCCCACAAAATACTACCAATTTATTGGTGAGTACTACTGGACTGTCATGCAAATGAGTTTGCAGGAGAAGACGGAAAAAGATCAGGATATAATTGCCTGTTTCTTGTATCACCGACAGAAAGACACCGAATTGACTTTTGGGCAAAAACTCAAAGAAGTGTGTGTGATAGTTCCCAAACTTCCTTTTTGTGGAGGTGTGTATACAAGGACAAACCTTGAAACAGTTCTGCATGATGCCTCATATCACCTTAGGTTAATTGCGGATTTTACCGATAAGGTAAACACTATATTATCAACATGAAGCCTTAGGGCTTCTTTTTTGTTATAATTGTCCACATGAAAACATACACAACTAAAACATTTAATCTTCCCGAACTAAAAGGAATTTCTACTAACTCAGTCAGCATTCACCTTAAGTTATACGAGGGATATGTAAAGCATACCAATCTTATTCTTGAAAAGATCACTGAGATGTCGAAAGATGCAGAAGCAAATGCATACGCGGTCGCGGAGACTCAGCGACGCTTCGGCTTTGAGTTTAATGGAATGAAAAATCATGAATACTTCTTCGAGCAGTTCGAGGGTGGCACTGTTGCGTGTGTAGAAGACGGTCTTCTACACGAAGCTATCGCAGAAGAATGGGGATCATTCGATGCGTGGCTCGCACGATTCAAAACTCTCGCACTCACTCGTGGAATCGGATGGGCTATTCTCTACCGCGACCGCGACACCGGACAACTTGTAAATGCATGGGTAGACGAACAACATCTCGGTCAGCTCAACAGCTGTGACATTGTTCTTGCGCTCGACATGTGGGAACACTCATATTTTCTCGACTACATTCCTTCAAAGAAAAACGAATATGTAGAAGCACTGTTCGCAAACCTCAACTGGTCAGTGGTGGAGAAGCGTTTGTTGAAGTAGAACGCCAACCGCTCAGTGAATTGAAATATCCTCGGAACATGATAGGCTTGCGCCAGAGGATATACCAATGAAAAATATTAAGTTCGTTTTCACTAAACCAGAAAATCTTGGGACCCGCTTCCAAAAGACTCACCTTTTCATTATCGAGGAGGTGGGAAAGATTCTCAGCGAGTATACCCGCATCAATCCGGAAGGAATGTTGTTTAAGGGTAAGCACGCACCAGGAGAAGTGACAATTTTCACAGCCCATTACAACAATGTGACCAATGTGGCATTTATGTCACAACTAGTTTCATTTGTTCAGAAGGGATTGAAGTCGACGAAGATTCCAAGTGGATACGGCGCGCAAGAATGGCAACTCTGCCTTGAAAGTAGCGACACTACTGCCGGACATGTGCATCTTTACTTTGAAAACGGAAAGTTCTTCACTCGACCCGTCGCGCGTGCTGGTGACTTCGAAATCAGGGACATTACCGTTCAAGGAGTCATCGACACTATTAAAAGCCACCACTGACCTCACCGGTCAGTTTTTTATTTCATATCCTCAACGTAAAGCCGGTAAACGCGGAAGCAATTTCAACAATACGCATGATGTAGTGAAGGGTGACAAATGATACAAGAGCAAATGGATAACTGAATGTAAAAAATAGATACGAAACTAACACAGCAACAAAACCAGCAAGCATGGTGGCGGGAATAAATGCGAGCACAAGAGTGTTGGCGATAAACGAGATGGGTGCAAACGAGCCATTCATCCACAACAAGTACGGAAGAAGAAATATCTCAATAGTGAGAGTGGAACACATTATTTCGCCAAGCACTGTCTTGCCGAAACCACCAAACAATTTCTGAGTGTGCGGAACAAATACAATAAGTGCAAACGTTGCCATAAAACTAAGGTGAAAGGACGGATCATACAAAAGTGTGAGAGGGTTGTATAAAATCATAAGCCCACCAGAGAACGTGAGTGCGCGAAATGCGCTGTACGTGTTCCCTGTCCATTTGGCATAGAGTGCAATGACTGCCATCATAGACGCACGAATAATAGTTGTGCCTCCGCCAGCCATCACTGCAAAAAGAGCGATACCAAACATTCCCGCACTATATCCATACAATCGTGGAACAAAAGAAAGTATTTTGATGAATGCTTCAGCGACTATAGTGACGTTGTAGCCAGAAAGAACCACAATGTGAATAAGTCCGACGTCTTTGAATTTCTGTTCGAGGTCGGCACCAAGTCCTCCCTTGCCCGCAATGAGCATCCCAGAAAGAAGCGATGATTCTGGTCGTGGAAGAATCTTTTTAATCTGCCCAATAAAAGAATTCTTAACATCAAAAAGAACATGTTTTAGTTTGTTTCCGTTTCGTTCTGAAAGAAGTGTCGCTGAAGCAGATGAAAGCAAATAGAACACATCGTCTTTTGCGAGGAATTTTTGATGATGGAATGTACGCCCGGAGCTTCCAATAAAATCTTTTGGGTACTTCAATACGCCTTTGACTTTTACCTCGTCACCATAGGCAAACTTCGGATAAAACGGTGCTTTTACGAGGATTTTCTGCTTTTTATTCACTGCGAATCTTGGGTCTGTAACACGAATAATCACCTCTTGATAGAAGGTTTTCTCTTCTGGCTCCTCGACCACGATGCCGATTGTTTCAAAATTACGACCCAAACCACTGTCGAGTAATGGAACATGTGTACGATCATGCCATCCATAACGGATAAAGAAAGCTAAAATAAGCAAAAGTCCCCACACAACAAAAAAGCAATGTTTCCACATTGCTTCATTAGACTAAAACCAAATAAATTAACGCTAAAGTTTTCCTAAAGTATTTATCAAATTTGTCTCTTCACCGGCACTGAACACTTTCTTGAACTTTGCTCCCTTCGCTCCCTTCACTCGAGCTTCACACTCCTCCCATGTTTGGTGTGTCATCACAAGCCCATCCACCAAACTCACATATGAATATGCTTTTTCTTTCGAGCTTTTTTTTGAGGAACGACCAGAAGAAATAGCTCCTGACCCCATTAAATTCATGATGTCGACTCCGTAGTCACTCAGGTTACCTCGGAAAAGCTCCGGGGCGCGCGGTTCCCGCGCGCCCCCTTCTCCCTCTCCTTTCACCTCCTCTCCACTAAAACTATCAGCGTAAGCAGTTGCAATCTCATCACAACGTTCATTCCCCGCAATCCCTGCATGCCCCTTTAGTAACTTCCACTCTATTTTCTTTCCGTGCATTACTTTCATTATGTCTTGCCACAAATCCACATTGGCTACATCTTCTTTGAGCGAAGTCTTCCAATTATTCTTCTGCCAACCAAAGACCCACTTCGTTGCACCATTCATTACATATGCAGAGTCGAGGTAAATAGTAAACTGCTTTTCTTTGAGTTCGCCGGGAACATAGTATCCATCAAAAAAACTAAGGGCTTTGAGCACCGCCATCATCTCCATACGGTTGTTGGTGGTTTCCTTCTCGCCCCCACCTCCTTCATCCACCTTTTCAGTGCCATGACTCTGATATGTAGCAAGAAAGCCATACCCTCCAGGACCAGGGTTTCCTCGTGACGAGCCGTCGGTAAAGATGATGATATCGTTTTCTTTCATAAAAGTATTTTAGCATACACTTGATATGCATAGAATGGTCACACAGTTGTCCAAGCCTTCACTCCTTCTGAAGCATTAGATATTTTTGAGGAGCGTACCGATTGGGATATCATTGTTCTTGACGGTTGCATTGGTGACACTTTTAACTGTCTCCCCGTGCTTCACAAAATCAGACAAAGCTTCAAAGGGCTAATCATTGCGGCATCAAGTGACGCATTCTACCGCGAAATCATGGTCGAAGCAGGTTGCACCCGAGGTTGCGAAAAGATTTCCGTTCTTGGCCTCATCAAGCGTTTTGTCGAGGGAAGACTTCCTGTTTAATAAACAATCATCAACAAATACAAACCAAGCCCTAACAGGGGCTTTTTTGTGTAGAAGACGGTCTTCTACACAACATCAACAATACGGAGACGGAGCTCAGGAAAACCACGAAACATAGAACGTTCAAGATGAGCGACGAGTGTGAAGGGAGTGCCAGTCTCGAGCGCACTGAAACGTGGATCTTCGTTGGCAAAGAAAGCGATAGCGGAAACTTTCTTTCCGTTTGATTTCATAAAGGTGATTTCGAGATGCTCTTTTGTTTTGCCAAAAAGCTTAACGTCCGATGGTACAACACCTTTTAGCATAAATACTGGCTTAGTATTCCCTGTTCCAAACGGTGCAAACTTGTCGACAGTGTCCCACAGCCCAAAATTGATTTCATCAACAGAAAAAAGAGAGTGGTCTGCAATGAGTTCGTCTTCGAAAGAAATAGCTCCTGACCCCATTATTTTTTCATATGAGTGTTGTAGGGCTTCGTCAAGCAGGTGAATCTTCTCACTTGATACAGAGAAACCTCCTGACATCTTGTGTCCACCGCGGTCGATAAAAACATCATTAGTCACGCCGTGCATAAGCGCCACCACATCAGTCTTTCCTTCGGAACGACATGAACCCTTGAGAGTATCGTCGTCTGATCGTCCCCAAAGAAATACGGGTTTTCTATGCTCCTTCATGAGTGAGTTGGCAACAAGTCCAAGCACTGCGGGTCGCCACGATGGGTTTCCAAGTACAATAACCTTCCTGTCTTCGAGTCCTCGCTTGGTTATTTTGGCTTGTACCTCCTTCACTATCCCTGCCACCGCAGACTTACGTTCAATGTTGAGACTATTTAGTTTCTCCACGAGATCCTTCGCCTCTTCCTCGTTGTCGGTCGATAGAAGTCGAAAAGCATCAATAGGGCTTCCCATTCGAGATGCAACATTGATACGTGGGGTGATCATGAATCCAATGTCGTCTTCTACTAAATCTTTTTGTTTTATTTTAAGTGACTTGAGTAGTGTGATGAGACCAATACGTGGAGACTTGCGAAGAACCTTGAGTCCGTATGTTGCAAAGACCCTGTTCTCTCCGACAAGAGGAACCATGTCTGAAAGTGTTGCGATGCCAACCATGTCGAGTAGCCACTTTTCTTTACCAAGAGGGACTGAAGTGGACCAGCGCGCGCCTTCGGCGCGCGCTCTATCATCTGCAAGTAATCCCTGCACCACTTTGAAAATCACCCCTGAACCGCAGATCATTTGATCTGGATATTCAGGACTAATTTTGGGATCAACAATTGCAAACGCAGAAGGAAGAACTTCTGCGGGAAGGTGGTGGTCAGTGATGATGACATCAAGACCAAGCTCGTTGGCACGAGTCACTTCGGCGACATCAGTGATTCCACAGTCGATAGTGATGAGTAGCTTCGCACCATTCTCTGCTATTTTTTCTATTGCCTCAAGGTTAAGTCCAAACCCTTCTTCGTGACGATGAGGAATGTAAACACTCACATTTGCATAGCCGATCATTTTGAAAAAGTCTGAAAACACCACCGCTCCAGGAATACCGTCCGCATCGTAGTCGCTGAATATCACTATTTTCTCATTTTTATCGACAGCCTTTCCAATTCGCTCAACAGTTTTTTGCATATCAGAAAGAAGAAATGGGTCATGAAGACCTGTTTCGTATGAAGGGTTAAGATATGCCTCACGCTTCGAAGCTTCAATGATGTCTCTGTGGAATAATAAATGGTCAAGAAGGGTATCACCTTTGAATTCTCGAACAGAGTAGTTTTTCATGTGCGTATTAGTATATCATTGACAATTAGTTGACTAAGACGTAAGTTTATTGCAGAAAATATGAATACCACCGTTTGTTTCCTACGTACGGGGACTTGTGTCCCTAATGCGGGCTTTAGTCTACACCTCAATCAAGAAGGAATCCAACAGGCTCAAAAAGCTTCGGAGGAGCTCAGAGAGCATTGTTTCGAAATGGTCCTGTGCTCGCCACTTCCCTATGCCAAAATGACCGCAGAAATTGTGGTCGAAAAACAGCCTTTGTTGAGTCGGGAGAATATCATTCTGACTTCCGAACTTATCAATGACCCAAAAACCTCTGATACACAGACCCGTCAGAATATTCGTTCACTCGTTGAACGCATTCGTCGGCAATTTAGTGGCAAAAGAATACTCCTTGTGTCCCACGGACGCATTGGAAAAATATTCTGCTCCGAACATGTTGGAGACAAAGATGAGGTGTACCTAGAGAGTTGGGCGAATATTGCCCGAGGAGAATACTTCTGCTGGGAGTGTCTCAAATAAAAAAACAGTGCGGGGCGACCAAAGGTCGCCCCGCTTTTTTATTTAAATGGGGTCAGGATAAGGTAATAATGTCAAAGGTGCCCTTTGACATTATTTAATTCAGAAATAGCTCCTGACCCCATTTATTTATCAAGCGCGGCAATTCCTGGAAGTGTTCCTTTAAGAAGAAGTTCAAGCATCGCCCCACCCCCGGTGGAGATAAAACTAAACTTATCAAGTAATCCGAGCTCTTTTATTGAAGCAAGTGTATCACCTCCTCCAACCACCGACACCGCAGAACTTTCACCAATTAATTTCGCGAGTGCCGAAGTCCCTTCCTTATAACCCTTTTCATAATTTCCAAGCGGACCATTCCACAAAATGTACTCAGCTTGTTGAATTAGTGGACGTAATTCTTCAATTCCTGCCTTGCCGGCATCCATAATCATTTGGTCTTTCCAAATAACATCAATAGGGATGCGGAGCTTTGGATTATTTACAATGGAAGAAACATCCACACTATCAGAAACAAGCGAACTCTTCACGTCCATCCCTTTTGCTTTAAAAATATCATTTGCAAGTGCGCCTCCAACAAAAACATTATCAGCTTTATCTAAAAACTTCTCAATGAGAGGAAGCTTGGTTTCAAACTTTGCTCCCCCAATAATAAATAAAAATGGATGAGGAGTATTCTCATCAATCTTAAGGTGTGCAATTTCATCTGTAAGAAGCAACCCTGCGTAACTTGGAAGGTGTTCAGCAACTCCCACTACTGACGCATGCTCGCGGTGAGACACTGCAAAAGCATCATTAATGTAGATGTCGGCGAGCGCCGCAAGGCGCTCGCCGAATCCTGTATCATTCTTCTTCTCTTCTTCATATTGGCGAATATTTTCAAATAGCACCACCTCGCCATCTTGTAAATTTGCCAACACAGCTGAAGAATCATCACTAAATATATCCTCAACAAAGTGAATATCTTGAAGTCCTATCACTGAATCCTCCTTGAGATACTCAAACACAGGAACAAGAGTTGGTACTTCTACCTCTTTTGTTTCAATATGGCTTATAAGCAACACCTTTGCCCCTCTCTCTTTTAAATAGGTAATGGTTGGAAGCGCACGAAGAATCCGATAATCATCAACAACTTTCCCCTCTTTAAGAGGAACATTAAAGTCTACTCGCACAAGAACCTTCTTTCCTTTAAGATCTGATTCCTCTAATTCATTTATT
>CAYQLE010000027.1:0-5999 GCA_964418265.1 uncultured Candidatus Saccharibacteria bacterium
CCAATTCCTGGAGGCTCAACACTTCTGTTTGATGTTGAGTTGGTGGGGATTAAATAGTGCTACTTCGCTTTTTAGAATTAGTAGTATTTTCTCCGAGCACCTGAGTTTTCTTGCTAGAAAACTCAGTCCACTTTGCGCCGTTGCGCAGCAGTGAGGCTCTTCTAAAATACTACTAATTCTGCTAAGCTCAGAGTTCTATTAATCACATGCCGGCAATTAAATTCACCATAGAAAAGAAACTCGAAGGAACTCTCGGACGTGCCGGAGAAATCGAGACAAAAAACGGAGTCATCAAGACTCCGGCTTTTGTGACGGTGGGAACAAAAGCGACTGTGAAGGCGCTCAATCCTGATCAAGTAAAAGCGGTGGGAGCACAGGTAGTTCTCGCAAATACGTATCATCTGTATCTCCAACCTGGTCACGGAATTATCGAGAAAGCGGGAGGTCTTGGAAAATTCATGAACTGGACAGGTCCAACAATGACTGACTCGGGAGGGTTTCAAGTCTTCTCACTTGGAGCTGCATATGGAAAGGGAATCGGGAAACTTCTCAAACCAAACACAGAAAAGCTTTTGAATGTCGTACCCGAAGAAGCAAAGCCAAAGCTCGTGGATATCGACCATGACGGCGCTATGTTTCGCTCGCACCTCGACGGTTCTGCTCACTACTTCACTCCAGAACGCTCGATTGAAATTCAGCACGGAATTGGTGCTGATATTATTTTTGCTTTTGATGAATGTACTTCACCGATGGAACCTTTTGCTTATCAACGACAAGCGCTCGACCGCACGCACCGTTGGGGAAAGAGAAGTCTTGAATATCATAGAAGCAAACCAATTAGTGAGATGCAGGCACTATTTGGAATCGTACAAGGAGGACGTCATGAAGAACTTCGCAAAGAAAGTGCTCGTGCGACTGCGGAAATGATGGACTCAAGGGGTGTTGGTTTTGATGGGTATGGAATCGGAGGATCATTTGCAAAAGAAGATATGGAAACTGCTGTGAGATGGGTGAATGAAATCCTTCCTGAAGAGAAACCTCGACATCTACTTGGAATCGGCGAGCCTGAAGATTTGTTTATGGCGGTGGAAAATGGCTGTGACCTGTTCGACTGCACGGGGCCAACACGACTTGGGCGCACAGGAACTGTCTACACGCGAAAAGGAAAAATTCATATTGTGAATACGAAATATCGCGACGACCACACACCTATCGACGCCGACTGTGATTGTGACGCGTGTGCCAACTATTCTCGTGCATACATCGCACATCTTTTTCATGGAAAGGAAATGCTCGCAGGAACTCTCGCTTCTATCCACAACTTGCGATTTATTGTGAAGCTTGTCGACGACATGCGGACAGCGTTACTTGACGACACTTTTTTTGAGTTTAAGGAAAATTTTTTGAAAGAATACCTGAAATAGGCTACTATCAAGGCATGTCGATTTTTAAGATAAACAACGAGTATGCTCCTGCGGGAGACCAACCGACTGCTATAGAGTCGCTTGTTAAAGGTGTCAAAAAAGGTCTCAAACACCAGACATTACTTGGAGTAACGGGCTCAGGAAAGACATTTACCTCTGCGAATGTCATTGCTCAGATTGGTAAAGCAACACTTGTTATAGCTCACAACAAGACTCTCGCTGCTCAACTTGCTCAAGAATACAAAGAATTCTTTCCGGAAAATGCGGTGCATTATTTCGTTTCGTATTACGATTATTACCAACCAGAAGCATACATGCCGGTGACTGATACATATATAGAGAAGGAGGCCCAGATTAATGCCGAGATTGATCGTCTTCGACACGCATCAACACAAGCACTTCTTACTCGTAAAGATGTGATTATTGTTGCATCTGTTTCTTGTATCTACGGTTTGGGAAGTCCAGAAGAGTATGAGAGGGTTCATTTGAAAATAGAGACAGGAATGAAGAGTGACCGCGCTGAGCTCATTCGTAAACTTATTGCGATTTATTTCGACCGTACTAATGCTGACATGGCACCAGGAAAGTTTCGAGCACTTGGTAATTCGATGGAAATCATGCCGGTAAACGAACGTGTAATTTATAAGATTGAATTCGGTGTAGATGGCGTGCATCAACAAATAAAGAAGATAACTAAAATAGATGAAATCACTCGAGTCATTCTAGATGAACTTGACGCCTTTTTTCTTTTCCCTGCGAAGCACTTCGTGACACCAAAAGACGAGCGCGCTCGTGCAGTGAAAGATATTAAGGTGGAGCTCGATGAACAACTAAAAGTATTTGCGAAAGAAGGGAAGATTCTTGAGGCAGATCGTTTGAAGCGGCGTTCCAACTATGACCTCGCACTCATTCGTGAAGTGGGATATTGTAACGGTATTGAGAACTACTCTCGACACTTTTCTGGCAAAGCCCCTGGTGAAGCGCCTGACACACTGCTTTCGTATTTCCCCCACAAACCAGATGGTTCTCCTGATTTTCTTACAATCATCGATGAATCACATGTGACCATTCCGCAGATTGGAGGAATGTATGCGGGAGATCAGAGCCGTAAGAATGCTCTTGTTGATTTTGGTTTTCGCCTTCCTTCTGCTCGTGACAATCGCCCACTGAAGTTTGTAGAGTTTGAAGAACGTGTTGGACAACTTATTTATACATCTGCAACCCCAGGAAAATATGAAGTGGAGCATTCACAAAATGTTCCACAACAGGTTATTCGTCCCACAGGTCTTATTGATCCTGAAATTACGGTGCGACCGATTGTGAGTAGTGTAGAAGATGCCCATCTACACTACAAAGGACAGATTTTTGATTTTATTGAAGAAGCAGAGAAAACAATTGCGAAAGGTTTTCGTGTAATTGCTACAACTCTCACCAAAAAAATGGCAGAAGACCTCAGTCAGTTTTTGAAAGAGAAAAATATAAAGGCGGAATATTTGCACAGTGATATCGAAACACTGGATCGTATTCAGATTCTCACTGAGCTTCGCAAAGGAAAGTTCGATGTGATTGTCGGAGTGAACCTCCTTCGTGAAGGACTCGACTTACCTGAGGTTGCTCTCATTGGAATTCTTGATGCCGACAAGGAAGGTTTCCTTCGTTCAGAATCTGCACTCATTCAGACCATTGGGCGCGCTGCTCGTAACGTAGAAGGAAAAGTTATCTTGTATGCCGACCGCATGACAGGCTCTATGGAACGTGCAATCCAAGAAACAAACCGTCGTCGTGCCATTCAGGTTGCACACAACACCAAACATGGCATTACTCCAAAAACCATCATCAAGAGGATCAAAGATATTACTGAAGACATGGAGAACGAACATCAAAAGACTATAAAAACTCTTCTTGCGATGGATGAGGAGGCATACACAAAGGATCCGAAGAAATTCCTCAAACAAAAAGAACAAGAAATGGAAGATGCAGTGAAGGAACTCGATTTCGAAACAGCTGCTATTATCCGTGATGAAATACGTTCATTCTCGGACAAGGATATAAATGAAGAGAAAAAGGCAAAGAAAGCTAAAAAGGATGCAAATAAGGGAATAAGGGCGAAGAGGGAGGAGTTGCGGGGATAGGTTGCCAGACGGCTATATCTGTGTTAATTTTACGCTCTATCTTTTCTGTTTGTGTAGTAAAGAAGTTCCTTATGATAAATCAAATAAAAAAACGAGTAGTGGTGCTCGGTGCACCCGGTTCCGGCAAGCAAACCTTCATTGATGCCTTCGGAAAAAAAGGCCATCAATACGGACATATTTCTCCTGGAGAGATTGGACGCAAGGAGCGAGAAAAAGGAAGCGAATTAGGTTTCCGTATCGAGGCCTATCAGCAAGCAGGCCTTCTTGCTCCAATGAGTGACATCAAAGAACTTATGTGTCCTTGGATCGAGAAATATCTCGAATACTCACTCATGTTCCTCGATGGCTTCCCTCGGAATTATGATCAAATTGACCTGCTTTTCGATTTAGGGAAAGATTACAACTTTTCTTCTATTGAAGTCATCTATGTCGATACTCCTCTCGAGATCTGTTTCGACAGGCTCTTGTCTGCCAAGCGTGGACGGAGCGATGATGGTGATCCTGGTATTGCCAAAGCTCGACTGGAGGTCTTCAAGAAGGAAACACTCCCTGTCATCGACTGGTTCGAACACGGTGATGGTAGTCACCGTCTTCATTTCAACTCGATCAATGGGTCTGATATGGAGAATCACGCTCCCAAGTTTGTTGATGATTTTGTTGATGTGTGGGGTTTGCTTCTGTAAGTCAGTCATTCATTGCGCCTTCCTTTCCAGGAAGGCGCTTTTTTAGATTTAATCTTTCTATTGACACTTTGATCATATAGACGTACCATAGCATTTACCTCAATTTATTGAGCAGCTCTTTCCCCCCAAATCCCCCACAGGGTGCCCCGGTCGCTTGCGACCGGGGCTTCTGTTTTTATATTTTGATTTTTACTAAAATGTGGTGTAGTATTAAAATTAGAAAAATAAAACGATGGAACATTCTGATACTCAGCAACAGTTACAACAGCAACAGTCACAACAGCACGGAGCCTATGGACTTTCGCAAATTCAAGTCGAGGCTCTCGGTGATGATCAGCACCCGGGACACAGTGACGCGGTCGTCGCCCTTGCTGAAGCTGTCAACGCGTCCACGCGCTGTGCGCAAGGCTAACTAGCCAAATTTTCTCACTTAAACTCCCGACCGCTCGGGGGCTTTTTTATTTGCCAAAAGTCCTGTACCATGGGGCTGTTATGAAAGAAAAGCCAAAAATTACCGATAAAATCGTGGTAAAAGGTGCCCGAACCCACAACCTCAAGAATATTGATGTGGAAATGCCTCGTAATAAAATGGTGGTAATTACCGGCCTTTCTGGTTCCGGAAAATCATCTCTTGCTTTCGATACTATCTTCGCTGAGGGTCAGCGACGCTACATTGAGTCTCTTTCTTCGTATGCTCGACAGTTTCTTAGACAGATGCAGAAGCCTGATGTCGATGAAATAACAGGACTTTCTCCTGCGATCTCAATCGACCAGAAGTCTCGTTCCAACAACCCTCGCTCAACAGTAGCTACTATTACTGAAATCTACGACTATCTTCGTATCTTGTATGCACGCATCGGAAAGCCTCACTGTCTCACTTGTGGAAGAGAAATTAAAAAACTTTCTAAAGAAGAAATCCTTGAAAGTATTGTACGTACGGTGAAAGAAATTGATGGAGGAGAAAAGAAAAAGAAAGTTATGGGTGTGGAATATTCTGAAGCAACATTTTCTATTTATGCTCCGCTTGTGGTGGGACGAAAAGGTGAATACTATCAGCTTCTCTACGATCTTCTTGGAAAGGGATATGAAGAAGTGATGGTGGACAAAGTGAAGCACTCTCTTCGCGATCAAATTATCCTTACTAAAACTAAGAAACATGACATTGATGTTTTGGTTGATACTTTTTATATTTCCGAACTTGTTTCAAAAGACAAAAAAGTTAAGCAGGCTTTCGATGAGCGTCTCAACGAAGCAATCGAAAAGGCTTTGCAAGAAGCGGAAGGTCTTCTTCGTATCGTCACTCCTGATGATAACCACCTCATCTCTTCAAAATTTATGTGTCCTTTTGATGGATTTTCATATCCTGAAATCGAGCCTCGCCTCTTTTCTTTCAACTCACCCTATGGAGCATGTACTGAGTGTAACGGTCTTGGTACACGCGGATTCTTCGTTAATGAGAAATGTCCAAAATGTGAAGGTAATCGTCTTCGTCCCGAAGCTCTGCACGTGTACCTCACTCAAGAAATGTCAAAGGGCACCTTTGACACTAAGATTAGTATTATCAAACTCGTGGACATGTCTATCAAAGACGTACTTGAGTTTTTCAAAGGTCTTAAACTTAGTGCAAAAGATAAAGAAATTTCAAAAGTTATTACCAAAGAAATTCAGTCGCGACTCAACTTCATGAATGATGTGGGTATCGAATATCTTTCACTTTCTCGTCGCGCCAACACACTTTCTGGAGGAGAAGCCCAACGTAT
>CAYQLE010000027.1:6009-8830 GCA_964418265.1 uncultured Candidatus Saccharibacteria bacterium
GTATTCGTCTTGCATCGCAACTTGGTTCGGGTCTTGTGGGTGCACTCTATGTGCTCGACGAGCCAACTATTGGGCTTCATCAACGTGATAATGATCGCCTCATCAAGACTCTTCTTACTCTTCGTGACGCCGGTAACACTATTATTGTAGTGGAGCACGATGAAGACACTATTTACTCAGCAGACTATATTATCGATATAGGACCAGGTGCAGGAATTCATGGAGGAAACGTGGTGGCGATGGGATACCTTGATGAGCTCCTCACTGCAAAGAAAAATGATTCAGGTTCACTTACTCTTAGTTATTTAAGAAAAGAAACAGAAATCGCTGTACCAAAGAAGCGTCGTAGTGAGGAAGCAGGAAAGATCATGGTTCGTGGTGGAAACATTTTTAATATTAAAGATATGAATATCGATATTCCTCTTGGTCGTCTTATTACTGTGACAGGGGTATCAGGTTCTGGGAAATCTTCTTTTGTGTATGAAATTTTATACAAAAACTTAGAAGCTCGTCTCGAGAAGCACAAGCGCACCGCGCAAATATTCAATTGTGGAAGCTTCAGCGGAAGCGAGTATCTTGGTCGTGCTATTCTCATCGATCAGTCTGCTATCGGAAGGACCCCTCGTTCTAATCCCGTGACCTACACCGGAGCATTCACGCATATTCGCGATATGTTTGCAGAAAGTGCAGAAGCACGCGCACGAGGATGGACCGCAAGTCGATTTAGTTTCAATGTAAAAGGAGGACGATGCGAAACCTGCCAAGGGAACGGAATGATTGAGGTGGAAATGCATTTCTTACCTACTGTGTATGTGACATGTGATGTGTGCCAAGGAAAACGCTTCATGAAAGAAACACTCGAAGTAAAATACAAAAAGAAAAATATTTTTGAAGTACTTTGCATGACTGTTGAAGAGGCTCTCACTTTCTTTGATGAAATTCCTTCTATATATGATCGTATCAAATCTCTCAACGACGTGGGTCTTGGATATCTCCAACTCGGTCAGTCTGCTACTACTTTGTCGGGGGGAGAAGCACAACGCGTGAAGATTGCTTCGGAGTTGTACCGTCCACATATTCAGAAATCAATCTATATTCTTGATGAGCCAACCATAGGACTTCACTATGAGGATGTTAAGAAATTAATTGAAATCTTGCAGAAGCTGGTGAACAAGGGAAACACGGTGGTTGTGATTGAGCATAGTATGGACCTCATCAAATCATCTGACTTTATTATTGATATTGGACCTGAAGGGGGAATAGGGGGAGGAAGGGTGGTAGCCAAGGGCACTCCTGAAGAAGTTGCCAACAATCCAAAAAGTTTTACAGGAAAGTATCTCAAAAAAGTTTTGTAGAATGTTTCTTCTCTTTAATGTTTAAAGACATTTGTCCATATCTAACTGATTTGTTCGGATGTTTTTTTGTGATAGTATGACTCAAATACGATTATGTCAATACTTCTTACTGCATTGAAAAAACTACCAGATTCGCCTGGTGTCTACTTCTTCAAAAAGGGGAAGAATATTCTTTATATTGGTAAAGCTACATCACTAAAAGATAGGGTTAGGAGCTATTTCGCCTCTGACTTGCTCAAGACACGCAGTATGCTCATTGCTGATATGGTGACACTCGCCACCACAATTGATTTTCAAAAGACCGACTCGGTACTTGAAGCCCTCATTCTTGAAGCAGAGCTCATTAAGAAACATCAGCCACACTACAACAGCAAAGAGAAGGATGATAAGAGCTTTTTGTTTGTTGTTATTACCGATGAGGATTTCCCTCAGGTACTTACTATACGCAAACGCGACTTGGAAGACATGAAGGTGCGACAGACTATTGCTCCGAAATATGAGTTCGGACCATTTTCAAACGGAGCTTCGCTTCGTGAGGCACTCAAGATTGTCCGCAAGATTTTCCCGTATCGCGATGAGAAATGTAAAGTAAGTGGAAATAAAAACAAGACGAGTAAAGCATGCTTCAACTATCAGATTGGACTCTGCCCAGGTACGTGTGTTGGTGCTATTTCAAAAAAAGAATATGCGCGCACTATACGTAACATAGTTATTTTTTTTCAAGGAAAGAAAAGAGAGCTCGTTAAAAAGCTCAAAAAGGAAATGAGTATGTTTGCTAAAGAAATGAAGTTCGAACAAGCGGGAACTACAAAGCGACAGATTTTCGCACTCGAGCATATTCGTGACGTGTCGCTGATTAAGCACGACACAGGAACCGAGGATGACTCTAGGGGACAAACAGGATCATTCTTTGCTTTTCGCATTGAAGCGTACGATGTTGCCCACATGCAGGGAAGCGACATGACAGGTGTGATGGTGGTGATTGAAGATGGTGTAGTTAAGAAGAGTGACTATCGCATGTTCAAGATTCGTCGTAAAGGAATCAATGATGTTGCGAGCCTGCGAGAAATAGTAGAACGACGTTTGAAGCATGTTGAATGGCATATGCCTGACATGGTGGTGACTGACGGAGGGTTGCCTCAATATAATGTTGCACGCGAACTGTTTCCTCAGTCGGTTGCAGTGGTGGGAGTGGTGAAGAATGACAAACATCGACCCGATCGACTGCTTGGTGATGTAAAGCTAGCCAAAACCCATCAAAAGGCTATCTTGCTTGCAAACAGCGAGGCGCACCGCTTCACACTCAAATATCATCGTAAGTTGCGGTCGGGGAGCATGTTTGAGAGGTCTTGATGTTGTACCTAAAATCAGGTATATTATTTCCACTGCGATTTTGCAGTTATTGGGCCCGTAGCTCATCTGGTAGAGCACCTCATTTGCAATGAGGGGGTGGCAGGTTCGAGTCC
>CAYQLE010000028.1:0-8775 GCA_964418265.1 uncultured Candidatus Saccharibacteria bacterium
GAAGAAGTCGTTCTTCAGGAGTAAGTTGAGTTTCTCCCTTTGGAGTAATCTTTCCGACAAGAATGTCTCCGGGACGAACTTCTGCTCCAATTCGTACGACTCCTTCTTCATCAAGATTCTTGAGTCGTCCTTCTCCTACGTTTGGAATGTCGTGTGTAGTAACTTCGGGACCAAGCTTGGTATCACGAACATTTACTACGAATTCTTCAATGTGAATGCTTGAGAATTTGTTGTTCTTAACGAGACGCTCAGAAATAATGATGGCATCTTCATAGTTAGCTCCTGACCATGTCATGAAAGCAACAAGAGCATTTTGTCCTACGGCGATCTCTCCATGGTCTGAAGTAGACGCGTCAGCAAGAACATCTCCCTTTGCAACTTTGTCTCCAAGATTTACTGATGGACGCTGATAGTAAGCAGTAAACTGGTTGGTTCGAGATATTTCGACGAGCTTGCAATTGATTTCTTTTCCATCTTTGTCTCCCTTAAGAACAATTTTCTTTGCATCTACTGCGGTAATAGTTCCAGCAACTGGTGCAAGAACAACTCGTTTTGTATCTGCAGCTGCTTTTGCCTCGATACCTGTTGCAACAATTGGAGCTTCAGGAACGATACACGGTGTTCCCTGCTTCTGCATGTTTGATGCCATAAGGGTTCGGTTAGCATCATCATGGTTCAAAAATGGAATCATTGATGTTGAGATTGAAAAGGCTTGGTTTGATGCAACATCCATATAGTGAATATCTTTTGTATTCACGAGAGTAGGACGACCCTTCACTCGAGCTTCAACCTGATCATCTGTGATATTTCCCTTCTCATCATAGTTGGTTGCGGCATGCGCGATATTGAACCCTTCTTCTTCAAGAGCGTTCATATATACGATTTCTTCAGTCACCTTTCCATTAGTTACCTTAACGTATGGCGTTTCAATCATTCCAAATTCATTGATACGTGCATATGCAGAAAGGTGAAGCACGAGACCGATGTTTGGACCTTCCGGTGTGTGAATAGGACAAAGTCTTCCGTAGTGAGATGGGTGGACGTCACGAACCTCGAAGCCGGCTCGCTCTCGTGTGAGACCTCCTGGTCCAAGCGCTGAAACGGTTCGCAAGTGCTCAAGCTCTGTAAGAAGATTCTCCTGTTGCATGAATTGTGAAAGCTGGTTGGTGGTGAAAAATTCCTTGATTCGAGCCTGAAGAGGTCGAGGTGAAATGAATTGAACAGGAAGAGATGCGTCGGTATCAATAGTAGACATTCGGTTCTGAATGTTTCGTTTGATTTGAGTCATACCAACGCGAATCTTCTGAGCAAGAAGTTCTCCCACATAACGAACACGTCGTGATCCGAGGTGATCAATATCATCAGCTTCTGCTCCCGGTGTGTTGTTGAGAAGTGTAAGGTGGTTGATTGAAGTGGTAACATCAGTAAGATCAATAGTCTTTCGTTCAAGATCCTTTTCATCCATTGATTTCTCAAATCGCTGATTGAAGCGGAAACGTCCAACACGAGAAAGGTCATAGCGCTCTGGGCTAAAGATAGACTTCACGAACTCTCGAGCGTTTTCAACTGTAGCCAGGTCTCCATCTCGAAGACGTTTATGAATTTCAATAACTGACTCATCTGCTGATTTAGCGTGATCCTTGGCAAGAGTAAGTTCGATTGCATGCTTCGCTTCAGGGTTTCCTGTGAAGAGGTTAAGAATATCTTCATTACTTCCTGCTCCGAGCACTCGAAGGAGTGTAGTTACAGGAAACTTTCGCTTTCGGTCGATACGTACATATATAGCACCATCTGCGTCAGACTCAATTTCAATCCATGCTCCACGAGCTGGGATAATCTTTGCTCCGAAATAGTTCTTACCCTTAGATTCTTCTGAGGTGAAGAAAATACCAAAAGAACGCGCTAGCTGTGGCACTATTACGCGTTCAATACCGTTTATGATAAAAGTTCCATGATCAGTCATCAGAGGAAAATCCGCCATGAAAATCTCTTGTTCTTTAACAGATCCGAAGGTCTTGTTCTTCACTCGAACCATCACCTTCAAAGGAGCTTCATATGAAAGCTTGTTTGCCTTAGCATGTGTTTCGTCAAACTTTGGTGGAGTGATTTCAAAACCAGTGAAATCAAGTTCGAACTTTTTTTCTGAATAGTCTTTGATTGATGAGAACTCTGCAAAAGCTTCCTTAAGTCCATCTTTAAGAAGCCAGTCAAAAGATTTGATCTGGGCTTCTACAAGGTTTGGAAGTTCTGCGAGAGGTTTTTTGAATTTACCGAAATACTTTTTCTTAAACTTGGGTGAAGTAGACGCCATATGTGCTATGAAAATTATTGTTTATAAAGTTGTTAAAACCAGCTGACTAAACAGTCAACCAACCTTACTGACACCTACAATTGCGCAACAATAACTCATTCGAGGCAATAAGAATCCCACCGTATCATGTATCGCTAAAAAAGGCAAGAGAAAAGCCCTCTTTTGGGAGGGCTTTTCTACTATAAACCTTCTTTGAACTTAAAACTCCCCGTAATTAGGGTTCACTTTACACTGGAAGGTTCTATTAATAATAGTATTCAAACTATCAGTACATGACAGAGTGTAGGTACCTGGGGTGAGAGACTGTGATCCTGAAACCGTAGTAGCAACATTGTTTAATCTACAAGTAACTGCAGGAGAACACACTGCACCGGAAGATGTATTACTATTGGCGGAGCTTACATTCCATGAGAGAGCACAGGTGTCTTGAGGTGTATCCACAATTGAAGGGTTGAGAGAGTAGTTGATACCATTTCCTGTGAAGGTACATGAGCCTGAGGTGGGACCACACGAGGCAGAGTTCAAGATACAAGAGTTTGAAGTTGAGCAGTAAGTATTACCAGTTGAACATCGAGGTGCTTGGCAGGAAACCGCAGGAGACCCTGTTCTGGTGCAGGCCCACGTATGTGGCGCACCAGTAGTTGAGGTTACCTGACTTGATGCTGTGTTACTTGTCGCACAGAGACCAGATGAAGGAAAACCAAACGATGCAACAGTGTTGGCGGTTCCACAAGAAGAAGGGGTCGGCGTGATGTAGGATACAGAAACTGTTTTAGTTGCTCCCCCTGTTACAGATACATCACAAGTTCGATCAGATAAGCTAGCTAAGTCACAACCAGACCATGAACTGAATACCGCGCTACCACTAACAGCGGGAGCAGTAAGAGTAGTGGTGATGGTTGAGGCTGAGGTCCTGGTATAGTTGGTGGTCCCGTTAAAACCTGTAGTTGTTGAGTCCATAACAACAGAGGTGGCTCCAGAACTATTAACATTGAGTGTGTTTACTAAAGCATAGTTGGCAACAACTGTTTGAGTTGCTCCCCCCGTTACAGACACCACACAAGTTCGATTAGCTAAGTTTGTTGAGGTACAACCAGACCATGAACTGAATACCGCGCTACCACTAACAGCGGGAGCGGTGAGAGTAGTGCTGATATCTAAGGCTGAGGTCCTGGTATAATTAGTGTTGCCCGCAAAAGTCGAGACTGATGAAGTAATAGCAACGTTTGATGCTCCGCTGCTTTGCACGTTAAGTGTTCTCGGAGTTACCACTGTTACCGAAACTATTTTACTTTCTGACCTCAAAGCTTCTCCTCCGCTATGCTTATTGCATGTAACAGTATGAAAATAAGTACCAGGGACACCGGCCGTAAAAACCCTTGTATAGTCTCTTGTGTAGTCCACTGTATTGTGTGAGTCACTCACTTTTGCTACATTGGTAACACCAATATTCTGTATATCGGTAGCAGGGTCAGATGATATTGCTCTTGGTCCACTAATGGAACCGTAGAATGCGCCTCTCTTATTTAGACAAATCTGGTGAACACAATCAAACCCAACAGTATAAGATTGACCTGACACTACAGGATTGGGTGAAGCATAGGCTGCTCCAATATCAGCAGAAGCCGATTGATACGCAAACAGACCAGAGAGAACAATAGCTAATCCAAGAAGCAAGGAAGCATTTCGGCGATTTTGAATCATTTTTATAATGATGAGTACAACCAAGAGAATACCTAATATTGAGAGGAGAATTTTAATGAGAGAATTCCATTTTCCCTCAACTGCTTCTACCTCCACAGAGTCTCCCGAAAGATTGGTCACTTGAGTATCGAGCACTTTGCCGTCTTTTTTCTGTATAACGGTAGTTACTTCTAGTGACGCAGCATCATTTGTAAGAGTAACGTCAATATTTTTCTTAATTTTATCCTCCTTTGCTTCATCAAAATTTATATTCTCTGTATGTTCGCCGACAATATTTCCTAATCCATTTCTAAGAGTAACTTTTAGATCAAGGTCTCCCATTTGGGGGAATTCGTTGGTTACAATATCAAAAGGGGCTCCGTATGCTTCGACAGAAAGGTTGACCTTGTCTCCTTTTGATCCAGAAATTACGTCGGAAGTAACAGCGCGAATAGTGGCGCTGTCTCCCCATATAATGTATCGAAACTCTATATCCTCCGATACTTTAACTCCATTACTATTTTCAAATGTAATCAGCCCAGCATATACCTTGGGGTTATTATCAAAGCGCTCCAACGGATAATTTAATTTTGTTTCCACTCCTTTTACTAATGATACTGAAGATAGTTTTGATTCAAAAATAGGTTTTCCGGAATAATCAAAATCATACACAGACATGCGAGGAGTGACTGTGGTATTTTCAGGAGCTTTTACTTTCAAATGAATAGAAGCTTCATCACCTTCTCGTATGGCTGGACCTTCACTGACAGCAAAACTCTTATCAGCTACAGAAACATAGGCCTCCAAAATTTCAAGTGATGAAATGAATCCTTTGACAGTTACTGGCAATACGTTCAAACCAGCACCATAACTGCTTTGTGTATATACTTCTACATAGAGGGCATTTTTATTTGCATCACCGCTTAAGGGGAGCATATACGAGAAAGGAATTTTTTTAGTTTCCCCTGCTTTGATGTTAAATTCGGTAAGAACTTTCTTATCAAGTAGTTTGCTAAAATTAAAGCCATTCAAACCGCTCACTAAAGACATTTGTAGAGAAAGATTATTAAGATCCTTGTCATATGAATTCCAAATAGTAATGGTTCCGTTTACTGTTTCGCCAGCGGTCAAATCTGTTGAATCAATTTCAATACTAGAAACATTAGCTTGAATTGCTAGTTCAATTTCAGGAGGAGGTGTTGTTGTTTGTGCAGAAACTATCGTTGATGAAAAAATAGGGGACAATAATAATACCGCTAATAAAAAGAATTTTTTTAATTTCATGAGAAAATTATACCCCACCACATTTAAATATGCACCTTACTTATCCCCAACTCGCCAATCATTCGCCAATCATTTATTTAAATTTTATTGTGTAGAAAGTTTTTGGGTATTAAAAAAGTCCGCGAAGGCGGACTTAAGGTTAAGTTATAACCATCTCTTTTGATTGTGCATGGCTACAAACACAAAGTACGAGTATGCCGCATTCACAGCAAACCAAGTAGTTGTTGAAGCAAAAACAAACCCTAGCAACACTGGCGTCCAGAAGAAGAAATGATCTAGTAAATCAGGATTTGGAGGCATTCCAATCTTCGGGAAACCAGCGGTCATCCAGGTAATACAGATGTACCCACCAAGGAAATAAAGACTCGCTAGAAACAAAAGGGATATTTTAAAGTAACGTTTCCAAGCTACGGAAAGCTGTTTACCTGTATACTTCGCCTGCAAATACAGGATGCATATAAACACGGCAACACTCCCGAAAGCCAGGATAAAGATAGCTGACAAAGCCACCCAAATAATATTGGAGTCTGTGGAATCAAGGTTATTCATTTTATTAAGGTTCTATTTTTTATATACCACTAAACATAGACATTCGTCAATTATCTTTGATTATTTTGTACCTTTCTCCAAACACTTAACACACTGACAACCTTTGGGCTTTATGTATTCTTTCCAGAATTCTTTTCCGTAATCGTAAGAAAATTCTTCACCAGTCTTAATATTTCGTCGAGACAGTATATATACCCTTCCCTTATGAACCTCCACTTCACAGTTTGGTCGACACGAATGATTGATGTAGCGTGCTGTATTTGAACGCGCGACTCCGTCAATTGTTTTCTTTGAACTAATTTCAAACAAGTATTGGCTGGTGATAGTGTACTCTTCGTCTTTTTCTAATTCTCTTCCAATGTACTCAATAATACCTACACCTTTAGGGATATCCTCTTCAGCAAACAAGCCTAGTCCTGCGGTTGAGCGCCTTACTTTGTATTTATAACCCGCTGGTTCATATTTCTTTCTTTTAAGCTTGGTTTTCTGCATAACGACAAATGTAACATGTTAGAATACTTATATGCAAAAAATTAAGCCTTTACCCGCAAGAAAAGAGCTTGGCCTAACTCCGCAAGAATATTCCCTTCTCAGGAAACTAAGCACTCCTATCAAAATACAGGATTTTCTAGATACATTACCAAAAAACCTCGAGAAAAAAGGTGAAACATATTATTCTCCGCGTATGGTTCTACGGGAAAAAAAGGCTCATTGTTTTGAAGGGGCGCTTTTAGCCGGGCTCGCTTTATGGATACAGGGACAGCCCCCCTTGCTTGTTGATCTCAAGACCGAAGGTGATATTGATCATATAATCGCGCTCTACCAGATAAATGGATATTGGGGAGCGATTAGCAAGCATGATGGTACGACTCTGCGTTTTCGTGATCCGGTTTACAAAACAATAAGAGAGCTCGTATTGTCATATTTCCATGAGTATTTCGATGTAAAAACCAAAAAGAAGACATTGCGTTCGTATTCAAGAAATCCTCTTGATTTAAGAACATTTGACGCATCATGGATTACCTCAGAAAAAAATCTTTTTAATATTGTGAAGAAACTTGATTGGTCAGCACACATACCACTTCTTCCACTTAAAAACAGGAAATACTTGCGCAAGGCAGATAAAATGGAAATGCTTGCAAGTAAAATAGAGGAATGGAAAAAGAGTGACCCTCGTACCTAGGAATGGTACAATTAGCTTACATGAAGTATGTTCGGATTAGCATTTTATGTGTAGTTCTTCTCTTTTCATTATTTGCTACGCGTCTTGTTAACACAAACCCTTGCAAATCCGTTGTTTCTTACTCTGTCGGTAATTTTGATACTCGTTTTGGAATTTCTGAACAAGATTTTGTTTTGGCACTACAAGAGGCGGAAAGTGTCTGGGAAGAAGCTGCGGGGAAAAATCTATTTGAATATACAGAGGAGCCTAATAAGAACACCCTCCTTGTAAATCTTATATACGATTACCGCCAAAAGAATACACAAGTACTCAATAAAACAGGGGGAACTATCGACAAAAACCAAGATGAATACAATGAAGCAAAGAGAAAATATGATGAGCTTTTGAAAAAGTATGACGAAGAAAAGATGATTCTCGATAGCAAAATTTCAGTCTATAACAAAGAAAAAAAGAAGTATGATGAGGAAGTTGATTATTGGAACGACCAAGGAGGCGCTCCTGCCGAAGAATACAAAGAACTTGAAAGGAAACGTCAGAGGCTTAATGATCAAGCCGACGAAATTGGCACTGATCAAAAATCCCTAAATACCGTAGCGCGCAACATTAGTGAATCTGCTGGGGTATTAAACGAACTAAGCAAAAACATTAACCAACACATCGAAAGCTATAACCAAACTCTGAACTCAACAGCCGAGGAGTTTAATGAAGGAGTGTACCAGAGCGACAAAGACGGTGTAAGGATTAATGTATACCAATTCGAAAATACAACCATCTTAGCCCGATTGCTCACCCATGAATTCGGGCACGCAATAGGACTTGATCATGTTGAGAATACAGAGGCAATTATGTATCGTCTAAACCAAAGCAATAATAATAAATTAACTGAAGAGGATCTTAATGAGCTTTCATCAAAATGTGGTTTGCCTAACTAAGAATTAGATTTATCAACCTTATCAATGAGTGTTTGATGTTCAGCAATTTTCTTTTTGCTTTTCATCTCGTCTTCCTGGAGTTGTGCAAACACCTTTTCAAGGTCGCTGATTTCTGTTGTTTTCTTCTCAACTTCTTCTTCGAGAGTCCACACTTTTTTCTCTGCTTCACGTAGTTGCTTATCAAGTTCCCAACGGCTTGCTTCTGTTTCGTGCCTATCAGACTCGTTTATCGCGCTTCCTTCCCTTTCTTCAAGAACCTTTATTTTTTCTTTTAACTCCTGTGATTGCTTAGTGAGATTTTCAGTTTCCTTTTGGGTGTGCTTTATTCCCTCCTTTGCCTTAATCCAATCAGTCTCAAAAGAACGTTTCTTTAATTCTAAGCTTGCATAAACTTTTTCTTCAGCTTGTTTATCTGCTTTTGCTTTCTCTCCTTGTTTCTTAACTTTTTCCGCTTCAAGCTTCTTTTCAAGAAGACTCTTTTCATCTTCTAACCGTAGCCTTTCTTTCTGGTTCTGTGTAATCAGAAGATCAACAGCATCAATTGATTTTTTTACTTCAAAACGCTTTTTTTCTACCTTCTGTCGTTCATCTTCAATTAACCAGCGTTTTTCTTCTAATGCTTTACGAGCGCTGAGTCCGATTGTAGTTTCTGCTTTATTCTGCAAATCAGACTCGTCTGCTTCAAGCTTTCTTTCTTCAGCTCTTATTGATTCCAAAGATGAGAGTGTGTTGTTCTTCTCATAAAGAATTTCTTCTATCTTTTTATTTGCTAATCCAATTTTGATATCTAAGTTATTAATCTCAGAAATAATTTTCTCTTCCACTATTAATAC
>CAYQLE010000029.1:0-8402 GCA_964418265.1 uncultured Candidatus Saccharibacteria bacterium
TCACCCGTCCCTGGCCGCTGACCCGATCGATCCACTTCTGGAACGCCATGTCCGCCGGCTCGCCGGTCGGACTCAGACAATGGCCGCGGAGGCCGAGTCTATTCCGGATCGGAGGTCCGGAACTGGGGTCGCTAAGACCAAATGGGAGTTGAAGAACTTCCACAGAAAAAAATCTTTACAAGCCTCGCCGACATAACCGTCGCGCGAGGCTTTCTTTGTTCCTATTTTTTAATTTACAACAACCAACTTTGTAGTACACTCCGTTTAATGCAATACACAACACATACATTAGAAGAAACGAAAGAGGTGGCGCAAAAATTCGTAGAATTTTTGCGCCAAAACACATTAAACTCTAACAAGTACAATACTGGTCATTGTAATGTGTTTGGCTTCTCAGGTGACCTTGGTTCAGGGAAGACTACGTTTACTAAGGCGGTGGCAGAGATTCTTGGTGTTATCGAACATGTCACTAGTCCCACTTTTGTAATACAAAAACGATATTCGATTAATTCACCCGAGCAAGGTGGAAAACCTTTTCCCTATAAAACCATCATCCACATTGATGCGTACCGCCTCGAGTCTTACCACGAGCTCGAGAATCTTAGTTTTGCTCACGATCAGGCCGAAACTCAAAATGTAGAGGGGTATCTTCTACACAAAAACCTCATATTAATTGAGTGGCCCGAGAAAGTCGAAGGTCTCACAGATGTAGAAGGGCACCCTCTACATGTTCCCATCATCAAGTTTTCACATCCCAGTTCTGAACATGGTGTAGAAGACGGTCTTCTACACGAGGGTGTGAGAACAATCAAATTTCCTGATATGATGACGGTATGAAAATTGTCCTCCTCGACAGCCATGCTTTAATCCATCGCGCATACCACGCCCTCCCAGACTTCGCTACAGCCACAGGGGAGCCAACAGGGGCTTTGTACGGCATCTCGACAACCGTCATGAAGTTAGTGGCGGATTTTGACCCTGACTATATGATTGCGTGCTATGACCGCCCAGAGAAGACGCATCGTCACGAAGTCTTCATTGATTACAAAGGTACCCGTAAAGAGATCGATGATGCCCTCATCAAACAACTCAACACTTCGAAGGAAATATTCGAAGCACTCAACATTCCTATATACGAGAAAGCAGGTTTCGAGGCTGACGACATACTTGGAACCATTGTCGAGCAAACAAAGAATGATAAAAAAATAGAAATCATCATTGCTTCTGGAGATATGGATACACTTCAACTTGTAAAAGGAGAGAAGGTTAAAGTATTTACTCTTAAGAAAGGAATCAAAGACACTATTGTGTATGATGAGAAAGCAGTTATTGGTCGTTTTGGTTTTGGTCCGGAACTTATTCCTGATTACAAAGGTCTCCGTGGAGACCCCTCTGATAATATTCCGGGGATTGCGGGTATCGGTGAGAAGACAGCAACGATTCTTATTACCACTTTTGGAACACTTGAGGAAATGTATAAAGTGCTTGATAAAGATATCGAACCCTTTAAAAAAGCCAAAATCACAGATCGTATAGTCAAGCTTCTGCAAGAAGGAAAGGAAGAAGCTGTGTTTAGTAAGATGCTTGCAACTATTCGACGTGATGCCCCTGTTTCTTTTGTTGTGCCAGAAAAAACTTTCCGTGATGGTGTTGATTTAGAAAAAGCAGATGCTGTGTTCAAAAAGTTTGAGTTTCGCACATTGAATATGAAACTAAAAGAGTTGCTCTCTAATAGTAAAACTAAAACAGGTGGAGAAAATGACGTTAATAAAAAAAGTGCAACAAAAGAAAAAACAAAAAATAACTCCTCTGAAAGTGTAGAAGACAGTCTTCTACACGAAGAAGTGAGTGATGAAGAAAAGGTTTTGGTGTCAGTGGCGAACTCAACCGTTGCGGACCCTACATTTGAAGACCTTATGCGAGTAGGTAATGGTGATTCAAAAGGAGAATCAGTACAAAAACTTAAAGACCGAATTAAAAAAGAAGACCTAGAGCGTGTATATAAAATAGAGTCAGACTTAATTCCTGTTCTTCGTGCGACAGAGAAGCAGGGTGTGACAATCGATGTAAAATATCTCGAAGGTCTTTCAAAAACATACCACAAAACAATCGACGGACTGGAAAAAGATATTTACAAAGAAGCAGGAAGAGAATTTAATATCAATTCACCAAAACAACTTGGAGAAATTCTTTTTGATGTACTTGGTCTTACCGCAAAGGGAATGAAGAAAACAGCAGGAGGCGCACGGTCGACCAAAGAGTCAGAGCTCCTCAAGCTCAAAGATACTCATCCAATTATTGCTCACATTATCGAGTATCGCGAAATTACAAAACTCACCTCTACATACATAGACACTATTCCTAAATTAGTTGATGAGAACAGTCGTCTTCACACACGCTTTATCCAGATGGGAGCGGTGACAGGACGTATGGCGTCAGTTGAACCAAACCTTCAGAACATCCCTATTAAAAGTGATCTAGGTCGCGCTATACGCAATGCTTTTGTTCCACAAACAGGTTTTACTTTTGTTTCTTTTGATTATTCGCAGTTTGAGCTTCGCATCGCAGCCTTTCTTTCAGGTGATGAGAAACTTATTTCAATCTTTAAGCAAAACCTTGATGTACACACAGCTGTTTCATCACAAGTTTTTAATGTACCACTTAAAGAGGTGACAGGTGACATGCGTCGCAAAGCAAAAGTTATTAACTTCGGTATTTTATATGGAATGGGAGTAACAGCACTTCGCACAAATCTTGGTGGAACAAAAGAAGAAGCTGAGAATTTCTTACATGATTATTTCGTCACATATCCTAAACTCGCCGAATGGATTGAGAATACAAAAGAAGAAACTCGACAGAGAGGGTACACCACCACCTTCTTCGGGCGTCGAAGGTATTTTCCAGAAATAAAATCAAAACTTCCATATCTTCGTGCTTCTGCAGAGCGTATGGCAGTCAACGCACCAATTCAAGGAACTCAGGCAGACTTTATAAAGATTGCAATGGTGAAAGTTGATGAATATATCAAAACAAAAAAACTTGAAGACAAGGTACATCTTCTTATTCAAGTGCACGATGAGCTTGATTATGAAATTGAAAGTAGTGTGTTAAATGAGGTAGTGCCTGAAATAAAAAGAATCATGGAAACAGTGGTGCCTCTTGAAGATATCAAGAATGTGCCGATTGTAGCAAAATCAGAAACAGGGGAGAATTGGGGAGAGTTACACAAATAATATGTTGTACGTAATGCATGGAAATGAAATAGAAAAGGCGCGAGCAAAGACTCGTGACCTCACAGATGCCCTTCAAAAAAAGAAGCCTGACGCACTTTTCTATCGTATCACCTCACAAAATTTTGAAGAGCAACCACTTGAATTTCTTGTTGCAGGACAAGGGCTTTTTGAATCAAAGTACATTGTCTTCTATGACAACCTTTTTGATTCGAAAGAGATTAAAGAGAAAGTTGTCGAGGCTCTCGAAGAAATTGCTGGTTCAGAAAACATTTTCATCTTTCTTGAAAAAGAATTGGATAAGAAGACATTGGGAAAGTTTGAGAAGTATGCGACTAAGATTCAAAACTTCAAAGAGGGAGTGGGTGGGCATCTTCTAAACAAAAAAGTATCATTCAATCCCTTTGCTATTTCAGATGCACTACTTTCTCGAGATAAGAAAAGAATGTGGACAATATTGCTTGAAGCAAAGAAGATGGGAATAGCCCCAGAAGAAATTCATGGAATCATTTGGTGGCAAGTAAAATCTCTCAAATTAGCGATGGATTCAAAAACTGCTTTAGAAGCAGGACTTTCCCCTTTTGTGTTTAGCAAAGCAAAAGCTGGCTCGAAGAACTTTAGTGAAAATGAAGTAGGGTTGTTCTCTCATGAATTAGTGTGTATGTATCATGATTCACATAGAGGGATTGTTGATCTGTGGAATAAGTTGGAGAAGTTTGCTCTAAAGATTTAGATGGAATTATATACAAATAAAAAGTGAACAAAAAAGCGGCACCGAAGGTGCCGCTTGCTGGTTTTACTTAATACTTAATCAAACACTTTTCAAATAGGAAAACAGCTGATCCGCTCGCAATTCCTGCAAAACTCTCAACTCATCAAGGGATAAACCTTTTGGAGAGATCTGATGTGGAAAGGGGAGCTTAACTGGAGACTTGGTTCCAAGAGCTACTCCGGAAACACTATCTTTGCATACAGCAAAATAGGAAGCACTTCCATTGTTTCCGTGTCTGATGTGGAAAATATAGAATTGTTCGCCTGTTTTGCTGTAGAGGATATGGCTAACCCTCGCATCTCCTTGTTTGAAGAGGTGTTCAATGTGCTGGAAGAGCTCATGAACTGTTGGCTTCATTCTGAAATTCAAGTGTACCCTCCTTAGTTCTTATTGGCAAAGTTGCCAAAATCATAAAAAATGGTCCTCTCGGTAGGAATCGAACCTACGACCATCTCCTTAAAAGGGAGCTGCTCTACCAACTGAGCTACGAGAGGATCTAAATTAACAATATACTACGTTTACCACTTTTTCTCCTTGAGCTGTTATATCTACCAAAACAGCTACGAGAGGATGTAAAAACAACAAAAGCTGTAAGACGCAATATAACAGCAAAAACTCATTTACTCAAGGCTTACAGAGGAAGGTCGAAAGAGAAAGGGCCCGCTCCGGTTACCAAAAGGGAAAGGCAGATCCCTATGAGTAAAACAGTCTCGGTTCGAGTTAGTAAAAAAGGAAGAGATGCCTTGGTTGTAGTAAGAGAAGTAGCTAAAAAGAGAGCGAGGATAAGAACGCTGATCTGCAGTCCTATTCCCACAAAAATCGATATACCAATAAGGGTGATAAGTGACTTTTTCCAAACAGGGGCTGTCGAAGGTGCTGAAACAAAAGATAAAAGAAGTAAAGCAACGACAATGCGAAGAATAAAAGGAGCAAAGAAAGCAAAATCTAATAAAAAAGGAAAAGGTGTGACAAGTTGAATCATAATGCTAGTATACGCCGTATGAAAGAAACTACCAACGATAAAAAACTTGTTTTAGTAATACTTGATATAAGAAGTGTACAAAACACCGCATCTCTTTTTCGCACAGCTGACTGCGTCGGAGTTTCAAAAATATATCTGGTTGGCACTACTCCAACACCCATAGACCGCTTTGGTCGTGAACGAAACGACTTTAAAAAGATTTCACTCGGTGCAGAAAAAAATGTTCCACATGAGTATGTTTTGGATATCAACGGATTAATAACTGATCTTAAGAAGCAAAAATATTTAATTATTGCGCTTGAGCAAAGTAAAGATTCGATAGACTACAAGGATTTTTCCTTTACCTCCAACACGGCACTAATTGTAGGGAATGAAGTTTCTGGAGTTCCACAAGAAGTGCTTGAACAATGCGATTCTGTATTAGAAATACTTATGCAAGGAGTAAAGGAGTCTCTCAACGTTTCCGTTGCGGGAGCAATTACACTGTTTAGAATTATTGATAAGAAATAGGGTCAGGAGCTATTTAAATAGTTTTTGGTGAGTTTCACAAAAGTGCGCACTTCTCCCACCAATAACTTTTCGTGAAATAATTCCTCTACAGCTTTGTTTCCGACACGTAAGATTGGTTCTTTGATACGCTTCGTGATGTTCTTGGAACTTTCCTCGCTCACCGTCGAGATTGCGGTAGTCAGACATTGAGTCTCCTCCAAAATCAATTCCTTTTTTTAAAGTTTCTTTCATTGCATCAAACATGAGAGAAATATTCTTTTCGGAAATCTTTCCAAATTGGGATTCTGGATGAACGTTGGCGCGCCATAGTATCTCATCAGAATAAATATTTCCGATTCCAGAAATAAGAGACTGATCCATAAGAACACTTTTTATCGGTGCTCTCAAACGCTTTGATAATCGTTCTTTAAAAACTTCTAAATCAAAATTTTTTGTAAGTGGTTCTGGTCCAAGATGTGAAGTGTGAAGAGAAGTTTCTCTTTCAGAGGTTTTAATAAGAGTTACCTTTGCAAATTTCCTCATATCAGAAAGCACGAGATGTGTTCCATCAGAAAAACTGAGCACAAAATGAATGAATCGGTTAAATGGATCTTGTAGAGGACCGTCTTCTACAGCAGTCCATGGATCAGATTTTTTCTTCGCACTGAATTGATACTTCCCATACAATATGTGACCTGTCATCTTCATATGGATGAGAAGGGTATATGATTCACCCTCTTTGTAATTTGGGGACAAGTGGATAAGTACGTTTTTAGCCCTTCGTTCCGCTCCTACGATACTAGTTCCGATTATTAACTTCTTGAACTCTTTGAAATATTTAGGATTCTTAATCTCGCTCTTTCCTGTGTATGAGGGACTGTCGTAGTCGGTCCATGCCCCCACTATTTTCTTACCCGTTAATTTACGGATTCCACGAACCGTTGTTTCAACTTCAGGTAGCTCTGGCATTGTTTGATACTATATACGCATGCGTCACTATTACAAGGTTGTTGCTATGGTACTGCTCCTCGGACTCATTGTTGTCATCCCTCTAGACGTTCTTGGTCCTGTTCCCATTCAAAAAACAGTTCTTGCATCAAAACCTCGAATTTTGATTGTACCAGGACATGATCCTACTGATGGGGGAGCTATATACAAAGATCTTCATGAACGAAAAATTGTTGTTGAGATTGCTGATGCTCTCGCCTCTCGTCTCGAAGCAGGGGGTAATATTGATGTTGTGGTTACTCGAGATAATGAAAGTTGGAGTCTTGAATTACAGGAATATTTTGATATGAATAAAGATGAAATAAATGCGTGGGTAGTAGAACAAAAAGAAAAAACCAACAAGGCAATTGACTCTGGAGAGTTGGAAGAAGTTGAATCAGTCCAGCATAATAATGCTCCTGCGAATACTGCGCTCCACCTATACGGCATTAATAAGTGGATGCAGGAAGAGGGAAATAATTTTGATCTCGTTGTGCATCTTCATGTGAATGATGATGTGCGCAAGAATCGAAAAATTCCAGGCAAATATTCAGGCTTCTCTATATACGTTCCCGAAAGCCAATATATAAATTCGAAATCATCAAAGGAGTTCGGAGAAATTATCAACAAAAATTTAAAAGAATCTTATGCGCCAAGTAATTTAAAAATAGAAGAAGATACAATCATTGAATCGCAAGAACTAATTGCGTTGGGAAGATATCAGACACTGGACGAAACTCCGGTCGCTCTTATTGAGTATGGATACATATACGAGCCTATTTTTTCTGAATCAGAAAGAAGGGAAACTGTTGAGACAATGGCTAACAAGACGGAGCAGGCTATTAAGGTCTTCCTATCTCTTTGAGTGCAAGTTTGATCATTGCTTCCGCTGTCATTTCCTTATCCATGCCTTTTATTGCTTCGCGTGCTGTCTTCTCGTCGAAACCAAGTGACTTGAGCGCTTCAATAGCAAGTGCTTCTTTGGTAACATCTTTTTTATTTCCGATATTGATAGAGTCGTCTTCTTTGAACTTGCCTTTGAGCTCGAGAACAATTTTTTCAGCGTTCTTCTTTCCGATACCAGATACTTTGGTGAGGTAGGAAGTATCTTCAATGAGAATAGCTTCGCGGATAGTGTGTTCGGAAGCGACGGCTAGAATACCAAGTGCAGACTTAGGTCCGATACCTGAGACAGTAATAAGCATCTCAAACATGTTCAGAGTTTCTTGATTTTTAAAACCGTAGAGATCGAGAGCATTTTCCCGCACCGCGAGGTAGGTAAAGAGGGAAATAGTCTGACTAATATTGCCGGCAAGGTATTCGAGAGCCTCACCTCCAACATAGAGTTTGTAGCCTACCCCAGACACATCAACAACGGCTGATTTGAGGTCTAAGTGGATAAGGGTGCCAGTAATTCGAGAGATCATATGCATATTATAGTTTAAAAGGGGGTCAGGAGCTATTTAATTTAAATAGCTCCTGACCCCCTTTTTACCTTTTTGCTTTGCATTTTTAATAGTTGTGTGGTAATTTGCTCTCATGCCTATCACATCATCAGCTAAAAAAGCACTCCGCGCCTCAAAGCGAAAGCGCGTGTACAACCTTGCTCGTAAGGACACACTCAATGCTTCCGTAAAGAACGTAAAGAAGCTCGTGACTACAAAGTCAAAAGAAGAAGCAAAGAAAGCTCTTTCTGTGGCCTACCAGGCTCTCGACAAGGCAGCTAAGACGGGCCTTATCAAGAAGAACAACGCTTCTCGACGAAAGTCTCGACTAGCCGCTTCTATCAAGAAGCTAGGGTAAAAAAAACCGCCTACAGGCGGTTTTTTCTTTGTGTGGAGAACTATTGACGCTGTTAGAACCTATTTTAGGATTTTTAATCCTCTCTCTAATCCATAAATTATATCCTCAGGATCTTCAAAGCCTACTGAAAATCTGAAAA
>CAYQLE010000030.1:0-8280 GCA_964418265.1 uncultured Candidatus Saccharibacteria bacterium
AATGAATTGAATCGCCAACTTCAGAAAGGGGCAGCTGATGCCGTGGGAAACGTATTGAACGATCTCCAAAAATGGACACTAGAGGTAATTGCCCCTTTTATTGCAAACTTCATACTTTGGCTATCGAGCTGGATGCTGTGGGCTGCGGTAGCGCTCTTTAATATTACTCTCAATTACAGCCTCAATTTCGGTAAATTCTTAGAGGGTATGCCAATTGTGGATGTTGGGTGGAAAATTTTTAGAGATGTTGCGAACATTGGTTTTATTTTTATTCTTCTGTATATCGCTATTAGTACTATAGTTCAAGCAAGTACCGCAAATACCCAAAAGCTACTCGTCCGAGTAGTTATGATTGCCCTTGTTCTTAACTTCAGCTTGTTTTTTACGCGAGTCATAATAGATTCGGGAAATATTCTCGCACTGAGTATATACCAGAAAATGGGAGTAAAGGGTGAGGCAACCACGAATAATCCTGAAGAGGATGCAAAAAAAGGAGCCGACCAAGGTATTTCAGCTGCTGTTATTAAAGGTCTCGGACTTACTACTATTTATGAATCACGAAACAAGGCTCCTAGTAATCTACAGGGTCAAGCATTAGCCGATGCTCTTGTTGGCAATGCTATGACAGGTGTTAATATTTTAATTATCGCAGTAGGAGGCTCCATCTTTATTCTAGTAACAGCTTTTGTTTTTCTAGTTGGAGCAATTCTTTTCTTGATTCGTACAGTGACGCTTATTTATCTCATGATACTGTCTCCTCTTGCCTTTGCGGCTAACATTCTTCCACAGACGCAAAAGCATTTTTCTACGTGGTTTAGTAGTCTAATAAACCAAACTTTCTTTCCTGCTATCTTTCTACTCCTCATGCTGATGGTACTGCAGGTTATTACAGGAAGAACTACAGAAATGAGTTTCGGTCAAGTACTTAAAGGTAATTCTGATGCAATAGGTACATTGTTCAACTTCGTCATCCTCATTGGCCTTATGCTCGGAGCTCTTGTGATATCTCAGAAAATGGGTGCACACGGAGGAGATTTTGCTCGTAACGTGGCTGGCAAAGCGGCGTTTGGATCGGGAGCATTTTTGACGAGGCAAACCATTGGACGTGGTGTGAAAGCTCTTCAGGAAAGTGATTCAGTAAAAAAACTCGCAGCGTCAAAAGGTTTTGGTGGTTTGGTTGGTCGTCGCTTGGAAAAGGGGCTCAAGACCGCCTCTGAAGGAAGTATGGATATGCGAGGAATAGGTGGTTTTGGAAAACTTGCTGGGGGTTTGGGTGAGGTTGGCGGGAAAGGTGGCTATGCCAAATCATTCAAGGATTCACAGAAGGGGTGGGAGGATCAGCAAAAAAGAGTTAAGAGTCAAACAATTAAGGAACAAATGAATATTAATGCATTAGAGGCGGAGAAGAAAATAGCTACTGATGTTCAGGCAGGGTCACTTATCTCTTCTAAAGAAAAAGCAGAAGAAGAAATTAACAGAGGTGATCTTAAAACAAAGAAAGAAACAGCCGAACAAACCATTATAAGTCTTGAAGAGACAAAAAAAGCAGCACTTGGTCCTCTAAATAAACAAGAAATTGACATCCGCAACCAGATTGCTGCGAAATACAAGGAGTGGTCTGAGCTTTCGAACGATGAGGAGAAAACTGAGAAAATGAAAGAAATTGAAGCTATCCAATCAGGAGCTGAGAAAATAAAAGTACAGAAAGCTCAGTTGGAGATGGATGTTGATGCAAAAATAGGTGCACAGCAGGATACTATAAGTGCATATAACAAACAAGAAAATATTATTAAGGAAGCAAAGAGTTCTTTAGGTTTAATTAATAGTGATTACGATGCAAAAGCTAGTAATTCTGTAAATGCAAAAGTTGTTGCAAAAATGAGATCTGATGCAAATAGTCATGCGGCAATAGAGTACGCAAAAAACACAAAGGATGTCGAAGGAATCAGTTTAGAAAATAAGAGTGCTAGTAAGATTCAAGAGCATATTGATATGAATATTGTATCTAAAATTAAAGAAGTAAAAAGAAAGGGGGAATCGCGAGGTGGATCGTATGCGACCGCTAGTGACTTAGATAAATGGTTCGCTTCTAAGGGTATGACTACTTCAAAAATGGCAATGGTACAAGATATTATTAAAGAAAAAGGAAAATCAAAAAAAGATAAAGCTTTTGAAGCGTTCGCGGAGGTCTATGAAAAGGAGTTTGGCACAGGAGATAAAAAGGAGAAAAAAGAGTCGGCATCATCAGATAAGAAAGAAGATAAGAAAGAAGATAAGAAATAATTTATGTATACAAACTTAAACAATATACTATCTGAGCGAGTAAAAATTCTTCCTGAAGAACTAGCTAAATACATCGCTTCCGAAGAACTATCTCGAAAAATGTCTTTAGTGTTTCGCAAATATCGTTTTGACGAAGAGATTTCATCTTCAGTCGAACATATTGTATTGTTTGTTCTTATGGCACTCGAGTCGGTGGACAATCTCCATGTTCTTTTTGAAGAGATTGGTCTTTCTCCTGAGGTGGCAGCTAACCTATCCCTTGATGTCACAGACTATCTACTTAAGCCTGTTATAGAGTACCTTGCTGTAACTAATGATGAATTAGTTGTTGAGCAGGAGGAGGTTATTGCAGTGCCGACCCCCATCATACAGCCTGCCCACACCTTTGTTTCTACCCCTAATGTTATTGGCGCCGACAAGCTTCGACCAATTGTTTCTCCTCGTCACCCACACATCGAGAATCCGCCACGAAGAATTACTGATACCTCACACCTCATTGACGATACTATAGAAGAACGACCAAAGCTTCAAGATCACTACAACGACTAAAATGATATACTAATTGCAATGCAATTTAGTTACAAAGCCAAAAAAGTGAGTGGAGAAACGTATCAAGGTGAGCGCGAAGCAAATGACAAATTTGCTTTGTTTCGTGACTTACGCAAAGAAGGCGAAACTGTTCTTTCTTGTAATGAAATGAAAAAAGGCGTGCTTTCTGGAGTACTTCACGTGCCTGCCTTTTTTGGTGGGGTGAACATGCATGAGAAAATAATCTTTGCTCGTAATCTTGGAGGGATGATTAGTGCCGGTCTTGCGCTTTCCCGTGCACTTCAAGTAATGGAGAGACAGACCAAGAAAAAAAAGCTCAAGCACATCTTCTCAGAGCTCAACCGATTTATTAGCGAGGGTAAATCTTTTCATGAAGCTCTTGCTAAGTTTCCAGATGTATTCGGTTCTCTTTTTGTTTCTATGAGCAAGGCAGGTGAAGAGTCAGGTAACCTTGCTTCATCTCTCAAACAAATAGCGGATCAATTGGAGAAAACATATCTCATACAAAAGAAAGTGAAAGGGGCTATGGTGTACCCAGGAGTGATTATTTCCCTTATGATAGTTATTGGAATCCTCATGCTTACTTTCGTGGTGCCTCGCCTCGTCGAGACGTTTGCCGAGCTTGGAAGTGAACTTCCCACCAGTACCAAGTTCGTTATCTGGTTGTCTGGAATATTTCAACATCATTACATCTTGGCTTTCCTAGCTATCGTGGGTTCTGTTACCGCTTTCTACTATTCCCTCCGCACACCCTTTGGTAAGAAAGCTTTTGACTACTGCGTTCTCCGTTTACCTGTTGTCGGCCTTATTATCAAAGAAACTAATTCAGCCCGTACTGCTCGCACTCTCTCATCTCTCCTTTCTTCGGGGGTAGATTTGGTTCTTGCTATTAGTATTACAGGTGAGGTACTTCAAAACTCTTATTATAAGAAAGTACTTGAACAAGCGGCTCTTCGTGTAGAAAAAGGACTTCCTTTGTCAGGCGTATTTCTTGAGAATGAGAGATTGTATCCGATCTTCGTAGGTGAGATGGCAAGTGTGGGTGAAGAGACAGGGGAGCTCGGACACATGCTCTCTGGGGTCGCGGATTTTTATGAGCAGGAAGTGGAGCAGAAGACCAAAGATATGTCGACTATCATTGAGCCGGTACTCATGATTGTTATTGGTATCGGAGTAGGGTTCTTCGCTATATCAATGATCTCTCCGATGTATTCAGTGATGAACGATCTGTAATAAATGGGGTCAGGAGCTATTTATTTGATATACTATTTGTATGAAGATTTCATATTCACGAGGGTTTACTCTCATGGAGTTGCTTATTGTGTTGGCAATCATAGTCTTTCTTGCCGGTATTACATTTGAAGCATTTTCAAGCAAGCTTCGAACTGTCTCAGTCGAGAAGGAAGCCGAGATTTCTCTTTCATACATTGCTAAAGCGCGTGCCCAGACAGTCGCTTCGCAAGACAATGCAACTTTTGGTGTTCGTGTTGCCACAAGCTCTCTTAGTTTCTTTCAGGGAAACTCTTTTGCTTCAGGAAGCAATGTTATTACTTATGATTTTCACGACTCAGTGGCGAGTACTTCTCTGACAGGCGGAGCAAGTGAGCTTTATTTTAGCCGTATTACAGGTACGCCGTCTGCGACAGGAAGTATTATTTTTACAAGTAAAAAGGGAGCATCGACAACTAAGACCATCCTCATACAAGCGACAGGGCTTGCTGAAATCCAATGAGAAAAAAATATAATAAAGGAGTAGCATTAGTCGAGATATTAGTTGCGGCAGCAATTATTGCTTCTTCATTTGTTGCGGTACTTGGTGTGTATGCAAACCTTTCTTCTCTTTCTTTACAATCTCTTCCCAAATTGCAGGCTGCTTTCCTTGCAGAAGAGGGCATTGAAGCACTTCACTCTATGCGAGATGGAGGATATTCTACTAATATTGGAAATCTCTCATCAGTACCAAAATATTATTTGGTGTATGCACAAAATACCGAAGCATACGGAGCAACCACAACAACTACTATTATTGACTCTCGTTTCTACCGTACTGTGCAGATAGAAGATGTGTATCGTGATGGTGCATACAACATTGCTTCTTCGGGGACACTTGACGCAGACACTAAGAAGGCAACTGTGATGGTGTCTTGGCAAAACAACAATGCAACTTCTACTCATACTTTGCAAACATACGTATTTAATATATTTGATAATTAATTATGAAAAATCTACACAAAAAAGGATTTACTCTTGTTGAGACAGTTGTTTATGCATCTCTCTTCGTAATACTTTTGGGCGCGATTATTAATTCAGTTTTTATTCTTTCTTCGTCATATCGCTATATTAAGGATGTAAAGAACGCACAAATGTCGGCGCTTGCTGCGATGGACCGCATGTCTCGAGAGATACGCCAAGCAAACACTATCAATGGATCAGGAACTTCATACAATACTCCATCAGGCTCACTCCTTCTTGATACCGGAGCAGAGTTCTTCCTTTTGGATGGTAAGATTATGATGGAACAGAACAATGTAAGTCAGGGAGCGCTCACCACAAGTAATATTCAAGTTGGCATACTTACATTCCGTCGCATTGCTACGGGTAATTCTGAGGGTGTGAAGATTGAGATGGCTATTGAGAATAAGAATTTTTATAACACGGTAATGCTTCGAGGGTCCTATTAAATGTCAAAGGTGCCCTTTGACATTTCGACACAATGAAAAATGAAAAATAAAAATAAAATCACAACAAATAAATGTAGAAGATGCCCATCTACACAAGGCGGACAGGTAGTCATTGGAGCAGTTATCTTTTTCCTTCTCATTACACTTTCAATGATGATGGCCCTTGCGAGTCCTATAGCAGAACAGGTACGCGCGAGCGGAAACTACGTTAAATCTACACAAGGTTATATAACAGCCGAAGCACTTAACAATGATGCTCACTACCGACTTAATCAGGGAAGAGCGCTTCCTTCTACACTTACGCTCGCTCTCAACAATGCAACTTCAAGCGCAACGGTAATTGATATCGGTAATACCAAACGAATCATTTCCGAAGCTACTGCATACAATCGCTTCACTCGCACCGTCTCTTCTACATTTTCTCAAGATGTCGGCGCTTCGTTTAGTTATGGTCTTCAGACAGGGAATGGAGGATTATCTCTTTCAGGGGGGGCAAGTATTCAAGGAAATGTATATTCAAATGGAGATATTATAGGAACAGGAGGAACTTCGATAACTGGCACCGCAATGTCCGCCAATCGTTCAAGTGCTGTGACTGATCAAGTAAATGCAGGTTCAAGCACGCCTACTTACGATATTACTATGGCAACTAGCTCTGCCACCGAAGATTTCGCTCAGTCGTTTACAGTATCAACTACAAGTCCATTGACTGAAGTGTGGCTCTATATGAGACAAAACAGCTCACTTCCTAATATCACTGTGCGCATTACTACCAACAATTTAGGGGCGCCATCTGGTACCACACTTGCTTCTGGTTCTATAAGTACTGCACAAATCACCAGCTCGTACGGGTGGGTGGCAACTAATCCCGTAAACAGCTCTGGTTCTAGTGTTTCTCTAACTCCAGATACAACTTACTGGCTTGTCGTAGATACATCACCATACGGGAATGATCCAAACACTTATTATCAATGGGGAGGAAATGCGAATGGATACGCAGGAGGAAGTATGATGAAAGGAAAGTCTGGTGGAAGCTGGACTACCACATCACCTGCTAGTTTGGATGGGTATTTCTATATATATCTTGGAGGAGATAACGGACTCATTAGTGGTACTGATCCGAACAACGGTCCAACCATAGGGGGAAGCGCACATGCGCACTCCGTTACCAATGCGACGATAAACGGTAGCTTGTTCTGCCAATCGGGTACTGGTAACAACAAAATATGCAACACTTCGCAATCAGATCCTGCACCTAATGCATATCCAATTTCTGATTCACAGATTGAAGGATGGAAAAATGAAGCGTCTGCCGGTAATGTGAGAAATAGTAGTTGGATACTCGGAAGCAATACTTCCACTTCAACATCGGGAAATATGCGTATCAATGGTGATTTGACGGTGGGTTCGGGTGCAATACTTACCATTAATGGTACATTGTACGTAACTGGGGACATTGATATGAATGGATCAGGTAGAATCCAACTTGGGAGTTCGTATGGCACTACTGCGGGGGTAATCGTGGTGGATGGTACTACTGACCTTGGAGGGGGAGCATATGTTACGGGTAATGGACAAACAGGAAGCTATGCATTCTTAGTATCTACTAACACACTCTGTTCAACAGGGATAAGTTGTGGCAACAATTACGCTATAGATGTTTCAGGAGGAGTAGGTTCAGTGGTTCTGGTAGCGCAAGACGGAGGTATTCGCTTTAATGGAGGAGCAAGTGCCAAAGCTGCGGTAGCAAACTACATGACGTTGTCTGGTGGCACAACACTAATTTACGAAACAGGACTTATTAATGTTAATTTCAGTAGTGGTCCAGGAGGGACTTGGGTAGTTGATGAATGGCAAGAAATTTAATTGGGGTTAATTGGGGTCAGGAGCTATTTTATAAAATAGCTCCTGACCCCAATTTATTGTTATACTGATGGCATGAAGAAACGAAAGATTGTGATTGGAAACTGGAAGATGAATCCTGACACACTCAAGAACGCTAAGGTGTTGCATGACAATATCAAGAAGCGACTAGTAAAAGTAAAAAAGACTATTCCTATAGTTTGTCCTTCTTCTTTATACATATCAACACTTCGAGGAAAGACTGCTTCTCGTAAAATGGCATACGGTGCGCAAGACGTATCAAGTGAGAAGTCGGGTGCCCACACAGGCGAGCTCTCTGCCTCGATGTTAAAAAGTATTGGTGTTTCTTATTGTATTGTGGGTCATTCAGAACGTCGAGCAATGGGAGAGACGGATGATTTAGTTTCAAAAAAAGCATTATTACTTATCAACGAAGGGATTATTCCTGTGGTGTGTATTGGGGAACTGAGTGATGATGCTCGCGGGGATTATCTCCTTTATATCAAAAATCAGCTTATTAAAAGTTTGGCGGGAATTTCCTCTACGAATATTAATAAGGTCATAATTGCTTATGAACCAGTCTTTGCGGTGGGTGCTTCAGAACCTGTGACTTCACATACTATTCACCAGCGAAATATTTTTATTCGTAAAGTGCTCGCGGATCTGTACGGTAAAAACAAAGCGTTCGAAGTACCAATTTTGTACGGAGGTTCAGTGACCTCCGCGAACGCCAATGAATTAGTAAAAGGGGGAGATGTAGACGGCCTACTTGTTGGACGGTCGAGCCTAATGTCTGATGAGTTTATCGGAATTTTACGAGCACTTGATACGTTGTAAGAGATAATGTCAAAGGGCATCTTTGACACTTAAAAATAAACTGAATTAAAAAATGATACATTCAATA
>CAYQLE010000031.1:0-1360 GCA_964418265.1 uncultured Candidatus Saccharibacteria bacterium
CTCCGAAGCAAGGGGAAAGCGTGACGCTCGAGTGTTAAATAGCTCCTGACCCCATTTATTGCTACAATAAACAAAATGAACAACAACGAAAAACACGGGGCAAATAAAATTAAAATTTGTGTGTCAGGTACTGCTGATATGAGTTTCTTGCCGGAAGCAGATTACGAAACAGCTAAAGAACTTGGAAGAGAAGTGGTTCGACACGGCGCAACTCTCGTTACAGGAGCAACAACCGGTTTTCCACTATGGGCTGCCATGGGGGCAAAAGAAGAAGGGGGTATTTCTATCGGCTTCTCTCCTGCATATTCTGAGCGAGAGCATGTGGAAGGTTACAAGCTCCCTGTCGATTATATGGATATTATTGTATACACCGGTTTTGGGTACACCGGACGAGATCTTCTCCTTACTCGTTCATGTGATGCGGTGATTATTGGTCCAGGACGTATTGGAACTATCCACGAGTTTACCGTTGCTTACGAGGACGGCAAGCCCATTGGAATTCTAAGGGGTGATTGGGAAACTGATGAGGTGATTAAGATGATCATTGACAAGAGTCATAAGATCAACAAAAAAGTAATTTTTGGTGATGAACCCAAGGAACTAGTTAAAAAAGTTCTTGAGTTAGTGGCTCTTGATAAGAATAATTTAAGAAGCTTTTCAAATTAGGAAAGTAAGTAAAAAACTCCCCGATTGGGGAGTTTTTGGTGTCAAAGGTGCCCTTTGACACTTTTACTTTACCTTTGAAACGATAGCCTCGAATACTTCAGGAGCATCAAGAGCAATCTGAGAGAGAACCTTTCGGTCAAGCTCAATGTTTGCCTTCTTGCAAGCTCCAATAAATTTGCTATATGAAATTCCGTGAGGACGAAGAGCTGCGTTTAGACGAACAGTCCAAAGAGAACGCATGTCGTTCTTCTTGTCTCGTCTGTGTGCGAATGCGCTCTCTCCGGCCTTGGCGATAGCGGTAAGAGCTTCACGCTTCTTTGTTGAACGTCCAAAACGGTATCCTTTTACCTGTTTGAGGATGTTTCGTCGGCTCTTAAGTGCATTTGCTCCTTTTTTTACTCGTGTCATGGTGGTGTATTAAATTAATTATTTGCTGACATTAACAAGAAAACGTGACTTGTACTTGTTGCTCATAGTAAAAGAGATTTCTCGAGACTTTGCAATTTGGCTTCGTCCTGATTCCTTGGCGTTGAAGTGGTTTTGGCCAGGCTTTCGGGAAGTCACTTTGCCGTTCTTGCTTACCTTCAATCTTTTTGAATATGATTTGTTTGTTTTCATGATTTTTCGATAACGACGCTAAGACCTTTAGGGCTTTTCTTTGGCTCATCCGACTTTATGTCTATCGGAATAAGTT
>CAYQLE010000031.1:1370-8105 GCA_964418265.1 uncultured Candidatus Saccharibacteria bacterium
CTTTTGTTGTATGACTTGTTTGTTTTCATTGTTTTTTGTTAATGGCTTATGCCTTTTCGATGACTGTGGTGAAGCCTTTGGGGCTTTTCTTGATTTCTTCTTGTTTGAACTCGATGGGGATGAGATTGAGCATTCGTTGGAGTCTCTCTTTGAGGAAGTTGGCATCTAGGTACTTGGCTCTACCGGGGAGGAAAAGATCAATCTTTATCTTATGTCCTTCTTTAAGCCATTCGCCAGCTTTCTTGGCCTTGAGGCCTAGATCATGCTCGCCTGTACCTATTTTAACCTGTAAACTCTTGACTTCAGTGGTCTGAACTCGAGCTTTTGACGTCTTTAGTCTTTTGTTCTCGTCGTACTGGAATTTACCATAATCCATGATTTTTGCAACCGGAGGAAGGGCTTTTGGGGAGATCTCGATAAGGTCGAGTTCTGCCTCGTGTGCCATCTTGAGTGCTTCTCCAAGGGAGACAACTCCGACGTTTTCTCCTTCGGCGCCGATAAGGCGAACTTCAGATGCTGTAATTTGGTGGTTTATTCGTGTATGTGGTGTAGCCAAGGTAAAAAATTAACGGTTATTTATTGGTAGACGAGTGCTACTGTACCACAAAAAAAGGTCAATATGCAAGGAGAAATAGGGGAAATAGGGGAAATAGCTCCTGACTGCTATTTATTCCACAATCCTGCCGTAGTCATTGAACGCAAGAATATTCCATTCTTTTTTCTTCAACCATTTATTAAGGAGTTTGTAGGTACAGACTGCTACGGCAGTGTTTTCAACTTTGTTATAGAAGTCGAGCTTCACGAAGTCGTGGGAGGTGAGAGAGTCTCCTTGCTCAATAAGGGCAAAGACCATCTTAAGAAAGATGCGGTGAGAGACACAGAGAATGTGTTTTTCAGGACGATGTTCCAGAAGAGTGAGAAGTTCTCGTGCGCGGGATTTTAGTTCAGTAAAGTTTTCTTCATCAGAGTAGTGGTATTCGTCATCATGAAAGCTTCGGTCAATGACGTCCATTATTCTAGTTACTTCTTCGGAGTCTGCATCCTTACCAATTACTTCTGAAGGGTTGCGTCGCTCGGCAAGGAGGGAAGTTGTTTCTGTTTGAGTGTGGAGGTATTTATTAATAATACCCGCAGTATCTTGGGCACGTTCATAGGGACTTGAAAGAGTTATTTCAATCTTATTATTTTTGAGACGTTCACCTGTAAAAAGTGCTTGTTTCTCTCCTTCATCACTGAGTCCTCCTGCCGAACCTTGGCGAACTTTCGCGGCATTGTTAGCACTTTGGCCGTGGCGTACGAAATAGATTGTCTTGGTTCCAAATATCATGCGTGTAAATTAGTTCCTTGTATTATAGCAGTTTTCGAATCGGCCAGATAAGGTAAGCGCATAGTTTCATCTTCCATCCTCGATTTCCCCACTCTTCATGCGTAACAGGCTGTAGTCCTTCGGTGTCATTTTCAAATACCCGTTTTAGTTCAGCGATGAATTCCGAGTTGGTACTGATGAGTCCGTTCTCGAAATTATATCTTAGTCCGATGTGGTCAAGGTTCATGGTGCCGATAATTCCATATTCATTGTCAAAGATTGCAGTCTTGTCATGTATCATTCCTTTTTCGTACCGGTATAACTTCAGACCTTTCTTAATAAGTTCTTCCTTCTGAAAATCTCCCGCATGATCAACAAAAGGATGGTTTGAATATTTTGGAACTAAAAGGTGTACAGACACTCCGCGCTTCAATGCTTTGCGAAGTGCACTCATAAGTCGTGAATCGGGAATGAAGTATGGAGTGGTGAGATATATTTCTTTTTTAGCATGCTGAATGAGTTTCATTAATCGACGATACAAGTAACGATGACCGGGAACAGGGGCGTTGGTGAGATAGGACCACTCATCTGTCTCGGGCGTGTCTCTCTTTCCAAATTTAAATTTGTCTGCAAGCAACCACATGCGGTCGCACGCACTCCGTATGTCCTTGATGATATTTGTGATTCCTTCAAGTCGAATCATCGAGTCGCGCCAGCCACACATATCGGTAGAGAAGCAGCTTCCTCCGAGATAGACTATCGAATCATCAATGATGATAGAGCGTCGATGGTTTCTGAAATACCAAACCTTGATATTTTTAGGAAGCCACGGAAGGATATGGTTAAAAAAAGAGAAGTGTATTCCATCGCGAGCGAAATCATTGCTTAGGTTCGACATATACAATCCGAAACTTCCGGCAGCATCAACAAACAAGCGAACCTTCACCCCTTCCCGTGACTTTTGTCGAAGGGTGTCGAGGAGTAATAAGCCAACGTCGTCAATGTCGACAATAAACAACTCGACATCAATACTTTCTTTCGCGTTCTGGATGTCGGAAATGACTGATTTCCAGACTTCTTCGGAGGTGGTGAATAGAGAAAATGACATGGAGAAATAGTAGCATATATGCTAGTATTCGCGAGCGGTTGAATAGTGGTAAGAACGTTGAAAACTAAAACAATGGGGATGAAAGGCATCGACAAAGGATTGCCATATTGTCTTGCGACATGGAGCTCCGGGAACTCCTTAAAAGTCCGGAACCCTGAAATGCAAACGCATTTTCAAAGGCTAAAGCTGCAGTTTCTCCATATTATGGAGTAAACGACTTTGCCTTCGCTTACGCTCGAACTGCTTAACGCACGTTCGTCTAGCGACGGTCTCTCTTCTTAGTTCTCTCGAGAGGATGAGGGCGGTATAAAGATGGGAATGCTTCGAGCGGGATTTTCGACCGCTCGACTAAGATAAGAAAATAAGCAACGCGTCGTTTCGTCGACTTCGAGACGCGTTGCCGACAATATTCAAGTAGACTACATGTCGTAGATTGGGCTTTATGTATCTTTTGCACGACGGTTCGACTCCGTCCATCTCCACCCTAATCAAAAATTTTAATTAGATATTCATCAATCGCTCGCTGATCAAGATTGTAGAAATTATTTTTGTCGCTGTACAAATCTTCAGCAAGAAGTTCTCCGACAAAGCGCCAGTGCCATGGCTCGTATATATAGTGTGCATTATTCTTAGGGTACGACATAATGAAGCCGTACTTGTGAGCATTTTTAGTAAGCCAAGCGAAAGCTGTAGTACCCTCAAAAGCAGACATTGCGCCAGGAACTTCTGGTGTACCGAAGTCGACGGTGGTACCGAGCTGGTGTTCTGAATATCCTTGATCCGCAGAGAAAGTGTTGGCACCTGAACCGTACTGTGTCGAGTATGCAGACTTGAGTGATTGCTGTTCGGCGAATGACCGATATGCAGACACAACACGTAAGTTGATTCCGTCTTCTTCCGCGTCTTCCATCATGTTTCTGAGAAATTTATTTGCAGGTGCCAAGAAGAACCTTGTTTTGCCTACAGGAAGAACGTATTTTGGTGTGATGGTAGCAAGAGCTGTTGGTCCGTAGTTTTCATTTAAGAAATATACCTTCGAATATTTCGCAAGGAGTTGTTTGTCATATGTTGCGAGTTTCTTGTAGTGATCAGCTTGATCGTCTGCCTCTCTTTTTTGTTTTTCAATTATGTCTCGCTCCTCCATGGTCTTTGCAAGGTTTCCTCCGAGTTTAGTATTTTCTTCGAGGAGTTGTGCTTTGTCGTTTTCAAGTACTGCAAGTATTTCAATATTTGAGCTTAATTCTGTCGCAGTACTTTCGAGCAAACGAGAAGTAGCAGTGTATTGGTATATATAGTATGCGATACCAGCAATAAGTAACAAAAGAGAAATAGAGGTGAAAAGAGAGAAGTGCTTATGGTGGCGTAAGTTGTTCATGTAGTGATTATACCATTGATAAAAATAATCATAATACGTTATACTACCAGTATGAAATTATTTATTTTCTTTATAATTGCATTACTCATTCTAGCTATCTCTTTTGTGGTAATTTCTCAGAGCAGTATGACTCCAGAGCAGAAGGATTTTGCTACTACCACAACAAGCACCCCTTCTTTTACTTCTGAGGCCCAAGCATCTGTTTCGGTTAATGAAGTGGTACTTGCTCCTGATGTAACAGCAGAAGTTTCGGGTCTCTCTATTTGGTTTAAGGCTCTCATTCAAGACAATCGTTGTCCTGTAGATGCTCAGTGTATCGAAGCAGGTGCGGTGACCGCCAGCATCACTCTGGGGACTGACGGTAAGTTAGAGACACATAATATTTCTTCAGACGAAGTTCCTTATGAGTACATGGGATACAAGGTTTCTATTGTCGCAGTATCTCCTGATGCTCGTTCAGCTGTATCTATCAAGCCAAACGATTACAAAGTTACATTCAAGGTGGAATAGGGGTGTTGAGCTATTTTTCCGACCGATACACTTACTTATTTTAGGAGGAGCTTCCGGAATGCTTGAGAGCGAGCAAATTTTTAGCAGAAAATTATGAGTACCCGAAGAAAAATAGCTCAACACCCCTATTTAAATTTTCGTCCAGTTTCTCGCTCAAGGTCGCGTTTCTTAATACTCTGACGCTTGTCGTGCTTTTTCTTTCCTTTGGCAATAGTGAACTCTAATTTTATTTTTGTTCCTGCTGTGATGAAGGTAAGAGGTATGAGCGGAGTTTTTTTATTTTCAATATCAGCAAGCATCACTATTTCTTTTTTGTGGAGTAGAAGCACTCGGTTGCGACGGTCGTTGTATTCTTTCGGTATGTTGCCCGCTTGGTAGGGAGGAATGTATGCACCTATAAGGAATGCTTCGCCACCACGTACAATAATATACGAACCTTCGAGAGACCCCTGGTTCTTGCGAAGCGATTTTACCTCATGACCAAAGAGCTCGACTCCTGCGATCATCTTCTCTCCTATTTCGTAAGTCATGCCTACTTTTTTATTACTAACTAGCTGTGTCATTTCCAAATGGTAGCAAAAAATGGGGTGTTGAGCTATTTTTTAAGCCTCCTCTGAACACTTTTGATTTTGTCCTCACCACTCCCTCGCAAAGCCTCGGGAGGGTCAAAGGACGAAAATCTAAAAGTGTTCACCCGGAGTATTGTTTAAAAAATAGCTCAACACCCCATTTTTTTGTATACTGGGCGAATGACTAAGAAGAAACCCGAACACAAGCCTAAAAAGAGTAAAAAAGAAGAAAAGCTTTCGAAGTTCCGCTCTTCATGGATCACTCAATTGTTTACCACCTTTATTATTTTCCTCATTATCATTTCTGCATATTCGCTGTTTGACAGCACGAGCTCGAAGCCTGAAGAGATTAGTATTTCAAATATTGCAACCGATATTTCTGCAGGAACAGTCTCTACTATCGATGTGAAGGGTCAGACTCTTGATCTTACCTACACAGACGGAACTAAAAAGACTGCCAAGAAAGAACTTGAGTCTTCTTTGACAGAAAGTCTTACTAATTACGGTGTGACTAAAGAATCTTTGGAGAAAGTTAATATTAGCGTTAAGAACGAAAGTGCTGTGGCGTATTGGATTGTAAATCTCCTTCCGTTCCTTCTTCCTCTTCTTATGTTGGTGTTCCTTGTTTGGTACTTTACTCGTTCAGTGAAAGGAGCAGGAATGCAGACTATGGCTTTCGGGCAGTCGAAGGCACGCATGACCGCAGCTGACGATGCGACTCACCGTGTTACCTTTAAAGATGTTGCAGGCGCAAAGGAAGCAAAAATAGAGCTTGGCGAAGTTGTTGATTTCTTAAAGAACCCAAATAAGTTCGCAGAGCTTGGCGCACGCATTCCAAAAGGTATTCTTCTTATGGGACCATCGGGAGTTGGAAAGACATTACTCGCACGAGCTGTGGCTGGAGAAGCGGGTGTAGCTTTCTTTTCAATCTCAGGGTCTGAGTTTGTGGAAATGTTTGTGGGAGTCGGGGCTTCTCGTGTGCGAGATCTCTTTAAAACTGCTAAGCAAAACGGACCAGCAATTATTTTTATTGATGAGATCGATGCTGTGGGACGAATCCGTGGAACAGGAATGGGAGGAGGGAATGATGAGCGCGAGCAGACTCTCAACCAGATTCTTGTGGAGATGGACGGGTTCGAGCCAAATGTCGGCGTAATCGTCATGGCTGCTACCAACCGTCCTGATGTGCTTGACCCCGCGCTTCTTCGTCCGGGTCGTTTTGACCGTCGTGTCACTATCGACCTTCCTGATCGAGCAGACCGTGAGCAGATTCTTGTGGTGCATGCTAAGAACAAACCTCTCGCAGAAGATGTTGATTTGAAATTGATAGCAGAGCGCACACCAGGGTTCTCTGGAGCCGACCTATATTCTCTCATGAACGAAGGAGCTATTCTCACCGCGCGAGAGAACAGAACCCAGGTTTCTCAATTTGATTTGATACGCTCGATAGAGAAGGTAATGCTTGGACCTGAGCGTCTTAGTCATATTCTTTCACCAAAAGAGAAAGAACTGACGGCCTACCACGAAGCGGGGCACGCTATCATCGCTTCAGTACTCAAGTACGCTGACCCTGTTCACAAAGTGTCTATTATTTCTCGAGGAAGAGCTGCGGGTTATACCCTTCACCTTCCCATCAATGAACGCAGACTTCAGTCTAAGAATGAGTTTCTTGATGATATTGCAGTGTCACTTGGAGGGTATGTGGTGGAGAAAAACATTTTTGGTGACCTTACCACAGGTTCTTCAAACGACCTTCAGGTGTCGACCTCACTTGCTCGCACCATGGTGACGCAGTATGGTATGTCTGACGACATTGGGCCGATAGCTCTCGAGAGTTCTGGAGGGCGGACAATTGGTGGGGGAAGAG
>CAYQLE010000032.1:0-6645 GCA_964418265.1 uncultured Candidatus Saccharibacteria bacterium
GTTGGAGCCAAGCTTCTCGAGCGAGTGCATGACCTCTGTTTCGAGCCTTGTCTTGAAGGAGAAGCTCTGCGAAAATCTCTTCCTCGAAGGGAAGGGGCACAAGTTTCTGAGGGGTACTTTTCTTACGGTTTGCTCCGAGATGTCGCCGACAATTTAGTTCTCGAGCGATAGCTGTTTTGGAAAAGCCAGTTTGATCGGCAATAAGACCGATAGCTTTACGCATCTCAACTCTTTCATTCCTGTGAATCTTCAGAGCTATGTCAGCTGCTTTTTCAATATTACTTCTTTTTATACTTTTCAAATTTACTCCTTTTGTTGTTTGTCTAACAAAATACTACCACATTATTAGGTACTAAGCAAGAGTTGCGTCGATTGCTTCTTTCACCACCTTTCCATCTGCTTTGCCTTTTAGTTCGCCCATCACTGCTTTGATGAGGGTGATACTTTGAGACGCATCAGTAACACCGAGTTCTGATTTACGTTTTGCTACATAGTCAATAATTTCTTGTTTTGACATTTGAGCAGGAAGATATGCTTCAAGGAGTGTGAGCTCAGCTTGTTCGCTTTCGGCAAGTTCTGGGCGACCAGCATCGGTAAACTGTTTGATTGAGTCTTTTCTTTGCTTCACTGAACGGATGATGACAGCGAGCGCCTCTTCGTCGGTGAGCTTGTCTTGAGGGGTGCGTCCTTTAACGATAGCTTCGTTGGTAAAAGCGGTCATGAGTCCGCGAATAACAGTAAGACGAACAGTGTCTTTCGCCATCATGGCTTCTTTTAATGATGATTTTATTTGATCGTGCATATCAATATGTTAGCAGAAAAAGTGTACAGGCACCATTTAATAGGGTTAGAAGCTGTTTCTTACTAGAAAACTCAGTCCATGAATTTGCTGTCGCTCTTCATGAGGTCTGTCTATAATAAATTAGTTTTCGACCTAGAAATAGCTCCTGACCCCATTTTCTTGTATTATGGTGTACATGGAAACAATACTTATCATCGTTCTTCTTGTTCTTATTTTAGTGGTGCTTGCGGTGTTACTCATGCGGAAGCCCGCGAAAGCCAATACTGAAGACGCGGGAGCAATGCAATTACTTCTCACACAAATTAATGAACTATCGCGCACAGTAGATACAAAACTCGGAGAGTCTTCAAAAGATTTGCAAAACACTCTCCTTTCTCAGTCAAACAATTCAACCCGTATCATTCAAGACATCACGGAGAAGCTCACACGTCTTGATGAGACCAACAAGCAGGTGGTGGGCTTTGCCGACCAACTTCAGTCTCTTCAAGATATTCTTAAAAATCCAAAACAGCGGGGAATTCTGGGGGAATATTACCTAGAGACGTTGTTGAAAAATGTACTTCCTCCTGGAAGTTATGAAATGCAGAAGATGTTTGGTGACGGAACTATTGTGGATGCGGTGGTGTATGTGAGAGATAAAATCATTCCTGTCGATTCGAAGTTCTCGCTCGAGAACTACAATCGTCTGGTGGAAGCCAAAGACCAAAGTGAGAAGGAGCGTCTTGAAAAGGTGTTTGTGAATGATTTGAAGCTCCGTATCACCGAGACTTCAAAGTACATCAAGCCTTCAGAGAACACTATGGACTTTGCGTTCATGTTTATACCTCACGAAGCTATTTACTATGATTTACTTGTGAACAAGATCGGAGGAATTACTGATGATGATGAGAACCTTATCCAGCGTGCCGCTTCGAAATACAAAGTGATCATCGTGTCACCGACTTCTTTTTTGGCATACTTGCAGACGGTTCTACAAGGGCTCAAGGCGCTACAGATTGAGGAATCAGCCAAAGAGATTCGTAAGAATGTAGAAGACTTACAGAAGCACCTCAAGAGCTACGCCGACTATCACGGCAAGCTTGGTGCTTCGCTCGGGACGGTTATCAACCAATTCAACTTCTCTTCAAAGGAGTTTAAGAAAATAGACAAGGACATCATGCGTATCACCGAGTCGTCTCTTGAAATTGACCTGCCGTTGCTCGACAAACCCGATAATGACGAGAAATAAAAAGGAGAAAGGAAAAAAATAATAAAAAAGCCGGGCGCACTTGTGCGCCCGGCAACTTATAACAACAACCTCTCGATTTCCTTCCAGCTTTGAGCGACGACTACCCCGTCCAACTGACCTTTATATTGTTCCATGTCTTCCAAGGAAGGCCGAAACAAAATACGATGAGGCACAAAATCCATATACACCATCACTTCGGGTCGGTCATCGACGAAGTGTGTAAGGCTTAATCGCTTAGCGATTGGAGCTTTGTCACTCCTCTCCGTACAGAATTCCACGCGTTGCGGAGATATTCCGGTTTTTGCATAGAACTTAGTTCGGTTTAGGTGGATGATTGCTCTTATTTTTTGCTCAGGAGTTACCTTGGAAACGATATAACTCTCCCTTCCAAACCGTTCGGTTGTGAGTCGCTTGATCACACGAAACGCATCGAAGTAGGGAAACATTATTTCTTCCTCCCGAGCGTAAATCGTGTTCCCAAGATCGAATCCAATCTTTTCGTTTTGATTGCAGATTTTCATTACTTGTGTTTGGCTTGTACAAACCACGCTTTGAGTTCGGGTACATGCTTCTCGTGAATGACGAGCTCGTAGTATGGGTTGTGGAATATTTCTGTGTTTGGTGTCGGTACATATTCCTCAAGTTCGCCGGTGACCGGATTGATCTTGAAGAACTTGAAACCGAGCCGCAGGGTGATGCCTATAACAGGGGCCACATCCCAAGGTGTTTTATATCCTGGGTTGAGCACTACTCCTCCAACTTCTCCTTTCCACAAACGCGCTATGTGTGTACCGATGCTCCCTCCGCTGATCTCGAGGTTCTTGAACAGTCCTCCGTATGCGATGGGGAGGGTGATCCTCTTTTCTGCATAGGGGAAAGTGTGTGGTGTGTCTCGAAGAAGTAAATACTGCTCCTTCAAACCTTTCTCGAGTTCAGGGGTGAGTTGTACTGCTCGGCCAAAACGGTAGCGGATAGTATCCTCCTCCTTATCCGCGTCGATGCCGACGGAGCAATAACCGTAGATCTCGCTTGTATTGACGTCACCGACGTATGCCGCGACAATTTCATTTTTTACAATGAGTGCGAGCATGGTGCCGACTCCGTGACTCTGTTTACGTTCGTAGGCTTTAGTCCCGTCGAGCTGGTCGAGCGTGAAGTAGGCAGTGTCTCCATCTAGGGTGCAGGCAACGCGAAGATTTGCTTCTTCGGCAATGATACCGAAGCCATGGAAGTCACGTTGGATTTCTTCGATGTACATTTTCTGAGCTTCTTTGTCACCGTTGGTGGCAAGGTCATCATCGACGCCGTTGTGGGCGGTTTTGTGTTCAACGATGATTTCGTGGCACTCGGTTTGGATGATATGAATGGCTTTGCGGACCATTGCAATCATGTTTTTTTGATAGGTAGGTTTTTCATATGATTTTTGCTATGTGTTTGTGATGTTCTATTTGGTGTTTTTCTATGTACAACATATCGCGTACAACTTTTGTTTGCTTAAATAAATACATAATATGCACACTAAAAGTAGAGGTAGCCAAAAAATCTTGATTTATAAGCACATATACGGTATATTATTTTGTACTAATTTAGTACAAAATAATGAAGAAAAAAACTAACAAAGGGATATTGGAAAAAATTGGCTTCTCTCCAGAGGAAAGTGCTGTATATTCAGCTCTTTTGGTTCATGGACCGTCATCTATTTCCGATATTATTCGCATGACCTCTCTTCATCGTCCGAAAGTATACGGTATACTCCCCGTTCTTATACAGAAGGAATTGGTTTCAGTTATGCCAAAAGGAAAAACAAAGAAGTATGTCGCTGAGTCTCCTGACAAAATTGAACGACTCTTCACTTCACTTGAAGAAGAATTTAATAAAGAAATACTTAACTTGTATGAAGCGTACGAGACTCGAGGTAAAAAGCCTGAAGTTACTTTTTCCGAGGGGGATGTTGCTATCAGAGGTGTGTTTTCTGATATCGTTTACAGTCTTAAGAAAAACGACACATATTACCGATACAGCTCAGCACTTACTCTTAATAGAAAGAAATACATACCTAAGGATTATCGAGAATTACGCGATAAGAAAGGTCTTGAACGTTTGATCATCACTAATGAGTCCTCAAAAAAGACTACTAATGCCCGTTTAGGACGTACGGTGAAGGCTATCCCTGCTGATTCCGATATTTTTGATTACGACGTGTCTCAGGTGGTGTATGGGGATAAGGTTGCTTTTATCGATTACAACTCTAAGACTACTATTACCATTAAAAACCCCCAAATTGCTGAATTTCAAAAGAAAATTTTCAGACTCTTGTTCAAAAATCTCTAACAGGCAGTACCTCTTGATATTGTTGAAAACATAGTGTAGGATAGCTGAACTATGGATTTTAGCGTTATAAAAACAGGTGGAAAGCAATATGTGGTGAAAGCCGGAGATTCTCTCAAAGTAGAGAAGCTTGACGGTGATTTTACTAAGGGAGACAAGGTTGTTTTCAACGAAGTTCTCCTTACTAGTGTTGGTGGCAAGGTGACTGTCGGTGCTCCTTTTATTGAAGGTGCCACAGTAGAAGCAGATTTCGAAGAACAGGGTCGCAACAAGAAGATTGTTGTTATCAAGTACAAGCAGAAGTCACGATACTTCAAGAAGAATGGTCACAAGCAACCTCATACAAAAGTTACTATCAAGTAAGTTTGGAAATAAGTAAACAAAAAAGCTCCGCAAGGAGCTTTTTTGTTATGTTCACCTAAGAGAAAACTTGATAAATAGTTTAGGAAATGTTCAAGCATTCTTCAGGCTTTTTTTCTTACAATGTGTAGTGTTAGAATTATAATTAATATAAAACACATGGAGATTATCACAAGACAAATTATTGAGGAAGTGGTGGAGGCAAAGATGGATATTATGTTAGGCCGTTATACAGGTATTATTTTTGAGGAGTTCAGGTCTCAGTTGTCGGGGGTTATTGATTTGGTCAAGCAAAACAATACAGATATTAAAGAATTACGAAAAGATATTATATGTCTTGATGATCGTATAGATAATTTGCATACAGAAATGATCGAACTTCGTACAGAAATGACCAACAGCTTCAAAGATATGGGAGACATCTTCCATCACCTTGGAAACAAAGTGTATGACAACCTTGACCCTCGTGTACAGCGTCTAGAGTTTGCCCGAGGTCGAGCTTAATGCTTAAATAGCCAAATGACTTTTTGGCAAAATTTAAAAGCTTCTATATTAGTTCTTGCGCCAATGGCTGACGTCACTGATGCTTCTTTTCGGCGTGTCATAGCAAAGTATGGTAAGCCTGATGTGACATGGACCGAGTTTGTGTCTGCAGACGGTCTCGCTCTTGCTCCTGAAGAAGGGAAAGCAAAGCTCAAGCGAAGTCTTATATATGACGAGTCTGAACGCCCTATCGTTGCGCAGTTTTTTGGATCAAACCCTACTACGATGTATGAAGCGGGTAAACTTGCGGTCCAGCTTGGTTTCGATGGGGCTGACATTAACATGGGGTGTCCTGACAAGTCAGTGATGAAACAAGGTGCAGGAGCAGGGCTTATTAAGAACCCCGCACTTGCACGAGAGCTCATTCAAGCACTTCGTCGTGGAGCGCAAGAAGAAGCAGACAGGCTTGGAAAACCAATGATTGGAATTTCTGTGAAGACTCGTATTGGTCACAGTAAGAGTGAAGAGCTAAAAGGATGGGTGACCGAGCTTCTACAAGAAGACATTGACGCCCTCACTATTCATGCACGAACCATGAAGGAGATGTCGAAAGTTCCTGCTCGTTGGGAGCACGTGAGTGAGGTAGTTGCTATTCGTGATGAAGTGCAGAAAGATAGAAAGACTAAAACACTCATTCTTGGAAATGGAGATCTTATTGACATTAAAGATGCAAGAGAACGAGTCGGCGCCTCCGGCGCCGACGGGGCCATGATTGGACGCGCTATTTTTGGAAACCCTTGGCTTTTTAGTGGAACTATTCCAACAACAGAAGAGAAGCTTGCTGTCATGCTCGAACATACTAATCTTTTTGAAGAACTGCTCGGTGATTTGAAGAGTTTTGCTCTCATGAAGAAGCACTACAAGGCGTATGTGAACGGTTTCGACGGTGCCAAAGAACTCCGCATGAAGCTCATGGATGCAGATTCAGCTAAAAGAGTGGCAGAAATCCTCAAAGAGGAGGGTTTTATTACGACAGGTTGACATTGTGATGCAGAAGATGCCCGTCTACACTTTTTTTGATACAATCTTTACATGTCACATCAATCTCTCTACCGAAAGTACCGACCTCAGTCATTTGGTGAAGTGTCAGGACAAGACCATGTAGTGAAAGCTCTTCAGGGAGCAATTACGAGCGAGACCGTTTCTCATGCATACCTCTTCTCAGGTTCTCGTGGAACTGGTAAGACTTCTATTGCCCGCATCTTTGCTCGTGAGCTTGGTACTGCAGAGGATGATATATATGAAGTGGATGCAGCGAGTAATAACGGAGTCGACGAGATTCGTGAATTGGCTGAAGCGGTGTTTACACTTCCTTTCCGTTCTCAATACAAAGTATATATTCTTGATGAGGTGCATATGTTCTCGAAGGCTGCGTGGAATGCAT
>CAYQLE010000032.1:6655-7696 GCA_964418265.1 uncultured Candidatus Saccharibacteria bacterium
TTCTTAAAGACGCTCGAAGAACCACCTTCTCATGTTATTTTCATACTCGCTACTACTGAACTTGAAAAGGTACCTGAAACTATTTTGTCTCGATGTCAAAGTTTTGTATTCAAGAAGCCAAGTCGTGTCATGCTTCGTGAGGTGATAGAGCGTGCAGGGAAGAATGAAGGGGTGAAGCTTGAAGAAGGTGTGGCTGATCTTATTGCACTTTTTGGTGATGGGGCGTTTCGTGATGCGTATGGAACACTTGAGAAGTTGATTGGCTCAAAGACTGATGGGAAGAAGGATACTAAGATAACACTTGCAGAAGCAGAAGAGATCCTTGGGGCACCGAAGGAAGAGCTCTTGCTTGCATATGTAAGTGGTCTGGCGAACAAAGATGTGGAAGCATGCCTCACAGCAGTCCGAACTCTCGGCGCCTCCGGCGCCGACACCACCAAAGCCTTCGAACTCATCATTGAGCGATTCCGTGCTCTCCTCTTACTTGCTATATCTCCTTCATCTGCGGACACCTTGTCTACTGAACTTAGTGAGAAAACATATGACACCCTCCAAACTCTCGTAAAAGCCAAGTCTTCCATTATCTCGTCTGCGACTCTCGTCAAACTTCTTGATGCGTATGGAAGGGTGAAGACAAGTCCAATTCCGGAGCTTCCGTTGGAAATTGTAGCTGTAGAAATTTTGCAGTAATTATGCTAAATTAGTCACATTACGGGATCGTCTAATGGTAGGACTGCGGCTTTTGGTGCCGCCTATCTAGGTTCGAGTCCTAGTCCCGTAGCAACGAGCGTAGCGAGGTGCTACGGGAAGGAGACATTAGAATGTCTCCACCTAGGACGAGAAGACCTTTTGAGTATAATTTATGAGAGCTTTGGCGAAGTAAGTTATCCAAAAGGTGTACTGCTCCTGTAAGGAGAGGGTCCTAGTCCCGTAGCAACAAAGGTAATTAATAAAACTCAAAGTAACCCTAATTGAAGCCGTTTATCTGGTTTGGGTACTATTTCTAATAAATGGTAAACATGATAACATCATATGTATGAA
>CAYQLE010000033.1:0-7524 GCA_964418265.1 uncultured Candidatus Saccharibacteria bacterium
GTGTACACCAGATTCTCCTTTCAGTTCGCCATAGGCATTCTTGCCGGATATTTCGAATACGACATTTCGAATACCGTTGTGATCATTCTGATTCTCATCGAGGAGAATTGTTTTCCATCCGCGCTTCTCAATATATTTTGAGTACATATCAAACAGCATCCGCGCCCAATCTTCTGCATCGTCACCACCCGCACCGGCAAATAGAGTAAAGACTGCGTTACCTTTGTCATAGCGTTTTTCCGGATCACCGGTGCGCTTGAGGTCGTTCAATTCCCTCACTAATTCCTGCGCTTTGTCCTTGTCCACCCAAAAAGTCGGATCAAGCATCGTGTCTTCTATTTCTTTTATTCGTTGTTCGTATGGTGACATTGTTTGTATAAATATAATTGTACCAGTTTTTCCTGAGCCAAAGGCGAGAATCGAACTCGCGGCTTACCCCTTACGAAGGGGTTACTCTACCGACTGAGTTACTTTGGCAAATCACTTCATTACTTTCTGCGAGAGAAAGAAGAACACAACACCTCCTATGCCCGCCATAAACATACCAAGTGTAAGAATAGCAATTTGAGCAATAGAATTATTAGCAAAAGAGAAAAGCGATCCAGAACCAACAAGAACAGCAACAGGGATAATGTCTACAGCGATATGGATAATAAGAAACGGGAGAAACTTCATCTTGGTAAGCCCGGCAGCATAACAAGGTACCTCAGGAAGCGCCGCGAAACATAGACGTGCCACAAGGAAGCCTTTGATGGAACTAATCATACCAAGAGCTTTCTCAATAATCTGATTATCTTTTCCCACGAAACGATCAACAACCCTACGACCAAAACGTCGACTCAAAAAGAATGCCACGCTTCCACCAAGAATATCTCCAAGCAACATAATAATAAACCCTTCAGTAAAACCAAAAACTGCGCCTGAAATAGGATAGAGAGGAGAACCTGAAAGTGGTGCAAAGATAATGGTGGATGCCTTTGCAAGTATAAAAACAATTGGTGCCCAGATTCCCCACTGATTTACTTCCTGTTGAATGTTCTTTATATCAAGATAATTAAAAACAAAAAAGAGAATAGCAATAACAAAAACGAGACCGAGCACGTTCTCTATAATTTCTCTCTTATTTATATTTTTCCAATTGTTCATTGAGCCGTTGCCCAGAATCGAACTGGGGACCTTTTCCTTACCATGGAAATGCTCTACCAACTGAGCTACAACGGCCTATCTTATCTCTTTATGATATGAGGCATACTACCTGATTTAGCCAATATTTTCAATTTTCTGCTATGATATCGACATGGATATTCAGATTTTCAACACCAAATCAAGAGAGAAGGAAATATTCACCCCAATCAAGACGGGAGAGGTTTCTATCTACCATTGCGGACCAACCGTATATAATTTCCAACATATTGGCAACATGAGACGTTTTATCTTTGCTGATCTAGTTTACCAACTTTTTATTGCAAACAACTACAAAGTAAAACAGATCATTAACATCACAGACGTGGGTCATCTTGCGTCTGATCAAGACGAAGGAGAAGACAAAATGGAGAAAGGTGCTACACGTGAAGGTAAAACGGCAAAAGAGATAGCTGATTTCTATACTGAGGATTTTCTAAATAATCTTGCTCTGCTAAATATCAATACAGAGGACACACAATTTCCTCGTGCAACCGGTTACATAAAAGAACAAATTAACTTAATAAAAACTCTTGAAGAAAAAGGATTCACCTACACCATTGATGATGGAGTATATTTCGACACAGTAAAAGATGATACATATGGAGACTTCGCGCACCTTGATATCAAAGGGCTTCAAGAAGGAGCTCGCGTGGCAGTAAACAATCAAAAAAGAAGCATTACAGATTTTGCTTTATGGAAATTTTCTAAAAAGGAGGAGAAGCGCCAACAAGAATGGGAATCTCCTTGGGGAGTTGGTTTCCCTGGTTGGCACTTGGAATGTTCTGCCATGATTAAGGCACTCTTTGGAAACTCTATCGACGTTCACACAGGAGGTATTGACCATATTCCTGTACACCACACCAATGAAATTGCACAATCAGAGATAGCCAACGGAAGCCCTCTTGCTTACTATTGGATGCACAACGAGCATCTCAACTTTGGTAAAGACAAGATGGCAAAGTCTGGTGAAGGTTTTATTCGACTCAAAGAATTAATTGAAAAAGGATACCACCCTCTTGCTTTCCGCTACTACACTCTCCTTGCTCATTACCAAACAAAAATTGATTTTAGTTTCGAGGCGCTTAATGCAGCGAGTATCGCATGGAAAAAGATAAATGAGTTTATTGCAAAAACAGAAGAAGGGGGTATCCCTTCCAATGCAAATTATTTACTTATTCTTGAAGCTTTCAACGACAACCTCAATACCCCTAAAGTAGTTGCTCTCATCTGGGAAATTATAAAAGAATCATCACTTAGTGATGCGGACAAAAAAGCTACTATTATTAGGATTGATAAGCTTATTGGAATTATTGACCCTGCATACAAAGTTTCTGAAAGCATTCCTCTTGATTCTCTTCCTAAGGGAATACAAGTACTCCTAATTGAAAGACGAGAAGCTCGTGTACAAAAAGATTGGAAGGCTTCAGATATGATTCGGGATGAATTAAAAGACAAAGGATACGAAGTGAAAGATATTGGAACAGAGATTCATATTTCAAAAATTTAAAAAAAATCACCCTAACTCACAAGTGAGTTAGGGTGATGAGCTATTCATCGGAGGTAATCGTCGTACCTCGTAAGCCACAGCCAACAGAACTGTCGCCTTCAAAAACATGACACTGCCCTGCAGAGTCGCGTCCACAGCACCGACCATCGGTTCCAAAGACACGGCAGTTCTTGATATGGTTGCTTTTTACCACTTTAGAAGAGGGAAAAAGAATGGCAGGAACTATTGAATTAAAGACAATTTTGTGTGGGAATGGGTATATGGAATGCATCTAAAAAAACAATACATACAAATTTAATATTTGTCAAATAAAAAAGGCTCTTCTTTCGAAGGAGCCCTATGTAATTTATTTCTCTGGGAACACTTGCACCACATCTTTAAAAAGTCGATCGATTTCACCGTGACGGCTTTCGATCACTTTTGTATACAAGCCTGGAGTCTTCTCTGCAACTTGAATCTCCCAAGCCGCATTCTCGGACCGCCGATTTTTGTCTTCCTCAGCCATATCCAAGCGCTTGTTGAAAGCATGTCGCATGTCCGGAGGTGAGCATTTGAGAAAAATAGAAACAATCTTTTCTTTGAGCTCGAGGCATTGGTGCAAGCGATGACATCCTTGCACATCAATGTCCAAAATCACGACACCAGGTTCGACAAGATTTTTGCGTGGTGTTCCATAGAAATTCCCATGCACCTCAGCTTGCTCCACAAAAGCATTCGCTAAAGACATTTTTGTGAACTCTTCGTTGGTAACGAATTCATACGAGTTGTCACTATCGTCAATGCGTCGCGGGCGAGTGGTACAAGAACGAGAGAATCTCACATCGGGTCGCCTCAACGAAAGAAGAAATCTTGTTACTTCTGATTTTCCCGCTCCTGAAACTCCACTAATGACGAAGAGTGTTGATTGAATTTTTTTCTGTGTTTGCATATCTGAAATGAAAGTAACACATAAATCGCATTACGTCAAAATACATGCTAGTATGGGTGAATGAAGCAAATCTGGGACGTGATTGTTATAGGGGGAGGACCAGCTGGCATGATGGCGGCGGGTCGTGCTTCAGAGTGCGGAGCCAAGGTTCTTATTATTGAGAAAAACGAATCTCTTGGAAAGAAACTACTCATTACCGGCGGAGGACGATGCAATGTGACCAACGCCGAGTTCGATACCCACACCCTTCTCTCGAAGTTCAAAGACGGGGGGAAATTTCTTTTCTCTTCTTTTTCAGAGTGGAATGTGAAGGAAACCCTTGATTTTTTCAACGTACGTGGAATGGATACAAAAGTAGAAAAGGAGAAGCGTGTCTTCCCTGTTTCGAACTCTGCTCAGTCAGTGTGGGATGTTTTGGTTGATTATATACAAAAAAATAATGTTACCGTAATTTCAAAAGCTCCTGTTTCAGGATTTGTTATTGAAGACGGAAAGATTATTGGTGTAAAAGTAAAAAAAGAAATATTTTATGCAAATAAATTTATTCTTGCAACAGGAGGAACTTCACGACCAGAGACTGGTTCAACTGGCGACGGATACAAATGGCTTCGAGAGATTGGTCACACGGTGACAGAACCAGAGCCATCACTAGTTCCAATAGCAGTGAAAGACGAATGGGTAAAGCGCGTTGCTGGGGTAAGTCTTTCTGATGTGAAAATCACCGTGACCCAGAACAGCGAGAAACAAGACATAAAAAAAGGTAAAATTCTTTTTACTCATGTTGGCCTTAGCGGACCAACCATTCTCAACATGAGTAAAGACATAGGTGAGCTTCTCAAATATGGGGATGTGAATCTTCTCATCGACATTCTTCCAGCTTACGATCATGCAAAACTAAATCTTACTCTTCAAGAAATTTTCAAAGAAAACGACAAAAAGAAATTCAAAAACTCGCTATCAAAACTTATTCCCTCTTCACTTGTGCCTGTAATAGTGGAACTTTCCGGAATTGATTCAAATAGCAACTGTAATAGTATCACCCGAGACCAGCGTATCCAGCTTATTTCCCTTCTCAAGAACATTCCTCTCACTGTCGACAAGTTACTTGGCACTGACAAAGCTATTATTTCAAGTGGTGGAGTGTCACTCGACGAAGTTGATTTCAAAACAATGTCTTCACGCCTTCATCAAAATTTGTATCTTATTGGGGACATTCTTAATATCGACAGGCCTTCTGGAGGATATAGTCTTCAACTTTGTTGGACCACCGGCTTTGTTGCAGGAAACTCGGCAAGTAAATAATGTCAAAGGTGCCCTTTGACACAACTTTTATTTTTCCAAATCAAGAGTTTCGTCAATACGAATCTTCTCAACGAAATCAGGGACGTGACTTACAAGAATCATAGCTCCTTCATACTTGTTGAGGGCTTCGGCAATGATAGGAAGATGGCGAAAGTTGATGTGGTTGGTGGGCTCATCAAGAATAAGAAGTCCTGGCTTCTGAAGAACAAGTCGGGCGAAGGCAACGAGACCCTTCTGCCCTTCTGACAAAGAACCAATTTTTGCATACATCATTTCTCCACTAATAAGAAAACCTGCAGCAGTTGAACGCATGTTTTCCTCTACCTGAAGGTCCATGACTTCCATAAGAGAGTCATACACAGTGCTATCAAAATCAAGAGTAGAAAAATCCTGTCGGTAATAACCAATGCGTGTGTCGGTAGCAAAGGTAGTTCCATCGGCTGTTCCACTTGCAAGAGCTTCAAGAAGAGTAGTTTTTCCAATTCCGTTTGGACCCTTTAGGAGAAGGTGTTGGTTACGTCGAAGCTTCATGTCTGCTTTACGCTTCATAGGCTTATGAGTCTTTGGACTGATTATCTGAAATTCAGTAATAGTCATAATGTCCCCAACAAGATCAGGTTGGTGAGGAATACGGAAAGAACGAATAGCTTTGTCCTCTCGACGAATATCAACTTTTTCTTCCTCGAGCTCTTCTGCTTTCTCACGCATACGCTTCGCAACAAGACGCATCTGCCCTCCTTTGTTCGCGAAGGCATTTGCTTTGTCTTTCTTTTCTTGGATTTCTTTTGCAAGCATAGCGTTCTTTCGGTTCTCTTTCTCAATACGAGCAGTGATCTGTTGCACTACATCAAAATAGTTTCCTACATACTGTTCAACTTTTTTAGTAAATACATCAAGGTACAAAACTCCATCGCTAAACGCATTGAGGAAGTCGGCTTCATGGGAAATAACAATCACCGTCTTTTTATATTCTTTAAGGAATTTAGTGAGATGCTCAATACCTGGTTTGTCGAGATTATTGGTTGGCTCATCAAGAAGAAGCAGATCAGGATCCTGGATAAGCGCAGAAGCAAGAAGAAGTCGTGCCTGCTGTCCTCCAGAGAAAGAACGAATGATACGTTCGAGTGGAGCATGTAAATTCACTACTTCAAGAATCTTCTCAACGCGTCGGTCAATATCATAAACTTTTTGACCAGGAAAACATTTTTCAAAGAAAGCACGAACAGTAAGGTCGAGCTCATCACGAGGAATTACTTGCCGAGCAATAGCTACACTAAGCCCCTTCTCAATATGTAGTCCTCCGTCTTCGAGCTTATGATCCCCTGTAATCATGCCGAAAATAGTGCTTTTACCTGCACCATTTTGTCCCATGATTGTTATTTTTGATCCACGTCGTACAGTAAAATTTACCTCATCTAGGATGCGTTTTTTAGAATTGTATTCAAATACCGCTTCTTCGAAACGGAGTATTACCTCGTCCTTTGCCATAGGTTTACGAGTGTATCACACTTAGGACTTTTTTCTTAGCCTCTTCGAGCGAGCAGTTTAGATAGGCGCCTGCTGCCGGTTTGTGACCTCCTCCTCCTAGTGCTTTTGCAAATAAAGAGACATCAATTTCATTTTTTGACCGGAAACTTATTGCTACTTGGTTGGGAAATTTTTCTATCAAACTAATACCTATCTTCCATTGAGCAACCGAAATGAGAAGGTTCGCTACGATGTTGTTTCCGATTTGATCAGCACTAATTCCTTTTTCTTGAAGCTCTGCATATGACACCGAAGAAATCGCAACTGAATTATCAAAAAAAGTTTCTACATTAGTAAGTGCTAATGCATCAAAATATATTTTCTCGGGAGGATTGTTGTTTTCGATCAGATGAGTAAGCTTAGTAAATTTTGGATAAGTTTCTACCAGTCGTGCAATGACCTCCATTGTATGAGGTGTTGTATTTGAATGGCGAAATCCACCAGTATCACCGTAAATACCGATATACAGACACTGTGCAATGCTTTCATCAACCACAATTCCCCACTCTCCAAATAAATCAAACAGGTATTCAGATGTCGCTGCGTAACTTGCATCAACTAAATTAGTTTCAGCAAATTTTGTATTCGTAACATGATGATCAATAACAAGAGTACGAAGATGCGATGGGAAAACTATTTTACCTTTCTGACTTATCATCTCAAGTGATCCACTGTCTTGAATAATAAACAAATCAAAATCATTTAGATCAATTTCAAAAAAGTTTTTCTTAACAATAGCATCATATCCAGGAAGAAATGATAATATTTCTGGTAATTCAGAATCCCCTTTTATCACTGTTACTTCTTTGCCCATAGATCGAAGGGCATGATACGTCGCTAAAGCACTACCAATACTATCTGGATCAGGTTTTGGATGAAGATGTAGGAGAACTCGCTGTGAATTTGTAATGAGGTCCATAAACTCACGTGCTTTATTCATATGAACAGTATAACAAAACCAACATAAAAGACCCCTTTCGAGGTCTTTTTCTTTTATAAATGCGCGGCTGATGGGTGCTGACCCCACGGCCTCTCCCGTGACAGGGGAGTGCTCTACCGTTGAGCTACAGCCGCA
>CAYQLE010000034.1:0-4609 GCA_964418265.1 uncultured Candidatus Saccharibacteria bacterium
GGTATGGTTGACAAAGGAGAGCCTTCCGGTAAGGGAAAAGGTGGAAAGGAAGGCCCTAAAAATAATGATTCAAAAGAGAAAGAAAATACCCCTGAACTGTCTCTTGGCGAACAGCAAGAATTTACTCAAGAGGGTTTGCTGATCGGCGGCGGAAAAGGAAAATCACTGCATGCAGAACGTATTGATAATAAGGTTGTTCTTCATGGAGGTGAGCGACTCAACAAGGAAAATATACTTGCCCGCGAAAGAAAAGTCAGCAAGGTAGATCGTCGTATGCGTTACGAAGTCAGACCAGATAAAGCAAGTATGCGTGAGGTTATAAGAAATATTCGTCGAATTATTACCGACGTATCGGAAATAAAGAGTGAGAATATAGATATAAAACGAACCACAGGAAACTTTGCCCGTCGAGACTTTCGTTTTGATTATGAAAAAGAACGAGAAAAACAGCCTGAAATAGTCTTGTTAATTGATGTGGGTGGTCCTGTAGACGAATGGAGTCCTCTGGTCAATGAAGTAGCTGAAGCGATGACTGAGGGACTGACAAAATTAGAGGTGTACCTATTTCATAATAATCTTTATGGGTATGTCTGGAAACCCGATCCAAAAGACCTACTTGCTTCAAGCTATGCCAAGCCTGACTCTTTACTTGATATAAAGAAAATCGTTAAGCATCGAAAGAAGGTTATCATTTATGGTGACGCTGAAATGTCCTACTCAGAATTTGAGGGAGATGGTTGGCCTCCAAACGATAACGAAAAACGAGTCGAGCAATTCGGCATGGGCGGCGATAAATGTCTGGAGTTTATAAAGAAAAAAGCTGACTCTGTGGTATGGATAAATCCAGTGTTTCAGAAAGAATGGGACGAGCGCGATGACTCAGGAACGATACATGCTGCAAAAAATATAATACCTATGCATGATTTAACCGTTGGTGGTGTTGAAGACGCGATTAAAGAATTAATGAAATAGGGGTACCATAATTCATCTCGTATTTTATTTTGTTTGACGTTATATGATAATCATGTTATATTAGTTTTCAGATCGTCGGGTGTTTCAGCACCTATCAAAACAACATATGATTGCTGAAACAATCATACAAAAAGGAGATTCTCTCATGCAATATGATGAAGCCCTGACCCAAGCCATGGAGCTTGGTAAGGCAAAGCACTCAGATGCGCCTCAGCACCATCACGCCGCTTTCGCAAATTCGGTGGCATATCTTGTCACCGGAATGAGTGGGGGCTATGGTGGCCCTTCCATGCGGGAGCATCAAGCAAGTCGCATCGGTCACTCGCAAGGACAAGTCGGAGCCTACAGCTTTGAAGACGCGGTAAAAGCCGTCGAAGACTGCTGCTATGGCCCGCTCACCTTTGATCACGCCACCATGCTCGAAGATGAACACTGCTTCGACGATGCTCCCGGCGAACAAGATCAGGCACAACAAATGCTCGCCGCTCGCCTGCAGCGCAACTGAATACGGTATGGTTTCTAGCACGTTTATCCATAAAACGTGCTTTTCTTTTTATATCCCAATCTCCGGATACTGTGGTGGTGACTCGTAATCAGGATCAGGCAAATCTCTATGACTTGGGAAGTCATCTTCCTGCGGACGTATGATTACTCTTTTGTCTCTAACTGTCGTAAGTGCAAGCGCATCAGGAATAGACGAATCAATGCCTTGCTCGAACAGAATATCCTTGTCCACCATATTCATTTTTCCGTTGTTGCTTGAATAGACCATATGAAGCAGATCATCAAATGCCGGTCTGCCGATCAATTTACCAACTCCTCGGAGCCATTTGCTAATTTTGCATAGCCCGCACTATAGAGGTCTTCATACTGCCCATCGTTATATTGATAGCCTTGGGTGAGATCAAGCCCGTACCTTTGCCGAGTTCCATATTTGCTAATCACGAAGTGTCCATTGGCGTAGCTTGCGATGTAGCTGCACAATTCATGACCTCTCCCATCTCTATCAACAAAGATATTTTGATCCGAAATCGGCACATCATATTTTCTGGCAAGGTCTATAACCATTCTTGCAAGAGTATGAGCATCGTCAGTCATCTCGTGAAAGAGCACTTGTGCCGCATTCTCGGCACGAATGACGATCGTTGAATAGGCTCTGTGCTTGTCTGCCAGTATCACTCCAAGTCTTTTCTCTCCGTAAAATGGAATCGGCTCATGATAACTGTTGGCAAGCATCTGTTCCGAGAACAGCTCAATATGTCCCTTTATCACCCTCGACTCCTGCTCTATGACACTTAACACAAGGATGCAGAAAGCATCAGAGAGGTCGTCATGACTCTCCGTGCCAAAGCCGGTAATCTGGGCGATCAATTTTTCCGCACCATTCTCAGGAAACACTACCGTACCTGCCTGAATATGGGTTGATACAAGCGACAATCTCGCTCGTTTGTCGGTGCCCTGAGATTTCCACTCTCTTGCAGGAAAACCATCTGACTTCAACTGATCGACAAGTGACTTTTGATACGCCACCGTTTCAATCCACATAATAGTCGGTATGCTGTTGCCGAGAGCTTTCGATATATTCTTGATCTTCTCAATCGTCTTGGGAAAATCCATCCGCTCATTCACTGGATTTGGAAGAATATATATCTTGAGTGACTTTTTCCTGCCATAGACTCGCCCCGACACCATTGCGGTGTAATCGGCATTATCTTTTTCACTAATTGCAGGATCAACACCGCTTGCCGCATATCGGTAATTTATCTCCTGAGGCAAAGTGCCGTATCGATGTATCCATTCGGGACGCACGACCTGATCATCATCAGCGATAATCTGAAGCATGTATTCTCTCTGCCACGCTTGAGGACTCGGTACGGATTTGCGGAGCGTTTGTATGTCAGCTTCCGTCGGGAATTTGCTGTGCCAGAGTGCTCTGCCGTCTGGATTGAGAAAGGGATACGCTCGAACTACTCCATCCATTCGATTCTCCAGTATCTCTTTCTTAAGCTTCATGATGATGGAGTCGTTATGGAGCTTAGTACCTATCACTATCAGTCTCGGATCCTTGTCTCCAAGGGGAATGACATCTCCGGTGAGCCAGTCAAACATCTTCTTCCTGCTATCTGCCGTTTTCACGATGTCCAAATCCTCAAGGTCATCACAGATGATAAGATCCGGTCGGTGAGCGCCATGCTTCAAACCTCTGATCGAGTTTTCTATCGAAGCCACCATCACTCGTGCTTTGTACTTTGGCAAAACGATCGATACCGCACGCCATTCATCGTTCGGTTCCTCGAACGGTCCGAGGTCTAATCGGAGCAGTCTGTTATTTTCCAACTCCATCTTGATGTTCGCCAGATACTGCTTCGCCTGGCTTTCAGTCTTGGCGATGATGAGAATGAACTTCTTTTGCTGAATGCTAAGAATTGACCAGATGGCATACGAGGTACCCATAATTGTGGTTTTGCCCGATCCTCGGAATGCTTCGATGACGAGGTTCTTGATTGAGGTGTCCTCGGTAAGCTCAAACAGTTCTCGATGAAATTCTGCCGTCTTGTATTTCACATAGTGCGAGAAGTAGATATGAAAGAACCAGTGGTGGCATTCGGTGGTGAGATTCCTGCGGACCACTTGATCCTTGATGATCGCCTGCAACTTCTCAGGCGGCATTTCCGTTTCGTGATTATGCTTCATTGTCTTTGAGTGTTAATTCCTTGATACCCAAGGCTTCTTTGATAAGGGCTTCCTGCTCGGGGGTCATCGGGTCTTCGCTTTCAATTTTTGCTCGGACTTCGAGCTTGTTGCTATAGACGGGGTGATGCTGGCGGAGCCAGAGCTGAATGGCCGGGAAATTCTTCTCCTTGATGAGTGCGATTAATTGCGATTCCGAAAGATCATTAATCATATCCACGTCATCTTGCATCGCTTCTTCCGCCGCTTTCTTGAATTTCGCATCGTCCTTGCGCCAGCGATAGAAGGTAGTGCGACCGATGGTGGCTCGCTCACAGGCGATCTGGACGATTGGTGTTTTTCTAAGTTGTTCGAGAACCACTTTTTGTTCCGCTACATTTCTGCGGATTGTTGATGCTCTTTTCATATTTTTATTGCTTTAAGATTTGTTAATTTTTCCCATCTGTTAATTGCTGTCTGTACATATTCAGGATCAAGCTCAATGGCGATACAGATACGCTTGGTCTGCTCGCACGCAAGGAGACATGTTCCAGAGCCGAGAAAGGCATCGTAGACTACATCGCCAATGCGAGTGCTGTTGAGGATGAGATGGCGAATTAACGGAACAGGTTTGGTTGTCGGATGAAATGGACTCTTGCTCGGCTTCGGATGAACAATCACACTTTTGTCCTTCGACTTCAGAAACTCGTGCGTGCCATACCAACCGTATGCAATCAATTCATGCATCGGTGCGTAATCTATTCGTCCGATGACCGCCTGTGTTTTCACCCACACGATAAGCTGTGCGAACCTGCATCCGATGCTTTTCATACCGTCACGAAGTGCGAATACCATCTTGTCCGAATTGAAGATGTAGAGGGCATTTTTCCTTTCGAGAAGCGGAGTGACCGCGCCAAGCCATTGCGAGGTGAACATGATGTATTCTTCATCGGTCTGAATGTGATCG
>CAYQLE010000034.1:4619-7310 GCA_964418265.1 uncultured Candidatus Saccharibacteria bacterium
ACCCAAACGGTGGCGCCAGACTGGATCGTAACCGACTCCATATGGCGGATCGGTGATGATTGCCTTAATTTTCTGTTTGCCGACAACAGACTTCACGAACGGGATGTCTCTTGAATCTCCACATGCAATCGTGTGAACGCCAAGCTTAAAAACATCGCCAGTCTTAATTGAGTTTTGTAACTTTTTCATTTGGTGAAAGTTGCTTAAATCGGTTGATAATGAGTTGGCAGAAGATTGGTTCCATCTCGCAGAGATACGCCGTACGTTTCAGCTGTTCACACGCCGAGAGAATACTTCCCGAGCCACCAGTGAGATCGAGAACAATATCGTTAGGCTTTGAGCATCTTCGTAAAGCTTTCTCGTGAAGTGTCGGAGGCTTCTGTGTTGGATGAGCATACTCTTGCGACGGTATTCTTTTCACGAGCCAGATATTGAGCATATCCATGATGTCTTCAGTCAGACGATTGCCAGTCGTCATTTCCTTGTTCAGGATTTCGTTCAGGTTTTTCACTTTGTCAGACAAGTAGGGTTTGCCTCGTGTGCCGTACACGCAGTATTCAGTTACTTTGTTGAACGCGACTCCAGGTGTCGGTGAAGAATTATCTTTTACCCATAAACATAGTCGCTTGGAATCTACGCCAAGCTCTCGATATAGTTCTTGGAAAAGCCATACATATCGTTCGTCGCACCAAAAGAAAACGTGGGCATCTTGTTTTGTTACGGTGAGTGCGTTCTGAATAAGCGTTTTGGCGAACGCGCGATATTCTTCTTCAGATTTGCTGTCATTGGTCGTCCCGCCATACTTCGCTTTGTTGCCGACGCCTTTGTTGTAGCTCAAGCCAATGTTATATGGCGGATCGGTGTTCACTATGTCGGACAGCTTTCCATCCATGAGAAACTTGATCATTGTTTGGTCTAGCGAATTGCCGCAGAGCAGTCTGTGACGACCAAGTGAGTAGAGGTCACCGAACTTGATATCGGTTTCCTTGATCTTCTCCAATTCTTTTTCCTCATCGAAGTTGTCGTCAGTCACTTCAAGATTGTCGTCGAAAATATTGGTGAGATCTGCGGAATCAAAGCCTGCCGTGAGCAGGGTATCGATATCGAAGTCGCTTGCGAGGATTTCCCAATCCCATGAGCCGCCAGATCTATTCGATGTTAGAAGATATTGCTTGAACTCGCTCGGCGTAAGCTTTCTGTTTGGTGTTCTGACCTCGATTTCTTCCTCGCCTCTGCCTAGCAATTGCAGAGCCTTGATTCTCTGATGGCCTGCGACGATTTTGCCGTCGAGGTTGATAGCGGGTAATTCCGCAAGATTAAACTTTTTTAAGCTTTCTTTTAAATCTTCCATTTGCTTGTCAGTGATCTTCCGAGGGTTTTTCTCGTACGGAAGCAGATCATTAACTCGGCGCTTTTCGGTGCGCCATACCAGTGGTGTTAATTTGGACATGAATTATTTTCTTGATTAATAATCCGCCAGACCAAAACAAAAACACCAGTCACATATATGCTGGTGTTTTTGCAATCTAAGTAGAGATTTTCTATGCCTTAAAAATTTCACTAGAATAACAAAAAACCATGTATATGGTAATTGTTACCCCAGTGAAATCTTCAAACTTCTCCTATTCGTTTATTTAAACTCCTCGTGTATCAAGCACACAGTTGGGACTCTGCGACGGCTTCGGAGGTATGAAGGAGGTACCTGTCCATCCGTAAGATGGCGAGAGATTCGTAAACCCACTTCCACCCCAGGTGCCACGTTTGGGTGCGAAGGTCTTGATACGCCGACAAGACAGAAGCGTGAAATATCAAATCTCTCAAGTATGTATTTTGCTGTGGAATGAGCGGTCTTACATTCGTAAGATACATATATTTTAACGGTCCATAAGGCTGTGTCAAGAAAAATTGAAAGACGTCATTTTGGTCAAAATCAAATTGGAACAGTCTGTCGAAACACTGTTCTGTTCCAACATATCGAAAGCACCCTTATGGCGCTTGGCGGAGGACTCCGAAAGTGCCTTGTAAACACTCATTTGAAACACCCCTTTCCTGTGTTCCAAATTGTTCCAATTTGCTCTTTAAAAATCGTGACCAGAGAGCCTCAAAATGCTATCATCACAGCACCCAAAGAACCCTTACGGGGTCTTGCGCTCGGTGGTTCTAGATCGGGGAGCACAGCCAACTTGTGCTAGCTCAAAATACATAAGAAGTTTGAGTGACTCTTAATGAATTATTAAATGAATAAAGAAAAATTTAACAATCTGCGTATACCAAACTGGGTGTATGAGAATCAAATGACCCAAGATGGCGGACAAGCGTCAACAGTAATTGTTAAGAATAATACTACTAAAGAAGAAGGAGTCTTCAGAGTTTTAAAACTAGATAGCAAAACAAAAAAAGAAAAAGAAATTGAGATAAAAAGGTTTTATAGAGAATTAGGTATTTTAAATAAATATCAACATCGAAATATTGTTAAAATTCTTGATCATACCACTAATAAAGAAAATCAGTGGTATATATCAAAGAAGGGCGATTCATTCAAGGATTTTTGGAGTAATTATGTAAAATCAGAAACTGATGCAAATAAAGTTTTAGATAAAGCAATAAAAATTATAATGGATTTGGCTGATGGATTATCTGAATTACATGATCAAGGTGTAGTTCATAGAGATATAAAGTTTAGTAATATAG
>CAYQLE010000035.1:0-7123 GCA_964418265.1 uncultured Candidatus Saccharibacteria bacterium
GTTTTAAAATTTCAGGATTATCGACTTGTTCAATTTGATTTTTCAGTTCGAGTTTTTCCATATAAATTACTGGGATTTCTCCAGTTCCTTAATCTCACCCTCGATTTTTTCAATCTCTTTTTTCGCCCGCTCGATAGTCTTTTTCTGATAATCTTGAACTTGAACGTTATTTGAAGCGTTTGCGTTTAAAACTCGAGGCTTCGAGGGCAAACGCTTTAATTGTTTAATTACGGTATTCATGAGGCCATTTTAACATAAATTGACCCTTAGTAAAACTCTCCTAGATCAACAAAATAGAGGGTTACCGACAGGTTGCCAACTGGACGACTTCGGGCATCAGCGTCATCCATTAAGGTGTGAAAGACGACGATATTGAAGCAATCATAGAGGCCTCAAAGCATTTCAAATATCATGAGCCAAGTGGCTCTACGCCCTTTAACCGTATCTCCAAGTTGCCCGATTCCAAGCGACATTTGAAGATGGCTATCAAGGAGCGAATCAGGCTATTGGTCGCTTCATATATTTCCTTGGCCTCATTCATCAGCGATGACGATGTGGATTTTCTTGAGAGTGCCGATACGAAGAAGCGTAAACGGAAGGTTATACGGATATACAACAGAGTGTTTAAGGATTTCGAGAGGCTTCGGAAAGAAATTGTAGCTTTTGACCCTTTATCCACACCTGATCCCTAATACTAGATTTCCCTTTGTTTCCTATATTTTGTGTGTCTACTTAGTAGACCAAGATCGGTCTATTTTGTAGACCACAACTGGTCAACTTCGTAGACTAGTAAAGAAAGTAGACTACTTTTTCCACAGGTTATACCTAATACTAGATTTCTCTTAGTTTCTCTTTCTTTTGTGTGTTAACTTTCTTAACTACTTTCGGTTAATTTTCTTTACCAGTTTTGGTTAAAAATTTTAACCACTTCTAACGTTATCCACAGGCGAAAATCGGCATCTTGACCCTCCCTGGACTTAAAAGAGGGTCTGCGTCATCAATGTAGGTATGGAAGAAAACAAGGTAATTAAAGGGGGTTTGAGGGAGCTTAAGGCTACCCCAGTGGAGCCCGTCAAGATGAAATACGTCCTTTACGCGCGCAAATCAAGCGAAGCCGAGGAAAAGCAAGCCCTATCAATCGATTCTCAGGTAAAGGAGATGCTCCAGATCGCCGAGCGTGACGGCTTGGAAATCGTCGACATTCGGAGAGAATCGCACTCCGCAAAGGATTCGGGACAACGTCCTGTCTTTAAGGAGATCGTGGGCGACATCCGTACCGGACGATACAACGCAATACTCGTATGGCATCCTGACAGATTAAGTAGAAACGCGGGCGACCTTGGAAGTCTCGTGGACTTAATGGATCAGAAACGGCTCATCACCATACAAACGTATAGCCAGCAATTTAGTAATTCGCCGAGTGACAAATTCTTGCTTATGATTCTCTGTAGCCAAGCGAAACTTGAAAACGACAACAAGAGCGTGAACGTGAAGCGAGGTCTTCGAACCCGATGCGAGATGGGACTATGGCCTGCCCCTGCTCCGACTGGATACTTGAATGAAAAACGAATAGACCGAAAGGGATATGTGATGATCGACCCTGAACGTGGGCCAGTCATGCGAAAAATGTTCGAGAAAGTGGCTCTTGAAAAATGGAGTGGTCGCAAAGTGTATCACTGGCTAAAATTTGAGATGAATTTCAGGAGTGCGACGAGCAACAAACCGCTGACATTAAGCAATATATACCGACTACTACAAACGCCCTTCTTCTACGGAACATTTGAGTACCCATCAAAGAGCGGTAATTGGTATACCGGAAAGCATGAACCACTGATCACACGGGAGCTATTCGAGAAAACGCAGGAGCAACTGACGAGATCTGAGATAACGCATGAGAGAAAGGAATTTGCATTCTCCAGGATCATGACCTGCGGACTGTGTGGATCGGGAGTAGTGGCGGATGAAAAACACAAGAAGCTTGCTAGTGGTGGTACGGCAGACTATATCTACTATGGATGCAACCGATCAAGAGACTTGGATTGCAAATGTGGATACCTGCGAGAGGAGGAGTTAATCAAACAATTGGTAGCCTTAATTGAAAAAGTTGAGGTAGACGAGAAGTTCATCAAGCAGAAATTTGATCAGGAGCAAGCCCGAATGGCAGTATTTCAAAAACAGTTCTATGGAACCAAGATGGCAAAATCAGAAATCGAGTATAACCCAAGGAAATTTACTGAACACATACTGACCGAAGGTACTGTCGAGGAGAAGCGAGAAATGTTAGCGAATTTGAAAGGAAAACTTCTGTTGAAGAATAAAGTGGTGAGTGTCGAATAGTGACTAAATTAACTTGTAAATATTTTCTATAATTCCTGCCAACTTTTCTTTTATATTCCTCACCAATGAAATTACAGAAACATTATTACCGTCGTCAAATACGAAATCAACCCAAATCTCTCTCGTTACTGTTGTCGAAGGCGTTGGGACCGGCATCTGAGTAAATGGATTTACCGGAGCGCCATTTATATATACACCTGAACCGAACTTTACAGCGGAGGGATCCCACGACACTGACCCACCTGCATTGTGATTAGATGTAATCCGTTCCGATTCGTTTCTTTTCTGCGGAAGCAAAGCTTCATGCTTATGCACATTTACAAGTTCAACCAATTGGCCTATCCATTCATTTCCCGAATGATAGGGCTGTAACTTTTCAATAAAATCAAAAGCTGCTTTATTTTTGTTTTCTAAGTCCGGCAGGTTCCTGCCTACAGCCCCACGAAAGGAATCAATGTTTTTCTCTTTTTCAACCAAAGGAAAGTACACCTTATGTTCTTTAGATACTCCAATACGATCGGCAATTTCACGTGCCGAATAATCTAAGATCGATCGAGCATTTTCCAAGTAAGATTTAATCTTCAGACTCAACTTAGGATCAATGGTCTTTTTCGAAAGACTTGCGTTATAGAGATCAAAGAGAGAAGAATAGTCTTCCTGAATTGAACTCAACATTAAATCTATATCATCTTTTCTAGACATTTTTGAATCTTATCTCAACATAGTTCGATTTCCTAGACCCGTACCCCTTTTTAAGTTCCGAACCATTTTGAAAATATGGCTCAACAAGGCTCTCCGGTCTACTCCTCGATACTGCGCTGACTCGTGCTGCGGGACTAGGACTCGAACCTAGATAACGTCCTCCAGAGGGACGCGTACTACCATTATACGATCCCGCAATGTGTCATATTTTTACCATATAACCTGCGAAAGTGCGAGTGCTTACTTGTTCGGAGGATGCTTGGCACTCCATGCATAGAAAGCAATTGCTCCCGAAGTCGCGGCGTTGAGCGACTCGCATTTTGGACTCATAGGAATAGAAAGAAGGATGTCACACACTTCTCTTGTCTTCTCACGGATCCCTGTTGCTTCGTTACCAAGAACAAAAACCGTCGGTGCATCAAATTTCTCTTCAGTAATGAGTTGTGTTGCTGTCTCATCAAGACCATAAATCCAGAAACCTTTGTCTTTCAAATCACGAAGAGTGGTGTTGATATTCCCCACTGACACAATGGGAATACGAAACACCATGCCGGCAGACACCTTCACCACTGTACCAGTGATAGGCGCTTGGTTGTGCTCAGGAACTAAGATAGCAGAGATGCCGAGTGCTACCGCAGAACGTATCACCGCACCCACATTCTGAGGGTCCTGAAGCTCGCCCAGCACCGCAATAGCAGTGTCGGGGGTAACTTCGAGTTCTGACATGAACTCTTTGTAGGGTCGCATCAGCTTCCCAATATCAACACGTGCAATGTAGCCTTGATGGTTGGCTTCAGCAACTTCTTTAGGGAGCGATTTTATGTCAAAGGGCACCTTTGACACGGCATGAGGAGCGTTCTGCAACGCCTCTTCTACCGCATGCCTTCCGTATATATAAATATCATTTTGAGCCATGGTATGGTAAAAGTATAATACTAATGATGAAAAAGCAAAAAAAGGGCAAGGGAAAGAACTTCTGGAATAACGAATACGGAGGTCGTGGAGGACACGGCGGTCATCTTGCCATGTCTGTCGAACCAAGTGAAGACATGCTCAAGTTTACAAGGTGGCTTGAACGTGAGACCAAGAACACCTACCTCAACCACCGAAACTCAGTGCTCGACCTTGGATGTGGAAACGGACGAAACATCATTCATCTTGGAAAGACCTACGGCATGCAAGGCGTTGGCTACGACATATCCGAGCAAGCTATTGCCCAAGCTAAAAAAGCTGCCGAAGCTGACGGACTGAGAATGAAGTTCAACGCACGAAGTATTGCGGGGACTTTTGATATTCCAGACGAGTCACAGGTAATCGTGCTCGACATGATGGTGTCGCATTTTCTCAATGCAGAACAGCGCAAAGTGCTTATTGCTGAAACCGCCCGAATACTTATCCCTGGTGGCTACCTATTCTTCAAGACTTTCCTGCTTGATGGAGACCGCCACGCTGGACGCATGATCAAAGAAAACCCAGCCGAAGAACAAGGTTCATATATTCACGAGAAGATTGGTGTTGCTGAACACGTATTTACTGAAGATGAGATTGATGAAGCACTCGCTCCGTATTTCGTAATCCGCAAAGTACAGAAATCCCACGGACACCTACGCAACAAAGCAAAGCGAAGGAGTATCTGTGTGTATGCTGAAAGAGTATAAAAAGTATATCTATACCTTGATATATTTCTTCACAGCAAGCCAGCTTGAGATGATTCCAAGAATGATTCCAAAAGAAATTACGATGAAGGCAATTTGAATAAAGTTACCAAGATAATAACTGAAGACATTGAGACCGGTACCGAGGTTAAGAGTCATAGGTCCGAGCCAATAGGTGATTGGATAAAACAAGACGAGAGTAATGATAGAAGAAAGGAATCCATAGAGTATACCAATAACAACAAAAGGTCCTTTGATGTAGCGAGCGGACGCACCCACAAGTCGCATCACAGCAATCTCGTCCTTTGATACATAAATAGCAAGACGTACCGTGTTGAACGTGATAAGTATTGAGATAATCATGAAGAACAACGATATGATGATACCGAGCTTCTCTGATGAATCGATGATTTTACTCAGTGTATCGATAGCGGTCTTGTTCTCAAGATAGCTTATTTTCTTTACACCTTGAGCTATGTCTCCGGACACATTCTCTTGCTGAATGAACTCTGCAATACTCTGATATGAAGAAGGGTCTGCGGCACGAATATTGATACTTGCCTCAAGAGGATTCTCTCCTACTTCATCAAGTGCTCCCATAATAAGCTCGTTTCCTTCGTGACGAAGTCGGAAATTCTCAAGTGCCTGCTCCGAAGATGTGTATGATACTGAAGCAACGTCTTTACGTTGCTTCAGCTCTAACAAAAGAGTCTGCGCTTGTGCCTCCGTGACACTACTTTCAAAATACACATTAATATCCACCTGACTACGGATCCCTTCAAGTGTAGATTGTAGGAGTGCTCCAACAAAAAGCAAAGAAGCAATCACAGAAAGAGTAACAGTCATCACCAAGGTAGACGCTACAGAAACAGAACCGTTTCTAATAAAACTTATACTTCCGCTTTTTATTACTCTTTTTATTTTTGTCCAAATCATATATTTGAGAATTATAGTATAAACTTTCCATGCACGTCATCACGCACTATCTTTCCCTTTTCCATAGTTACTACGCGTTTCTTAAGAGAATCTATCACTCCTTTGTTGTGAGTAGTCAGGATTACAGTAGTACCAAGATCATTAATCTTTTTTAGGATTTGAATAATCTCATGGGTGTTGATTGGGTCGAGGTTTCCAGTTGGTTCATCAGCAATGATAAGATCAGGCTGGTTTACAATAGCACGAGCAATAGCTACGCGTTGCTTCTCCCCTCCTGAAAGCTCATGTGGGAAATTCCAAATCTTGTCACCAAGATCAACAAGCTCAAGAACATGAGGAACATCCACAGCAATCTCCTCTTCACCTCGTCCTGCTGCTTCCATAGCAAAGGCTATGTTTTCGTATACGGTCTTGTGTGCCAATAGACGAAAATCTTGAAACACAATACCAATACGTCGACGATAATCGTTGAGAGACTGTTTCTTGAGAGTGTGAATATCGGTCTTCTCAAAGAAAACAGCACCGTATGTAGGGCGCTCTTCGCCGAGAATCATCTTAATGAGGGTGGTCTTACCAGCTCCCGACTGTCCTACAATAGAAACAAACTCGTTCTCCTCTATATGAAGAGAAATATTATCGAGGGCAGTCGTGTTGTCATTATATATCTTTGAGACGTTGTCGAAATGAATCATAACTAAGTTCTTGTATTCTACTACAGTTTCTTTTCAGCTTCAACAAACTCATCTAGCTCACCGTTGAGCACCGCTTCAGGGTTTGAAGATTCCAACTCAGTTCGATGATCTTTTACCATCTTGTACGGATGCAGTACATACGAACGAATCTGACTTCCCCACTCATTGTCGGTAGTTTTGGAAACATGCATGCCTTTTTCTTTTGCAAGACGAGCCTCTTCAGCACGAACATATAACTTCCCCTTAAGAAGCGCTATGGCTTTTTCTTTATTTTGAGCCTGGCTTCGCTCTGATGTCACATGCACAGAAAGTCGGGTTGGAATGTGTAGGATGCGAACCGCAGTCTCACGCTTGTTTACATTTTGTCCCCCAGGACCACCAGCGCGAGCAAGACTAATTTCAATTTCATCATCTTTTAATTTAATATCCTCTGAAGTGTGGCTAAACTTTGGAATCACTTCCACCATTGCAAAGGATGTTTGACGAAGCTCTTTTGCTCCAAAAGGAGAGATGCGCACAAGACGATGCACACCCGACTCACCTTTTAGCTCACCGTATACATTCTTCCCATTCACTTCAATGGTCACATTCCTATATCCGTCCTGATCATTCTTGTTCTCATCAAGAAAAATAGTTCCCCATCCGCGCTTTGTAATATATTTCTGATACATCTCAAAAACCATCCGTGCCCAATCTTCAGCATCATCTCCCCCAGCTCCTGCAAAAATAGTAATGACCGCATCCCCTTTGTCGTATTTCTTCTCAGGGTCACCATCGCGCTTGAGAGCATTGAGTTCCTGG
>CAYQLE010000036.1:0-6683 GCA_964418265.1 uncultured Candidatus Saccharibacteria bacterium
TCTTGGCGGAGACGGACGGATTCTCTCCTTACAGGAGCAGTACCCTGTTTGGATTTTCTGCTTCGCAAGGCTCGCATAAAATACTCAAACAGGCTTCGAATCCGTCACGAATGCTTCGCATTCTCGTCTCCGCAAAAAATCCCTTGCGGGATTTTAGTTGGCGGAGACGGACGGATTCGAACCGTCGGTGCCTTATAAAGGGCACGCCTCTTTAGCAAAGAGGTACATTAGACCACTCTGACACGTCTCCAGACCTAACACATTATCATAAATATCTATCGATTCAAATCACCATAGGAATCGTTAAAATCATTTGGGTTGGGCATGGTTTTGGTAGATTCTATATAAACATCAAGATCGTTCTCCACATCGCTTGAATCTGATATTTTGTTGAGAGCTTCTACAGAAGTAGTGGCATTTGTCGAGGTAGCTCTTTCTTGCACCCTCTGTACTTCTTCTGGAACCTCGTCGTTAGCATTAAAGATTGCTCCCACACCAAGAACAATGAGTACAGTTCCGATACCTATTATAATTATTCGAGTTAGTTGAGAAGAGTGCATGTTAGTATGACTGGCGAATCTTTTCGAGATTGTTTTTAATAACTGTCTTGACGAAGCTACTTATCTCTCGAGCATTCTCAAAGACCATCTTCTGCGCATCACGCACGATCTGCACTGTTTGTATAAATTCCTGATTTGAATCACCACAAGAAAATTCTTTTGTTTCTTCGAGAGCAGAAACCACAGCTCCCTTGTCTGTAATAAACTTATCTATCTTTACCCTCAGTACCGCAATATTAGTATTGAGATTAGTAACATCTAGACCCTCAACAGAAAGCTTGTTAGAGATTGTTTCTAATCGAGAAACATGAGTCGCGTACACTTGCTCGTGCGCTGCATAATTTCGAGAAAACTCTTCAAGTCTCTTATCTACTCGCTTGGTAGTTACGTCGCAAGCCTTCTTCATGTTGTCTTCTTCAAGAGTCGGAGCAATAACTGGGTGAGTGCTCGATGCTTGCTCTCGGATAGACTCGATACGGTTTTCGATTTCTGCTCGGCGTTCCTGCAAAGTCTGGGCCCCAGCTAATGAAGCAGAAGAAGCGAGAAGGATGAGTAATGTGGTAATTTTGTAAAAATTCATGAAGTGTGTAAAAGTTAATAAATTCAGGGAGGCTTTGAGCCCGTACCAAGTATGTTACCACAAACCACAATATTCAAAAAAGAGGTCTGGGGATATCATCGAAAGCATCGCAGAGATTTGCCGTGGAGAAATACCCATGACCCATACCATATTTTGGTTTCAGAGATAATGCTTCAACAGACGCAAGTAGAGCGCGTTATAAAATATTATGAAGATTTCCTAAATAAATTTCCTACCACTAAAGAATTGGCGAAAGCTCCCCTTTCTGAAGTTCTTATCATGTGGAAAGGTCTTGGATACAATAGGCGTGCGGTGTATCTCAAGAAAACAGCGGAAGAGATTGAAAATAAGTGGAAAGGGAAATTTCCAAAAGACTACGCTTCCCTTATTACTTTTTCAGGAATTGGACAGTCAACTGCGGGGGCGCTTATGAACTTTGCTTTTGAAATACCCACATCTTTTATTGAGACAAATATCAGATCGGTCTTCATATATCATTTCTTTAAAAACAAGGATAGGGTGACTGACAAGGAAATTCTTGAACTTGTTACTGCATGCTTGTGTAGAAGATGCCCGTCTACAGCATGTAGCCGGGCATCTTCTACACACTCGGCACGAGAGTGGTATTACGCACTGTATGACTATGGAACACACCTCAAGAAAACAATCGGTAACCAGAGCAAAAAGAGCGTGCACCACAAGAAACAAAGTGTATTCAAAGGTTCAAATCGCGAGCTTCGTTCCCTCATTCTTTCGGATGTACTGAAGCACAAACGTGCGACAGCAGTTTCGGTCGCACGCCGACTCAAAAAAGACAAAAGCGCCGTAGAAATAAATCTAGACGCTTTTGTCAGAGAAGGAACTATGGGTAAGCATGGCTCCATCTATTCAATTTCCTAAATAACTTTTATATCAAAGGTGCCCTTTGATATTATGTGTTACTTTCCTCCTTCTTTCTTCATATGAGCCTTAATTTTCTCTGCAAATGATACATGGTATTTCTTAAGCACGAATACTATATAGATAAGCTCAAGAATACCAGCAGTGTTGGCAATAAAGAGTGCTATAAACCACCACATCTCTCCGCGCTTTGCTGATTTCCAAAGCGTATATCCTTTAAGAGCAAGGACAATAACACCAAACAAGAACACTATAGGAACAAGCCATATCCAGCCAACTGGAATCTGGTGATATAGGTTAAAATCGTTCAACATAAAGATAAAATTAGCATTATAAACCTATGATAGGATGTCACTATGCATCCTTACGACCCCATACTAGCACACTTTCGCTTGACTGACACCGAAAAGAAAGGTCTTACAAAACTCGGCATAAAAACGCTACACGACCTCCTCTACTACTTCCCTGTACGCTACGGAGACTCTGCTCGAGCTAAAAGAGTAGAAGAAGCTGTTGACGGAGAAACTATTACCATTTTCGGAAAGATTCGTGGACTCAAAACAAGCAAAGCATATATAAAAAAGATTCCTCTGTCTGAAGGAATCATAGAAGACGAATCAGGTTCAATAAAAGCAGTGTGGTTCAACCAACCCTACATCGCAAAAATGATGAAAGAAGGTGATCTTGTGCGTGTCGAGGGAAAGGTTTCAACTCGAAAGGAGTCTCTTTTCTTTTCAAACCCACATATCGAAAAAGTTGCAGAGATTCCAGTAAACATTGGTGAGTCACTGTTTGGTTCAGGTGGTGATGCTCATACACAGTATCCGGTATATAGCGAAACCAAAGGAGTGAGCTCAAACTGGATATATCATGCATTCAAGAAAATTGCTCGTGGCAAAGTCATTGAACAACTACAAGACCCTCTTCCAAAAGAGCTTCTAGAAAAATACCATCTTCCCTTACTTTCCTCTGCACTCATTTGGATACACACACCACAAACAGAGAATGATGCACAGTCCGCACGTAAACGTTTCGCTTTTGAAGAAATTTTTCTCATACAGCTACAACGACAACAAGAACGAAAAACTCGTGAAAAAGAAAAGACGGCAGTAATAAAAGACAAGCAAAAAGAAGTACAAGCTTTCCTTAAAAGGTTTCCTTGGAAACCAACTAATGCTCAACTAAAAGCAATTGAAACCGTTCTTAATGATTTCAAAAGTGAACATGCGATGTCACGACTTCTTGAAGGAGATGTGGGTTCGGGTAAAACTCTTGTTGCGGCGGCGACAGCTTTTGTTACCTACCCAGAACACCAAGTGGCTTACATGGCGCCGACTGAAATTCTTGCACGGCAACACTTCGAATCTTTTATTTCATACTTTGGACACTTACCAATGAAGATTGCCCTCATCACAGGAAGTGGTTGTCTTAAATTCCCTTCTAAACTCAACAGTGCTGAAGCTACCTCTATTTCTCGAGCACAGCTTTTAAAATGGGTGAAGAATGGAGAAATCTCAATGGTCATAGGAACACATGCTCTTATTACCAAAAGTGTTGAGTTTAAGAACCTCGCCTATGTAATTATCGACGAGCAACACCGCTTCGGTACTGCACAACGGCAGAAGCTCACGCGAAAGCAAAACTATCTTCCTCACTTGCTTTCAATGACAGCAACCCCAATTCCCCGCACCCTAGCACTTACCATGTATGGAGACCTCGATATTACTCTTCTTGATGAAATGCCCGCAGGAAGAAAACCAATCATTACAGAAATAATTCTTCCGCAAAAGAGAGAAAAGATGTACGAGGAAGTGCGGACTGAACTAAAAGCTGGCCGACAAGCGTATGTAATCTGTCCTCGTATTGATGCTCCAGATCCTGATAAAGAGAAAGCTCTTAATGCGCGGTCTGTAAAAGAAGAAGCTGAGCATCTCAAAGAAAAAGTTTTTAAGAATCACACAATTGGTATCATGCACAGCAAAATGAAACCAAGCGAGAAGGAGCAGGTGATGGAAGATTTCTCTGAAGGTAAGATAGACATACTTGTATCGACTTCAGTTGTGGAGGTAGGAGTAAATGTTCCAAATGCCACCATTATTATGATTGAGGGAGCAGAACGCTTTGGACTTTCCCAACTTCACCAACTCCGAGGTCGAGTGATTCGAGGAAATCATCAAGCATATTGTTATGTACTTACCGAAAGCAAAAGTGAGAAGAGTGCGGAGCGCCTTACGGCGCTCCGCACCGCCAAAAACGGCTTTGAACTTGCAGAGCTCGACCTCTCTCTTCGTGGAGCAGGTCAGCTCTACGGGCGAAAGCAATGGGGAATTTCAGATATTGCTATGGACGCACTACAAAACATCAAAATGGTAGAATTCGCCCGAAACGAAGCGAAGGACCTCGTTGAACGAGATCCTTCGCTTACGCACTTCCCTATTCTTAAACAAATCCTAGAGAGTAGAAAAGAAATTCATTTTGAGTAAAGTGGCTATTTTAATGCAGGAAAACTCAATACGTTACTTACTTCCTCAGGGGTTGAGATTCTTATTTTGTTATACTCACTATTATCTGATCTAGTAAAATTTAACCAGGTAAGAGTCTTCCCATCCGAAGAAACAAGGGGTACGCCCCCTCCCACAGTAACCATTGGTTGGTTATTGGTATCCAAAAAATCTACTCTAGTATTAGAACTTTTCATTCCCACACCATTGATAATCAAGTTGTTACCTGTAGATTTTTTCTCGTACAGTACCGACGAAATTGTAAGGGGTGCTTTTTTTGTTGAGTGAGGAGCTACTATTTCAATCAGGTTGTCACTTAAGTCTTGGATATCACAATTATCTTTGTCACACACAGATGCTTTTATTTTATACTTTCCTGGTGTCATAAAGAAAGGAACATGAATTTTCACTGCTTTTTTAGTTACTTTTACTGAAGAAATTTTTATTACATTTAAGAACCTATCAATTGATCCGTAAAGAGTCCCAGACGATTTAAAAGCTGTAAGTTCTATTTCAACAGTCCCTCCTTTTATGTTACCTGTTTCTAGTAGAACGGAATAATCATTTCCTCCAATCCACCTCTCTCCACCATTTGGAGATAGGACTTTTATAGAGGATTTTGTCGTGGAACTTGCAACGGGAGCTTTAACATTCACATCAACAGAAACTGATAACTCTGGACGACCCACTACAGTGACTGTGGCTGTGTGAATTTTTGTTTTTGCTGTTGAAGAAATTTTTCTATTTATAGCAAATTTATGAGTACCCGCAGAAGGAATAGTTACGGTAGAAATAGCAGCTGTACAGGCGGTACTATCTTCAAATGGACCACTAACTGTCACCGCACACCCTGTTGGGAAAGTGTATGTAACTGGAGCCGATCCAGCGTTTCGAACGTTGTAGGCAATCTGTACGGTATCGCCAGGCTTGTATTCTGTTTTATCAACACCAATATGTGCGGTGACAGATTGAACGGGAGCTTTAACATTCACATCAACAGAAACTGATAACTCTGGACGACCCACTACAGTGACTGTGGCTGTGTGAATTTTTGTTTTTGCTGTTGAAGAAATTTTTCTATTTATAGCAAATTTATGAGTACCCGCAGAAGGAATAGTTACGGTAGAAATAGCAGCTGTACAGGCGGTACTATCTTCAAATGGACCACTAACTGTCACCGCACACCCTGTTGGGAAAGTGTATGTAACTGGAGCCGATCCAGCGTTTCGAACGTTGTAGGCAATCTGTACGGTATCGCCAGGCTTGTATTCTGTTTTATCAACACCAATACGTGCAGAAACACCTAATGAAGGAGTGGGTGTGCTGGTAGGACACCTCTTGAATTCACATCTATTATTAGAATCTCGCCCAACATAAGAGCCGTCGGGACAAAGTTTTACTTCTTGAGTACAAACAAGCCTAGCGCTTAAATCTGTGGTGACACCAAGCACCTCACTTTTACCACAACCAATTTCTTTGATTTTTGATCGAGTAAGAGTTCCCACGTATCCAGCAACTGGACTAATGCCATTTGCTGCTTGGAATTTCTTTACGGCTTCTAGTGTAAGAGGACCAAAGTATCCGGTAATGTTTCCTTCAAGCAAATACTCGTTTGATACCAAGAAATTTTGAAGACGGGTAACATCTCCTCCAAGATTAGTATCTGAAGCCCTTTCACCAAAGTTATAAGATACCGAACATGACCCCTCACTAGCAAAACCAAGCGAAAATGAAAACATGAATAAAACCAGAGCTAAACTAAATAAAAATTTAAATTTCATACTCTTATATTGTACCGTGGTCAAGATAAAAAACCAAACAAACACCAAGCGCAGGAGGAACACAAATCACTGTAGGCGTGAGGACATCTTCTATAACTCTAACGAAATGATTAAGTACTTCACTCAATAAATTACTCAACTAAAGGTGCGCGTGCTTGGATTTGAACCAAGGGCCGCCGAGGTATAAGCTCGGTGCTCTAACCAACTGAGCTACACGCGCATAAATAAACAGAACAACTAAACAACATTCTATACTTTACCTGCGGCTTAGCTAGCCAAGACAGCTACACGCGCATAAATAAACATAACAACTAAACAACATTCTATACTTTACCTGCGGCTTAGCTAGCCAAGACAGCTA
>CAYQLE010000037.1:0-6017 GCA_964418265.1 uncultured Candidatus Saccharibacteria bacterium
ATTCCTGACTGTCTTCCAAAATACTCGTGTCGTTGCAGGAAGTGTGTTCGAGTGGACAACTATTCTTGCTATGTTCGTGTATTGGGTTGTTGCTATTGGAATCATTAAAATTTTCTACATGAGTAAGTCAGTTTCAACACCTGAGGCTGCAGCAAAGTTGGATGATGAGGAGAATGCCTAGATAGTCATAATTCATAATGAAAAAACTGCTCGACACCACATTGTGATGTCGAGCAGTTGGTTTTATTGTTGATTGTACTTCTCCCAGAAGGGAAGCCAATCTTCTTTGAACACCACAAGTCGGATAAGGTCGTGGTAGGTGCCGTTTCGAAACACATGCTTCCGAAGACGTCCTTCTTCCTTGTATCCACACTTCAGACTATACGCAACACTTCTTTCATTGAATGCAATGACCGACGAGCAAATCTTGCGGAGATTCAGCGTGTTGAAGAAGTAGTTGAGAAGTTGCATCTTTGCATCAGTTCCCAATCCTTTACCCCAGTACGCTTTGTCTCCAATGACTGCTCCTGTCGTTGTCACTCCATCAATCCAGTTGATATTGTCAGCTCCCATGTTTCCAATGTGGACTCCCTCATGGGTGACAATGGCAAGTGAGATCTTGTTTTTTGTCTTCAATGATCCTCCTTCAACCCATTCCTTTTCCTCAAGAAGAGTGACTGGCCAGTGACCTGCTAGATACTGCACCACCTCGGAATCATTGATCCATCGGTGACACCGTTCCGTATCTCCTTCTTCTCCTAAAGGTCGAAGGATAGTTTTCTTCCCTTTAAGGAAAATTGTTTGTTTCTTGTCGCTACTGTTCTGTTCTTGTTTCATATTTAATGTACTTTTTTACTTTGTTGCGAGCACCTACGCGCACTCTAAATCGGCTAAATGCAAGTTGAGATAAAGAAAATCCCAGCTTATATTCAGCCGGGATGTTTCTAATTTAAATTGTAGAATGAATTAAAAATATCTCGAATGAATACAAGGGTAATAAACTTCCCCAAATACGGCGGAAATAATCACAATGCTATTCATTTTTCGATATGTTAATTTCATAACAATATAATCGTACTACATGCCAATTATTTGTCAACTTTAGGCAAAAACGCTACAATACATCTATGAATATTATTATTTTCCCTGGTAACAGCAAAAGGAATAAAGAGTGGGCAGATGCGGCTGAGCAAGCATTTGTTGGTGTTGACGGTGTAGGGAAGATATACAAGCAATATTACAAACATTGGGAAACGGGTGAGTCTAACATTAATTTCGAAACAGAACTCGAAGTATTTGCACAAAACGCCCCGCAAGGCGAACCGTATGTGGTGATAGCCAAGTCCGCGGGAAGCCTCCTCACCATGCTTGGGGTAAGTAAGAGAATAATTAACCCAGTTAAAGTGGTTTTTTGTGGAGTGCCTATTTCGAGCAAAGATAAGAACGGTGATTTTGTTTTTTTTGGTGTAGACCAATTTAGTTTTCCAGGATTAGTATTCCAAAACGATCGTGACCCCATTGCCACCTTTAAACAAGTGAAGGAAGTATTTGAAGATAAAGATACTATTAAAGTCATCGAGCGCATTGCCGACAATCATGACTATTTTGATTTTAGTGAGATGATGGAAGAGATTACTCGGTTTATACAACAAAAATGAAAGAGTTAAGAAATAAACTAAACTTCGAAAACGTGACCAATCTTCTCGATATTGATAACTCGAACATGAGCCCTAAGGAGACTGTGGTAATTATTTTAAGAAGTCTATAAATATGTTTTATTTAATCGGAGGAGCGCCTCGCTCGGGAAAAACAACCATAACCAAGCAACTTTCTAGGAAATTAAACATTCCTTGGATCTCTACTGATACCATGGAGGATATAGCAAAAACTTATACACCCAAAGAGCAGCTCGACATTCTTTTCCCAAAGGATTTTTTGAGAAGAAAAACTAATCAAAACAATGATGACATGTACACTGCTTTTAGTACAGAACAGATTGCAGATGCATACTTCGAACAAGCAAAGAATCTTGCAAAAGCAATTGAAAGATTTATACGAACAGAGTCTGCATATGAACATGAGTTTGTAATTGAAGGTCACCACATTTCCCCACAACTTGCCAAAGAGCTTAAAAAGGAATTTCCCATCACTGCTCTTTTTGTCGGAAGAGAAGATGTGGTACTAAGTCTTGAAGCAATAACATCAGACCCAAACCAAAATGATTGGGTGACTGCAAAAACTAAAAACACTGACACCTATCGACTTATATCAAAAATGCTTACCACCTTAAGTACTCGAAATAGAAAATGGTGTGAGAAATGCGATCAAGAATATTTTTCAATGGAGGGAAATTTTGAGGAGAGAGTTTCGATGGCGGTAGAAAAACTAATGCCGAAAGATAATATATAATGCACGGCGAAATGAGTCACGACACAGAAAATACAATATCTATGAGGAAATTATGCTTGTAAAAATTATATGAATCCTAAACCCTTGCCTCATCTAGAATCCTATTGTAATATAAAACTACTAGGGTTAGAGAAATGAAACACATCTACATCACCAACTCAAAAATCGCGGGAAAAGGTCTCTTTGCGGGAGAAGACGTTAAGAGGGGTGAAACAATTCGTCTCATTAAAGGTGAAATGAAGTTTAAGGTCAATAACGGGGTTGAAGATGCACTTGCCAACCCCAACTGGATTGGTGTTGCTCAAGACCAATGGATTGATCCTGACAAGTTTTTTAAATTCATAAACCACTCTTGTGAACCAACTTCGGGAGTAAGGGGAAGAGTGACTTGTGTTGCACTCCGTGATCTCAAAGAAGGAGAAGAAATTACTCTTGATTACTCTACTATTGAAGGTGATGATTTGTGGCAAATGCCGTGTTCATGTGGAGTTGTTAGGTGTCGAAAAGTAGTTCAGTCAATTAAATATCTTCCGGAAGAAAATTTCAAGGAATACTTCCCTTATGTTTCAGAATATTTTAAAAAACTTTATTTGAAAGCACGCAAGAACCCAAAGAGAAAAGAAGATAGTAATATCAAGCAGACAGGATAGGTAGTAAAAGAATCACCCCTTCTGTTGTTGAAGAACCTAGGAAATGATGGACACTAAGTCGAATTTCCCAATATGGGACAATCGAATTCAGAATACCCAAAACAACAGAAAAATCGATACATAAAATAAACATCATGAAAATAATATTAAACATAGCTACTCATGGAGATGAAACTATCGGACATAAGGTGTCAGAAGAAATTAAAAAATTAAAAATTCTAAAAGGGGAACTTCTTATAAATATCGCGAATAAAAAAGCTTTTGAAAAAAAGGTGCGTTTTATAGATCAAGACTTAAATCGGTCTTTTCCAGGAAACAAGTCTGGTAATTATGAACAGAGGCTTGCTGCAAGCCTTTTACCTATTATAAAATCTTCTGACGTTGTGATTGATATTCACTCAACAAGGAGTTCTTTAAAAGACTCGTTGATAGTAACAAAACTTGATAGAAACACCCTTAAGTACATTAAGATAATAAACCCCAAATATCTTCTGTATATGAATATAACAAAGGACAACGCCCTCATATCGAGTGCAAAAGTTGGTATCGCTTTTGAGTACGGAAAAGATGAAAGTAAAGAGACATTACAAAAAACAGTCAGGGATATTAAGAAATTGTTATTATATTTAAATATGATAGATGGTGAAGAAAGGAATGAGAAGCCCAGAACAGTCTTTTTTGAAGTTTCAAAGTCTGTTGAGAAACCAGATAAAATGAAACTTAAAAAAGAAGTTAAAAATTTTAAATTAGTAAAGCGAGGAGATATTTATGCGACAAACAATAAAAAACATTTGGTTGCAAAAAATGACTTTTATCCAATACTATTTGGAGAAAGTAACTATAAGGATATTTTTGGATTTGAAGGAAAAAAAATAACTAAGACCTTGCTTTCATGTGTCGAGTGACTTTCTTAACAGAAAAAATTATCGTCAAAGGAAGCAGGGAGGAGATTTATTGTGCAAACCAAGCAGCACTATCTGGAGAAAACCCAGACTTGGTCGACTATCTTGCGATGAACTCAGCACTTGGGCTGTACGCTTGAAATCACCTAGACAAACACCTTCGTTCTGGAAATCCTCGCATTGATCGAAATCAATTGAAGAGATGTTTCATTCAGTGCAAGACCCAGATCATTTCTGGAAAAGCTCAGTGTGTTCTCGACAACTTCGTAAAAGAAAGTAACTCTTGAGCCAGGCATGAAGAATACCTAGGTATTCCTCATTTTTTATAAAACCATTATAATTACAAACATATGCACATGAAAAATTACATTATTGGCGCCATACATTTTCCACCCATGCCAGGATATTTAAACTATCCTGGTTTTGATGTTGCTTTTAGCAATGCATTATTCGATATGAAAGCTTTTGAGGATAGTGGGGTAGACGCCTTAATCATCGAGAATAATTATGATATTCCACATGTAGAAAATATTTCTAGTGAGGCCAGGGAACAGATGATTAAACTTGGTATTGCATTAAAAGAAAAAACAAAACTTCCTATTGGTGTAAGTGTCTTATGGAATGACTATAAGTCAGCATTATTAATAGCTAAAGCTATTAACGGTGAATTTATTCGTGTACCAGTTTTTGTAGATTGTGTTAAAACATCATATGGAATAATGAGAGAAAAAGCCGAAGAAGTAGTTGAGTTAAGAAAAAAAGAAGGATTAGAAAATATTAAAATTTTTGCGGACATACATGTAAAACATGCAGAAATACTATCGAACTATTCTATTGGGGAATCTGCTAGAATCGCAATTCAAAAAGGGGCTGATGCTCTAATTATAACAGGTAAATGGACAGGAAATGCTCCACAAATGGATGACCTTAGGACTGTACGGGAAGTTGTTGGTGATTTTCCGATAATATGCGGGAGTGGAGTTGATTCAGATAATATAAAAGATTTATTTGGGTATGCGAATGGTGCAATTGTAAGCACCTCACTTAAAGAAGGAGGGGGTGAAGATTTAGTTAATGTGAAATCATACGATTCTCGCATCAGCAAAGCAAAAGTTAGGGAGTTGATAACTAAAGTAAAATAATTCTTAGTAAACAAAAAAACAGCCTCAAGATTAAAGAGGGTCTCTTCCTTTGAACTTATAGGACTTTTGACAAACAGTGTATGTCCGTCAATAGGAGAGGAAATTTCTATAGACTAATCAACAATTGAAGAAGATGATGTGTGTGTAGGACCGGAGGAGAGTCCAAACGTTACTAATACTAACCCTGATATTATCAAAGAAGTTATTTAGGACTTTGCTTTCATGTGTCGAGTAACTTTCTTAACAGAAAAAATTTTTGAACCGGTGTAGGATAGTTTTGATGTATCGAAATCCTTATTTACAAACGCAATAGTAATGTGCGGCGTGTATATAAGTTTCTGATATTCTTCAAAATATGGAAATTCTTTTAACTTTTCATGAAGGTTTTTTATCTTTTCGGTGTTTTCTATAGAAAAATAAACAACTTTATACGACTGACTGGGTAAAGAAAATGTCTCTACTTTGCCTATAACAACGTCTGATATTGTATTATGGCTCAAAACATCGTTGAGTTTTTCATCATCTAACAAATCATCATTAAGACCGTAAAATACAGTGAGGTGTAAATCATCAGTAACATTTTCTTCTACTTCGCCTATAAATTCTTTAGCCCAAATAGATATTTTCTTCTTCTGTTCCTCTGAGAACTCCAGACTAATGTAACTGAGGTTTTTTGTATTCATAGTTTAAATTATATCATGATAAAACTATAACTTGAGGAGCGTGCTCACTATCAACCCTTGAAAACACTGTGTGTTGCCTCTTTACCTCAAAAACCAACTTGTCTTTGTATTGGGGATAATTACTTAACAGTATTTTTCTCATTATTTCTTCATTCTCAACAACATGCATACCTGCTTTTTAAGCTAAATCAATAACAAGGGTACTGGTAATTGAAATAGTCGCCCAAATAT
>CAYQLE010000038.1:0-5821 GCA_964418265.1 uncultured Candidatus Saccharibacteria bacterium
CTGAGGGCGGGTTGGGAGCGGGCGAGAAGGTTCTTGTTGGAGATCTTTTCTATCCGCTTCTTCTTGAATCTTCCAACGATGCTGCTGAAGTGATGGCGGAGAGTTTTGGTCGCGACCCTTTTATCGCCCTATTGAATCAAAAAGCACTTGCAATTGGCATGGAAAAAACTTTCTTTGAGGATCCAAGTGGATTATCAGCACAAAATATTTCGACGGTCTCTGACTTACTTCGGATGAGCTTGCATTTTCGTCTGTATTATCCTGAGCTTCTTAATATTACTCGAGTAAAGGAGTATGCGATTGTTGGACATTCATGGGTAAATAAAAATAAGTTTCTTACGTACCCGAACTTCTTGGGAGGTAAGAACGGCTTTATTACTGAATCAAAACAAACATCGGTTTCATTTTTTAATGTGTATTTTAGAAGTGACAAAGAGGATTTAAAAGCAAAGCAAAGAAATATCGTGGTAATTGTGCTAAAAAGCAAGGATAGAGATGCGGATGCAGCACAGCTTCTTACTCATATCACTAAATATACAAGATATGACCTTGAACGATAAATTAGTAGCAAATGTTTTAGTTTTAATAATAATTATAAGTGTGGTTTCCTCGATATTTTTTTGGAAGCAACAGGAGAATGTGTTAGGTGTTATTCCTTTTGATGTTTCGGTTCCTACAAACACAACAAGCACTCTTTCATTTGTGGGAGATATAATGCTTGATCGAGGTGTAAAAGGAAAAGTAAATGCTCATGGGGCAGGGAATTATGCTTTCTTGTTTGAGAACGCGAGTTTTCTTAAGACTCCGGATATTATGTTTGGTAACCTTGAAGGACCGGTATCTGATAAGGGGGTTAATGTGGGAAGTATATATTCATTTCGTTTTGACCCTGTAGTCACAGCGGTATTAAAGGATGCTGGTTTCGATGTTCTTTCAATGGCAAATAACCATATTGGAGATTGGACGCGAACCGCTCTTGAAGACACATTTATTAATGGTAAGAAGGCGGGAATTGAAATGGTGGGAGGGGGAATAACTTATGTTGAAGCTATACAGCCTAAAATTATTGAAACAAACGGTATTAAAGTTGGGTACTTAGCTTTTTCTGATTTTGGGCCAGATTCAATAATTGTGAAAAAGAACGTTTCAGGTTCTGGTGTTTTGTCGGCAAGTGATCCTGATATTAAGGAAATTATTTTTAATGCATCTAAGCAGGTAGATATTCTTGCAGTGTCAATTCATTTCGGTGATGAATATGAACCATTATCCAATGATCGTCAAAAAAGAATTGCACAAGAAGCGATTGACGCGGGAGCAGACATTGTCGCTGGACACCACCCTCATGTTGCTCAAGAGGTTGAAGAGTATAATGGAGGCATCATTGCTTATAGTCTTGGTAATTTTATTTTTGATCAGTACTTTTCTGAAGAAACAATGAAAGGATTGAAGCTTGATGTTATTGTTTCAAAAATAGGAATTGAATCGTATTCAACGAGTACTGTATATCAAAATAAAAACTCACAACCTTCTCTTTCGTCTAATTAGGCACGATTACGAAGAGCGTTGCGAAGGGTTTCGTTGTCTGAATACTCAAGCTCTGTTCCTGTCGAAAGTCCTCTACCAAGGTGGGTTATTCTTGTATCGGTTATCACTCTAAGCATATCCTCCACAACCTTCGCTGTATTCTCACCCTCAGGAATTTGATTGTATGCGAGTATAATTTCTTTTAGTTTAGGCATGTCTTGTATGTAAGCTTTTAATTGTTTGAGCCGGATAAGCTGATCAGGATTCTTTTCGAGTAATGGAACAGAACCTCCTAAGATGAAATACTGCCCTTTGTAAAAGTTGCTTCTGTCTATACTTTGCAAGTCGATATCTCGAGAAACTATCATAAGAAGTGTCTTATCTCTGCTTGGGTCACGGCAGATTGAGCATATGCCGTCCATTAAAGACTTTTTATTAATAAAACGCATACAAGAATTACAATTGGTCGTTTCGTTGCGAACTTCCTTGATAATTGAAGAAAGTTCTTCTGCATACTCACTCGGCTTTGTGATAAGTGCGTAGGCAAGCCGTTTGGCTTGCCGTGGGCCAATACCAGGTAAGTCGTTGAGAAGTTTTGAGAGACGATCAATGTGTTCCATATTTTTACAGGGATGTATCGTTAAAATGCACCAAAGTCCCCGCCTCCTCCACCATGACGCTTGTCTATCGACTGGAAAGTAGTTTTTTTGTCGTTGAAATAAAGCTCTGCAACTCCTGTTGGTCCGTTTCGATGCTTCTCAATCATGATACGTGCGATATTGGGGCGGTCAGAGTCTTTGTTGTATTTGTCTTCGCGGTGGATGAACATAACTACGTCGGCATCCTGCTCGATTGAGCCTGAATCTCGAAGGTCAGAAAGGCGAGGCTCTCCTCCGCGGGCTTCCACGGAACGGTTGAGCTGTGAGAGCACGATAACAGGTACGTCGAACTCTCGGGCAAGGTTCTTCACTGATTTAGAAAGTTCGGTCACCTGGTTTACCATACTGTCTGAGTTCTTGGTCTTTACAGGTTCCATGAGTTGTAAGTAATCGATAATGATAAGCCCGACACCGTGTTCTGCTTTTAGTCGGCGTGCAACTGAACGCATTTTCAAAATATTATTTCCGGGTTGATCATCAATGAAGATAGGAGCCTTAGCAAGACGATCCATAGCAGACTGGATACGTCCGAAGTCTTCTTCTACTGACAAATTGTGTCCCGTCCGAAGTTTCCACGAATCAACGTCTGACTCAGCAGCAAGCATACGGTCTACAAGCTGTGCCGCACTCATTTCGAGAGAGAAGATAGCTACGGGAACATTGTGATTGATAGCGGTCTTGCGGGCGATGTCGAGAGCAAGGGAAGTCTTTCCCATAGAAGGTCGGGCAGCAAGCACTATCATGTCGGACTTCTGGAAGCCGAGAAGCTTGTCGTCAAGCTCAGGGAAGCCAGTAGGAACTCCACGAAGCTCGTTCTGGCTCTTGTGAAGGCGATCGATTCGTTCCCATGCATCCACCAAAGTATCCTTCAAAGGAATAAAGCTTTTGCCTGAGGTAAAGTTGGTTGCTTCGAAGATTTTCTTCTCGGCTTCGTTGAGAATTTCTTCAAGTTCTCCATCTTCGTTGTATCCAAGGTTTACGATGTGTTCAGCAGCTTCGATAAGGCCACGCATCATTTTGGTTTTTTGAATAATACCTGCGTAGTGAACGAGGTTTGCAGAAGAGGGGACAAAGTTAACTAATTCACCAAGATAGGTGGCACCGATCTGCTCGAGCACCCCTTTCTCCTTGAGGCGGTTGGAAAGGGAAACAAGATCGATAGGTTCACGCTTGTTGAATAGTTCTTGCATCGCTGTGTAAATCTGCCTGTGTCGCTCAGCATAGAAAGATTCGTGGGAAATAATATCGAGTACTTCGTTGAGACTGTCAGGACGCAACATAATAGAGCCAAGAAAAGCCTTTTCAGAGTCGAGGTTTTGAGGGGGGACACGTAATGCCATGAGTACTATCTTACCTTCATCTCAAGCTTCTGCAATGTTGATTTTTTAGAATAATGTGACGATAGTACCAATACTTGCAATGGACATCATAATAATAAGAATCCATGCAAGTATATTGGTGGACCACCTATTGACATGTCCTCCCATGACTGACTTATTGTTTGAAAGAAGGGTAATAAGAATAAGAACTGGCGGTGCTACAAGACAGTTTCCAATAGCGGAGTATATCAAGGCTTTAATTGGGTCGAGCCCAATAATGTTGAAGATAAAACCAAAAAAGAGTGAAGCAATAATTACGCTGTAAAAACCGCTTGCTTCATGGAACTTACGATACAAGCCACTTTTCCAAGTCATGCTTTCTGACACGGCGTAGGCTGTTGATCCTGCAAGAACAGGAATTGAAAGCAAACCGGTGCCAATGATTCCGATAGAAAATAGTAAATATGCATACTCGCCTGCAAACGGACGAAGGGCGTTTGCAGCATCTCCAGCAGTAGCTATTTCTGTAATACCTTGAGGAAAAAGAGTCGAACCACAAACCACTATAATAAAAAACATCACGATATTTGAGATAAGCATTCCCGAAAATACATCGATGCGCATATTAGATATTTCTCTTTTTGTTTCTTCTTTTTCACTAATCCGTTTTCCTGAGATAATCAAAGGGTTTCCGTTTAATGTTTTCTCTTCTACCTCCTGCGACGTTTGCCAAAAGAAGAGGTAGGGAGAGATAGTGGTTCCAAGAAGCGCTGCTATCATTAAGAATGTTTGATCGTTGAGTGTTATTTTGGGAAACACAGTTGCTTTGAGTACTTCGGTCCAATTAATATCGATTAAAAATGCGGTAACGATATATGAAAGCAAGCTAATAACAAGCCATTTAAGATATTTACTATACACCGCATAGCTAATTTTGATTTGAAGATAGACGCTAATAAACGCAAACACCAAAATAAGTGGCACAAAAGGAAAGACAGGGAAGATAAGGCGAGTCACCTCTGCCATAGCCCCTAAATTAGCCCCGATATTAAAAGCGTTAGTAATAAAAAGAAGAATCGTGATGGTATAAAGAACTTTTTTGGAAAACCGTTCGCGGATGTTGGCAGCAAGACCTTGTCCTGAAATAATGCCAATGCGGGCACACATTTCCTGAACCACTACCATAAAAGGGTAAGTGAGAAAAGCTACCCATAGAAAGCTAAATCCGTATCCAGCACCTGCTTGTGAATAAGTAGCAATTCCTGATGGATCGTCATCGGCGGCACCCGTAGTAAGTCCTGGTCCTAGTTTTTTAAAATACGCACCTATGATATTCGTCTTCATAATTATTTTATTATTTTACAATCATACACTATTTTGAGATACTTTAATTTACATGAATAAAAATAATCTTTCAAAACTTACAAGCGTACTTATTGCACTAGTCTTTGTCCTAGGTTCTTTTTATTTTGGAACTTATATTGGACATACTCAAGCATCGACTGACACTACTCGTTATCTTCTTAATAAAGAAACCGACAAACCAAGCGAGGTGGATTTTGCTATTTTTTGGAAAGCGTGGAACATCCTTGATCAGAAATATGTAGCAACGGGAACTTCCACAGAAAGTGCGACTTCGGAAGAGCGTATTTACGGAGCCATCAAAGGGATGACTGAGGCTATGGGTGACCCTTATACTGTTTTCTTCCCACCACAAGAGACAAAGAAGTTCGAGGAATCCATAAGTGGTAACTTCGAAGGGGTTGGAATGGAGATGGGTATTAAGGACGACGTTCTTACTGTGGTTTCTCCTCTGCAGGGTACTCCTGCTTCAAAAGCCGGTATTCTTGCAGGTGATAAGATTCTTGGAATAGACAAGATTTCTACCGAGGGTCTTTCAATTGATAAAGCAATCGAGCGCATCAGAGGAAAGGAGGGGACTACTGTTACTCTTACTGTTCAGAGAGGTGAAGGAGCTCCTTTTGAAGTTGAGGTGGTACGCGCTGTCATCAACATCCCAACTATTGAAGTCATAAACCGCCCTGACGGAGTTTTTGTTATTCGTCTTTTTAGTTTCTCTAGTGATTCTCCTCGCTTGTTCCGTAATGCTCTTCGAGAATTTTCATTAACTAAAAGCGATAAGCTTATTGTCGACCTTCGAGGTAACCCTGGTGGATATCTAGAAGCGGCTGTGGACATAGCGAGTTGGTTTCTTCCTGCAGGCAAAATAGTTGTTCGCGAAGATTTTGGTGAGGAGAGGGAGGAGGAGACTTTGAGAAGTAAAGGGTATGACATTTTTAGCAATAATCTCAAGCTTAT
>CAYQLE010000039.1:0-5773 GCA_964418265.1 uncultured Candidatus Saccharibacteria bacterium
TACTCAATACGTGCCTTCACAGAAACATTCTGATGATAGATCTGAACACTTTTGGCACCATCGCGAATCTGGCGACCAAGCGTTCCTACGGATTGGTACCCAACTAAAAGAAGGGTGTTGGTAGGATCCCCGAGATAGTTGAGTTCATGGTGCAGAATACGGCCACCGTTCGACATCCCGGAACCTGCAATAACTATTTTTGGGTTTGGGGCATGAAGAATTGCTTTTGACTGATCGGCTGTTTCGGTGAAGTGAAGCTTTGGGAAATTAAAAATATCATCACCGTGTTTGATGATAGCTTGAGTTGTGGGATTAAAGTTCTGCGGGTAGCGCTTATAAATTTCTGTCACTTTAATAGCAAGAGGAGAATCAATAAAAACCGGCACTGATGCAATCCTTCCCTCTTCAACAAGCTTGTTGATCTCAAACAAAATAACCTGTGTCTTCTCAAGAGAAAAAGAAGGAATCATAAGAACTCCCTTCTTTTGAATAGTATCTTCGATAACATCTTCGAGCTTGGCAAGACGATGCTCTGTTGGCTCGTGATTACGGTCTCCGTATACACTTTCCATAATCAAATAATCTGCATCAGTAATTGCCTCAGTGTCTTTTAGGAGAGGTGTGGGAGAGTTTCCAAGGTCTCCGGTGAAGACTATTTTTTTTCCGTTGTACCGAAGCTCAAACATTGCAGAACCAAGAATATGTCCAGCGTCCTTCAAGAACACCTCGAAATCTGGAGCAATGCGGGTGTTCATGTGGTATGGGATTGTCTTCCATAGCTTGAAAGATTTAGCCATGTCTTGTTCAGTATAGAGGGGCTCGATCTTGTGTCGCTCGGCATCTTGAGCAAGAAGTCTTACACTGTCTTCGAGCATGAATACAGCAATCTCGCGAGTCTCTGGAGTAGAGTAAATTACTCCCTTGAAACCGTTCTTAATAAGTTTGGGAATACGCCCAATGTGGTCGATATGTGAGTGGGTAATAAGCAGAACATCAATCTCTGCAGGATCAAACAAAAATGGCTTGCGATTGAACTCCTCTGCTACATTTGTTCCTTGCTCCATTCCGCAATCCACCACAATCTTGGTCTGATCACTCTCAAGAAGAAAGTTGGCACCCGTCACGGCTCCTGTTCCTCCACAGAAAGTAAGTTTTAAATTTTTATTTTCATTCATTTGTTTTTTATTATATCAAGAAACTCCCAAAATTGTGGCCATGTTTTGTTAACGGTGTGTGGGTATAGAATTTCTACTTCGAGTTTGTGAAGCTTAATATACATTCCTACAGATTGAATCACTCGATGGTCTTTTGAGTCTACTGGTAAATTAAATCTCAATTGTTTGATAGTCTTTTCCATTTCTTTAATTCTGTCTGTCTCATGACCTCGAAGTGCGGGCCATCTTTTTTCTCCTTCTTCTTTAGTGATATATCCAAATATTCTTCCGAAGCAATAGTCTTCAGCTTGCTCGCACTCGAAATCAGGTTTTTCTCCCTTCATGATTTTCTGAAAAGTTTCCGCTTGTTTAAGAATAGTCTGATCGTGTCGAGCTTCCCACACTTCTTGTTTTTTTCTTTTTTGAGACCAATGAAGGAGTGCATCGTACGTAACTTGTAATTTGTATGGAATATTTTCTAAAATTTCAGTATTACCAAGTAGAACCGATGCGGTTGCCCACTGTGAGGTGCCATTATCTAGTTTCAGCAATTCTTCTAGTCGTAGATTTACAATTGTTGGATCATTACAAACAGAACGATCTTTTAAAGATTTCTCAAGAATAAAGTTTTTATTTAATCCAAGTTTCCATGAAGCAAATTTAAATAGACGATAAATTGTACCTGATTCTCCTACGTGAATATCATTTGAGATGTCCCATTCTTCACACACTTTTTTTAAAGCAAGAAGGTCATCATTTAAATTATTTTGAGAATCAAGAAAAGAAATAATGTTTTTGTGACCACTAGCTACGTCAAGAAAACCCATTCTGATGACCCAAGACTTGTCGAGTGGTATAAACTTATTCATGTATTTAATATATCATACTAAAAAACCGCGACTCACGTCGCGGTTTTAATTAGGATTACTTAATATTAGACCTAGTAGTTAAACTAGGTGGGTTCTTTGGCGAAGCACCAAGGCACTTCAACACTACAAGATCCCTGATGAAATATTTAATCTAAGTTAATATTTCAGTAACCCTACACTTGATTATACGCATTGTTTTCAAAAAAAACTCTTCACAAAATCGTTTTTTTGTATCGTGCCTTGTGACGGCTTTATTCAGCCCTCCCATCCATATTTACATCGTACAAAATTGCTTCTTGTACTAAACGGTAATCAATTAATTCCTCTTTGTTGAACCAATGAGGAATTTCTTGTTTTGCTTCTACGTCGTTTCCTGAAGCATGGATAAGGTTGCGGATTGATCGGTTGTCATTTGCTGAAATAATATACGAATCGAGAACATAGTCTCCTCGAATAGTCCCCACATGAGAAGAGTGGGGTTCTGTACCTCCAACAAGCTTGCGCACAAGTGGCACTGCGTGTGCCCCCTGCCACACCATCGCTACAATAGGTCCCGCTGTCATGTATTTCTTGAGACTTGTAAGAATTTTCTCTCCCGCTTCGACAGGATCAAGAGTTGGAGGAGTCGATCCTTTGTCCATATAACTTTGGATATTCTTCTCTCCTGCTTTTCGCTTCCACTCGGGGTCAAAGGTGTAATGAGTCTCGATAAAATCAGCAGTTGGAACAAACATCTTGATTCCCACAAGCTTAAGCCCTACCCGCTCGAAACGCTGGATAATCTCTCCCATGAGAGACCGCTGTACAGCATCGGGTTTGAGTACTACTAAGGTTTGATCTTGTTTTGGATGATTCATGCCTAGATAATACCATAGGGATTCATTTGCTATAAATAATTGGCTTTGTATATCTTTTTAAATTTCAGAAAGCTTTTCGAGCTCCATCTTGAAAAGATTGAATACTTCCCTCTGCTTCCCTTCAGGCAAATTAGTAAAAATATCACGCCAATAATCGAGCTCATCCTTATCTTCTCCGAGCTCTATCAATTTATTTAAAATATTGTTAAGTTCTTCCTTCATATGTTTTATGCAGCCGTGGCCAAATCACCTGATTCAACACGATTACCTCTCTTATATTCATCCATATTCTTAAACATTTCTTCGACTCTGGATTGTGCAAATTCTTCTCCTTTGAGGGTAAGATTAGGGTGTTCAGCGAGAAATTTTGCTGTTCGTAAAAAAATAAGACTACTTTTCTTTGCCCCTTTCTGTGCAAGTTGTGCTCCGATCTTCTCAAACAATCCTACGCTCCGCCCTACAATAAATGCACCTTTTCCAGCTACTCCGACTCCGGTAAAATCAAGTGCTAAGCTTCCTGCACCTATCGCTCCATGTATAATACGGTCCTTACCTGTAAGCTTTTCTCCATGTGCTTCCTTACCGGCGATTGCTTCGACAAGCATCTTACCCCCTCCTGCAAAGGGAATAAGGTTGGCTCCATTATTCACCATTTCCCACGTAAGCTCTCCCTTAAGAAGATTTCCTCGCATCTCACCAAAACTTTCTCTGATATATTCCCTTTTTTGCTCCCGTGTATTTTTATTTGATTCCGGAGAGGCTTCAGGATTAATATCAGTTATTTCATTGATGCTATTTTTTGCATTTTCTTTCAACTTATTCATCTCTTCGGAGTTTGCTTTAAGCCGTTCATCTATCTGACATTGTTGCTGCAAAGTAACCATTTTTTCCGGAGAAACTCCGAGCTTTGAGACTCTTTCCAATCGAATATTTCCATCCTCTTCAGCCAATTTGGTCTCCTGATCTATCTGGTCAAGTATTTCTTTCTTATATGACGCAAGAGTTTCAGGCGAACGAGGCGACGGCGTGGGGCGTTCTTGATTTTCGATACCCTCTACCTTTTCTGGTGAATTGTCTTTTGTTAACATAGTGTTAAAGAGTAGAGATACTTAAAGATTCTCGAATATCCTGCATTTTTTGATTTTCTACGGCTTTTGTGAATTCTGAAATAATCTTGTTTCTCTGCACAACAAGAACATTGAGACTAGAACAAAAAGATTCATGAATTAAATTTATATTATCCATTATATAGAGGGGTCTCAGATTTCATCTCCGCTTCTTCCTTATATTGACGCTGTCTTTTTTTTGATTCCCGCAAAATAACAGCAAATTCTTGCTTTTTAGAAGCGTCCATAGTGTCAATCTTTGATTTTACTTGTTGTAATAATTCAGGAGACAAAGAAGTGGGAGATGCTTCAAGGAAAGACAGGGCCTTTGCCGTTGTTTCCATATCTTCTACCTCAAGAGCTGCTATAGTAATTCCTTCAACATATTTTAACATGTCTGCATTCACAAGGCAAAGACCATCAAAACCATATTTTTTTTGATAATTAAATTGATTAGCATATGCTTCTTCCATTCTCTTGAGAAGATCTACTGGGGTATGCCCACTGATTTGATTTATAGCGCCGCCATCTTTATAATAATTTCCATCTTGAATATTTTTTTTACGAAATCTCATATATTGATCTGTTACGGAAAGATCTTCTGTGGACAGCTTTGTCAGCTCATCCTGATTATATTTCAAAGATTTTTCTTTAATAGCCTTCAATCTAAACATCATTTCTTTTACCGTCTCAGATCCGTTTGACTCTGTTTGCCATTCTTTATCCGTACGATGTTGGTAAAAACCATGTCTGTAAACTAATCCATTTTCTCCCTGAAGATCAGCTTCTTGAATTTCAATCTCCTCTTTTTTGATTGTAGCTTCGGTACAAGCCTGAACATACTTCTTATAAGCTTCGGGGTTATCGGTAAGTGCTGCATAGAGTGAAGCCCCCTCCATCATCTGAGAGGATTGATTCGCCTCAGTGATTTCTTTTCTGATGCCGTTAAGTTGATCTACTGTTTGTATTCTACGTGACTCCTCTTCGATACCAGAATTGATTTGGTCCCTCGTATTTTCTACTTCGGGATCTTTTTCTACGGGTATCTGATTGTCAATTTCGGAAAGAAAATCATCCAGACACTCAGTCTTCTTAAGAACTTGTTCTTCCGCTGTGGGAATACCAGTTTTTTCAAAATTGGGCATTTGATTAAAAAATTATTATTATATGGCTAAGTATAACAGTTTATTTAAGGACGTCTACTGTGGGTTCCTTCTGATATTTCTTTGCAATCTCCGCCTCAACTTCAGCACGGTCACGCCCAAACTTGAGGTATGAAAGCTGTTTAAGCTGATCAAGGTGGCTTTTGTCGACATTTGGAGGCCACTTAAACTCAATGTTAAACGGTCGTGCTGGCTTACCATCAATCAAAAGTTTTCCATAACAATTGAGATTATCGACATTCATAAGGTCATTGGTGGTGAATACTGGACCGAACTGCTTCTCAAGAAATTCAGCGTCTTCTGCTCCAACTCGACACGACACAATAGAACCCACGTTACCAAACACTGCCAATCGAATATCGTCTTTGAGTTGACCAATAAACTGGTGAGCAATGTGGAGTGAGAGTTTGTACTTTCTGGCTTCCGAAAGAATAGTTGAAATTGAGTTGGTGGTAATGTTTTGAAACTCATCGATATAGAGATAAAAAGGAGAGAAACCTTTGTCCATTGAGTCAACACGAGAGAGAGCTGCCATGAGAAGCTTTCCTACTAAAATAAGTCCGATGAGGTTGGCATTGATATCACCAAGACGTCCCTTTGAAAGGTTCACGAGCAGAATCTTCT
>CAYQLE010000040.1:0-1824 GCA_964418265.1 uncultured Candidatus Saccharibacteria bacterium
CTTCCCTACTCTTTTAGTCTTTAAAATAAAAAATAAAAAACCGCGTATCTTTACGCGGCGAGCTTTTCCAACTGAACGGTCGGTGAAAGTATTTGTCTGAACCTGTAGTCAGAGTGATACTTGCCATTATTGTGTGTCTTGCAACACTTTAGACATGCAATCCTTTTTTTGTACTTACGAACTCGTGGAATTACAACTTTGCAACCCGGACATTGGTAAAAAAACTTACGCGTCATCACTGCTCGCTTAACAGGAAAGTCGTGGCATCGCGTTTCGTTTGGAATACCAAGGTCACTGCATGCTTGTCGCCATTCAGGTCCGTGAGCAGGGATACGATTTGAAGATCGGTACCACGAGAGGATATGAGCCAGCTCATGTTTAAGTGTTGTTTCTAAATCAGGCTGATTCTGAAACTTTGGGTTTAGTACCACCAAGTGTTTACCTATATATGCGAGGCCAGCCGTGGTACGCATACGGGGGTTCCAATATACCAAAACTCTTTTTCCATTGTATCCGACCTTTTCCAGCAGGATATTTGCACGAAAAGTAAACGTGTCATCTTTTTTCCAAAAGGGCTTTTTCATAGTGTCTAACGTAAATTTGTACCACATGTGAGTATTTAAATAAAGAAGCGAAAACGCTCAGTATGTCATGTAATTGGGCATGGCACTTGAGCGTTTTTGAAGTATCCTAAAGGAACTTCTGCGAGACTAAGACTGTCCTGCTGCCCGAATGAGATCGTTTCCGAAGACGTACTCGTTCGTTGATAGTAGTAACCTCCTTTCTTCACCACATCTTGAGCCTGTGCTTGTGATGTAGCGTTATTGCCGAAGGTTTATATCATGTGTTTAGGTCCTTTGTTACTAAGTTCTGGTTCCTGATTTTTACAAATCGTTCTGCTACGCTATACGATCTTGTTTTTGTCAGATTCCATAAATACTGTATACCAAAGTGAGAGCATGTACAAGATGTATATCTTGCGGGAGTTGTCGATCTTTCCTGTCTGATGTTCTTTGAACAAGTGCTTTATGTAGCCAACATTGCAGTGAGTTTTGATATACTCGTTGTCGATAATAGTAGAGAGGAATAACTCAGGTTTTGCTTTGAGCCAATGCTTGAGCGCGGTAGGGAAACCAAGTTTCTTTCTCTCGGCGGTTTCCTTTGGGAGTATTCCTTTCAGTGCTTGCCGGAGAATCCACTTAGTCTTCCCTTTTCTATACTTAAACATTTCTGGAATTTTTTCTGAAATCTCTGCAACTTTCTTGTCAAGAAAAGGTACACGAAGCTCCAGTGAATTTGCCATGGTCATCTTGTCAGCCTTCTGAAGAATATCTCCGACAAGCCAAAACTGCATGTCGATCTTCTGCATCTTTTGGGAATCCGTGAGGCCTTTGAGAGACTTGTATACAGGCTTCATGTTGTATGCCTCAAGTTTCTCCTTTTTTATACCTTCTGGCCTCCAAAGATGTTTAAGCTCATTTGGTTTAAAAATATATGCATTGCCAATGTATCGGTCTTCGAGTTTGGTGAAGTAGCGTCGCAAGAAATTCTTTCCATAAAATTTAAATTTTGAGTGTACGAGAGGTTTAAACACATGATCACGGATAAATTTAGGAACGATATTAAACTTCGCAAGGTCAAAAGGTTCGCGATAAATATTATATCCACCAAAAAGTTCATCAGAGCCCTCACCTGACAAAACAACTTTCACTTTCTTGCGTGCTTCTCGCGCAAGAAAATACAAGGCAACAGCAGAAGGATCAGCGACGGGTTCGTCAAAATGCCATACAATTTTTGGAAGTTCTGCGAGATACTCTTCAGGTT
>CAYQLE010000040.1:1834-5241 GCA_964418265.1 uncultured Candidatus Saccharibacteria bacterium
GATCAGTTCCGATAAAATCTGCCATCACTTTGGCTTTCCCTGCTTCGCTTACCTTGTCAAAACCAATTGTAAAAGTGGAAACCTTTTTGTCAGTATTTTTGCTCATTAATGCAATAATCGCAGCGCTGTCGATACCTCCGCTAAGAAATGCTCCGACGGGGACATCGCTAATCATATGTGCCTTTACTGAATCCTCGAGAGCTGAGAGAACCTCTTTCTTGAGAACTTCTTTATCAGTGATTGGTTTGTCGAAATTGTATGACCAATATCGTTGTTGGCTTATTTTCTTCTTAGTAACATTAATTTTTAAATACGTTGCTGGTGGAAGTTTCCAAATATTTTTAAAAAAAGTTTCTTCCAGTGGATTGAATTGAAATGAAAAATAGTTGTAGACAGCTTCATGATTAATCTCTTTTTTGAAGCCAGGGTAGAGGAGTAAGCTCTTGATTTCTGAACCGAAAGCCACAATCCCCTTTCCTTGCACCAAGTAGTAAAAAGGTTTGATTCCAAACTGGTCCCGTGCAATAAAAAATTCTTTCTTTTTTTTGTCGTAGATAGCAAATGTAAACATTCCACGAAGACGCTTCACCATCTCGTCTCCTTCTTGCTCAAAAAGATGAAGGATTACTTCCGTATCGCTATTTGTCTTAAAAATGTGGCCTTTTGCTAAAAGTTCTTCTCGTAGTTCTTTATAATTGTAAATTTCACCATTAAAAACAATTGAAAGGTTCCCTTCTTCGTTTTCGATAGGTTGCTTCCCCCCACCAAGGTCGATAATTGAAAGACGACGCATTCCAAAAGAAACATCATCGTCGGAGTAAAATCCATCCTCATCAGGACCACGATGAGTGATGACGTCAACCATTTTCTTAATAGTCTCCTCTTTTTGTTCGGTATTTCCGATTATTCCAGCGATTCCGCACATAGGTATATGATTATATTATAACTTAGGCATGTATGCGAGCGGGTCGAGATAGGCATTCACCGCAGCAATAGGCATGCGATACACCTTTCCTCCACAAGACAAGCTTGGGCGGTTCTCTACGGTTACAGCATCACCTGGGTACACACTTACATGAAGATGGGGACCGGTTGAGTAACCAGTGTTTCCACTGTAGCCGACAACTTGCCCGGTGGTTACCCTGTCACCTTCTTTGACACTTACAACGGACATGTGGGCAAAGATGGCTGACAAGTTGCTATCGTATTTGATAAGAGTCCACCGCCCAAATGACGCCCCCTTACAAGTGAGGTCAGTGTCTCCTGCTCCGATTACTACCCCATTACCCATGGCTTTGATGGGAGTCCCTGTAAGGGCGCGGAAGTCTGTTCCGTTGTGACTACCTGAAGCATACAGGCGACCTGATGCATTGGTTACACCAAATTGTTGAGTAATAAAAATGTTATCAAGTGGCCACACAAAAGGAGTTGATCCTTTTGAAGGAATACTTGAAGGATCAAGAACGTACTTAAGCTTAGATTCATATTCAAAAATCTCTTTGGTAAGGGTTGCTTTTTGTGCCGCACGCTCTTTTACAAGACGTTGGTACTCAGCTTCTTGGCTCTTGGTTGCGGTGAGCAGTTGGCTCTGTTCGGTTCTGTTTACGGAGAGGACAGTTTTTTGACCGGTGAGATTTCCTTGAAACTCTTCAAGTTTATCTTTTTCATCTTCACTAGAGCTTCGGTCTTTCTGGAGGGCAAGCCTAGTCCCACCGAGCGTTGTAATGTGTTCACGCAAATTAGTTTGCAAAAGAACCAAGTTATGAAGCTCGTTGAAAGTTTCTGCGATATTTTTTCGACTTAAAAATGCCTGAATGATAGGCACAAAGTCACGCTGGTTGAGCTGTCGAATATTCTCTCCAATTGATGCGCGACTGTTAATAATCCGAGTTTCCTTGTCGGTAATCTCATTTGAAAGCATGTTGATGGTGAGACTAGCAGCAGAAATTTTCTGTTGTGTGAGTTTAATATCTGTGTCGAGCTTTCGATTAGTTGCTTCAAGCTGTTTGATTTTGCTTGAGAGAGTAACTGCAACAGCTGAGGTTTTGTCTGCTTCGGCTTGGTATTTGGCTATCTCTTCTTCGAGCTTGCGGATGTTGTCATTTCTTTCATCTATTTGTCGCTGAAGTTCTTCTGCTTCCTGATTCTGTGCATTTGCTTGAAGCAAAGGTGAAGCAAGGAAAGGTGAAAAGGAAAGTCCAGAGACAATAAAAGATAACAAGATAACACTCAATAGTAGATTTTTCATACTACAGTAATTCTATCGCGTTTTTAAGACGAAGAACAGTCTCTTGTTTTCCGAGAATTCCTGAGAGTTCAAATGGGTCTGGTGACTTCTCTTTTCCAGAAAGTGCAGCACGGTATGGCCACAGGACGAGTCCTCTTCCCTCTTGATCTGCGTAGGGGAATACTACCTCTTTAATTTTTTCTTTAGTGAACTCTAAGTCAGAAATGGTTTCGAGAAGGTCAATAACTTTAGCAAAGTGAACTTTCATTATATCGTTGGTTACCTCTTTTCCTTTTCGAAGCTTTTCAGGAGGAGTAAGGAGTTCTACTGATGGGGTTGGTGCAGAAAAAAAGTAACCAATGTCTCCCGCTTCTTCGAGTGTTGGTACTTCACCAAATCCATTAATACGTTCAAAAATAAGGGGAAGAACTCTGTCTTTACGATTGTTAAAGGTTGAGGCTTGAGTGATCATGTTTGAAAGTCTGTTGGTAATCTCCTTTTTCCATTCAGATTCTGGCATTCTTTTCATCCATTCTTTGTTTACCCAAGCAAGCTTCACTTCATCAAAGATTGCCCCGCTCTTCTGCACTTTTTCAAGTGTGAAAGCTTCAACAAGTTCTGCTTCAGACATGATTTCTCTTTCGTCTCCAGGGTTCCAACCAAGGAAGGCAAGATAGTTGAGAATTGCCTCAGGAAGATATCCGCGTTTCCTGTATTCAGTAAGAGCAAGTGCCCCTTTGCGTTTTGAAAGCTTGGTACGGTCTGCAGCTAAAACTATTGGAAGATGTGCGTAATGCGGAGTAGGTGCGCCTATTGCCTGCTGGATAAGAATTTGTCGTGGGGTATTTGAGATGTGGTCTTCTCCGCGGATAATATGCGTGATGCCCGACTCAAAGTCATCCACTACTACAGCCAAGTGAAAGATTGGTTCGTCTACGCTTTTAGCAATCACGAAGTCTCCAAGGTCAGTAGTATCAAACTCAATAGTTCCACGAATCATGTCCTCGAAACTAACTTTCTTATTTGGGTTCTTAAACCGGATTACACTATCTCTTTGACCCTCCTTTACCACTTGCTCTTTTGAGATGTATGCATGACCACTGTCGATCATCATTTGTAAATATTTTTTGTGATTAGCAACTCGGTCGCTCTGGCGAGTAAGTGAGTCATGTTTAAGTCC
>CAYQLE010000041.1:0-5057 GCA_964418265.1 uncultured Candidatus Saccharibacteria bacterium
CTTCGTTATACTCTATTGTTTTTTGAGTCCCTGCTTCTAGTTTATCTTCTTTTTCTTCTTTTGTTTCAAAATAAGTTTTTCTTTTTTCTTTTATTTGTCCAGCCAAAATATCCCTTTCTTCTTGAGATTCTTGTTTAGAAAAATCTTTTATAAATTTAGGATGCTCGCTCATGTCTGTGATTATATCATTATCAAAAAAATAAAAAACGTTATAGTGCGGTTTTATAATTTTACGGAGGCAACGCGCTCCGCTATTAGCCGCACTTGCGCAAAACATAATCCTTTCACTATGTTCAGCTGTTATTTTGCGGGCGATGAAGGAATCGAACCCTCACCAAAAGTTTTGGAAACTTTCGTTCTACCATTAAACTAATCACCCGTTCATAACACAGTATCAAAAAACCCCTTTTTTTGAAAGGGGTTTTAGTTTGAGTGTAGAAGACGGTCTTCTACACTATTTCTTAACTTCCTTGAAGGTAACGCGCTTTCGTAGCTTGGCGCTATACTTCTTGAGCTCGATCTTACGAGTAACAAGCTTCTTGTTCTTGCGGGTATGATACACCTCCCCTGTCTCCTTATTTTTGATGATAATCAGTTTATCTTGTGACATAGTTTGAGTACTATACAGTAAACCTAAAAGCAAAGCAAGAACCTAACTTATGGCTCAAAACACAAAATTTGGTGCGCCGGGAAGGATTCGAACCTTCGTAGGCCGAAGCCGCCGCATTTACAGTGCGGTACGATTGACCACTCCGTCACCGACGCATAAAGAAATCTTATGCTCATCAATCATTCTCATAATCTCGAGCCACAACTTCTTGTCACTATATCTTACATGAATTAAGCCATTTGTCATCTTCCTCCCGTTTTCACAAAAATCTTCTCGTATATATGGTTTTGAAAACTGTTCTTTTGGGATGTTTGTAGTACTGGACCAAAAAGAGATAAGAGCAGTAACCTCTTGATTAGCATAGCAGTATAAATATACCCTTAGACGCTTCTCGTCTACTTTAAAAATAATTCTGAGAAAATTAAGAAACACCTTAATCATGTTTGCATCACTATTTGCAAAATCTAAACCACCCCCTTTCCCTCTTTTATATCCTTCTGCCCAATATAACATAACCCCTGCAACTTTAAGTCTATCCTCTTCTTCAGTCAAATTTTTCTTCATACTAAAAGAAAGTGCTTTCTTAGCAAAAGACACCGCACTCGCCTCTTTGAAACTTCGCCTTTCTATCTTGTGCTTTCGCATGAAATACACCAAAGCATCCATGCTTACTCCGTACCACAAAGATACCTCTTTCATGGTGAGGCCTTGCGTGTAATATAGTTCTTTAACTTTTTCAAGTTCCACCAAAGCACTTTATCACCTAACTTTATTTTGCCACAGCACTAACTTTAGTTTTTCTTAATACAACTCTCCCCTTCTTCACCTCAAACGAGAAATCCTTTACACCTTTTGACACTTCCTTGTACGACACAATAACTGTTCCCCCCTTCATAATCCCATCTCGAACGATATGCGAAGCAAGCGGAGTGAGAATCTTGTTCTGAATAAGACGCTTGAGAGGACGTGCTCCGTATTCAGGGTTGTAGCCGTCTTTAGTGAGTGCTTTGAGAGCCTCAGGAGACACCTCAAGCTTTATTTCTTTTGTGAGCAAGCGGGCCTTCACTTTGTCTACTTCGATAGATACAATCTTCTCGATAGCTTCAGGAGAAAGCACATCAAACACTATGATCTCGTCGAGTCTGTTAATAAATTCTGGTCGAAAGCTATCCTTAAGAGCATCCATTACTTTGGTTTTCATTTCTTGATAGCGATGATTCTCTGTTGAGTCGGTGGTGAAGCCAATCTTCTCCATGCGGTCAATAAACTGCGCACCTATGTTTGAAGTAAGGATGATGATGGCATTCCTAAAGTTCACAGCCTTTCCCTTGGCATCAGTAAGACGACCGTTGTCGAGTACCTGCAAAAGAATGTTGAATACTTCAGGATGAGCCTTCTCAATCTCATCAAAAAGAATCACACTATATGGACGATGACGAACAAGCTCTGTGAGGTTTCCTCCTTCGTCGTGTCCAACATATCCTGGAGGAGCACCAATAATCTTCGATACTGAATGTCTTTCCATGTATTCAGACATATCTACGCGAATAAGTGCCTTCTCATCGTCAAACATGAATTCTGCAAGAGCTTTGGTAAGTTCGGTCTTTCCAACCCCCGTAGGTCCAAGAAAGATAAATGAACCGATAGGACGGTTGGGATCTGCAATACCTGCACGAGAACGTTTGATAGTATCTGAAACTTTTTGTACCGCTTCCTCTTGTCCAACAATTTTTGCCTTAAGACCGTCCTCCATACGAGCAAGCTTCGCACGTTCTTCTTCGAGCATCCGGTTCACTGGAATACTAGTCCACCGAGAAACAACATCTGCAATATCAGATTCATTGATTTCTTCTTTAAGAATTCGACTGGTGCTCTGAAGTTTTTTCATTTTCTTCATTTTAATATCAAGAATCTTTTCTTGTTCAGGAATCTTTCCATAGCGAATCTCTGCGGCTTTAGACAAGTCAGCACGAGCTTCTGCTCCTTCTGCTTCGAGACGAAGCATTTCCAAGCTCTTTTTAATAGTCTTAATATCACCTAATGTCTCTTTCTCGCTTCGCCATCTTGTTTCAAGTTCTGAAGTATTGTCTTTTAATTCTGCAATTTCTCTTTCAATTATCTTGATGCGTTCTTTTGCAGGCTTGTCTCCTTCGTGCTTGAGTGCTTCACGTTCAATTTCAAGTCGCATAACTTTGCGATGAGTTTCTTCGAGAATCGGAGGTTTGTTTTCAAGTGAAAGCTTAAGATATGAAGAGGCTTCGTCAATAAGGTCGACTGCTTTGTCAGGAAGGAAACGATCGGTGATATACCGACTTGATAATTCAACAGCCGCAACGATTGCGTGATCAGTGATACGCACCCCGTGGAAGAGTTCGTACTTTTCCTTAAGACCTCGAAGAATAGAAACAGCATCCTCAACAGAAGGCTCGTTCACATACACTGGCTGGAAGCGCCGTTGAAGAGCCGGATCCTTTTCAATATGTTTCTGGTATTCACGAATAGTTGTAGCTCCAATTGCTCGAAGTTCACCCCGAGAAAGCGCAGGCTTAAGCATGTTAGACGCATCAAGTGATCCTTCAGCAGAACCCGCTCCCACAATGGTGTGAATCTCATCAATAAAAAGAATAACTTTGTCTCCCGCTTTTTCAATATCTTTTAGAATATTCTTGAGTCGCTCTTCGAACTCTCCACGATACTTGGTTCCCGCAACGAGACTTCCCATGTCGAGGGACACAAGATCTTTGTCTTTTAGTGATTCTGGAACATCTCCGACAGCAATGCGGTTGGCGAGACCTTCTACAATGGCTGTCTTCCCTACTCCCGCTTCTCCAATAAGGATTGGGTTGTTCTTAGTTCGTCGAGAAAGAATTTGAAGCACGCGACTAATCTCAGCATCACGACCAATAACAGGGTCAAGCTTGTTCTCTCGAGCGAGTGCGGTGAGGTTACGAGTATATTTCAAAAGAGCTTTAAACTTCTTAGGTGTATTAGACTCTCCGTGCTTACCTTGGCGGTTTTCTTCGAGAACCTTCACTATATCTTTGCGAGTAACCTTGAAACGGTCTATCATCTCTCTCGCAGGAGATGGAACGTCAAACATGGCAAGGAAAAGATGCTCGGTTGAAACGAATTCATCTTTGAGTGTTGTTGCAACCTTCTCAGAAACCTCAATAATCTGCGCAAGCTCTGGAGTAAGATAGAGTTGATATGCAGGAGAAAGAGTCGCTGCGGCTTCTGCGGGTTCGATAGCTTCGAGAAGATTATCTGAAAGAAGAATAGTGTCTATATCAAGTCGCTCAAGAAGAGAAACAATAAGACTCTCCTCCTGAAGAAGAAGTGCGGTAAGAAGATGAAGAGGGTTCACATGGTTTTGACCACGCTCAATAGCGTACTCGTGTGCTCGACGAATAGCTTCTTTTGCTTTTGTTGTGAATTTTTGAAATGGAGGCATATATTTTGTATTATACTATTTTTTTATCTAAAACAGTCAAGAGTGTGGGAATAAACCGATCAATATCCCTTTTAGTTGTCCATCGACCAAGCGTGACTCGAAGTGAGCTCTGGGAACACGATCGACTGCCCTGATCCTCTTTATTTTTATAAATCTCTTCTACTACATATGAAGACGGATTATCACTCAATGTTTTACATGTCGATACTGAGGAAACTGCGAAGCCAAGAACGTCAAGACGCATCACAGCATATTCTGCGTCGAGCCCTAATTTGCAAATGTTGATATTATTAGGAAGACGAAGAACTTCGTCACCGTTGAGAATAATGGGGTCAGGAGCTATTTCTTTTGTTCTCTTTGTTAGTTCACTAAACAGATAGTTGCGGAGCGCCGTAAGGCGCTCCGCTTCTCTTTCTCGCTCAGCGCGAGCAATATTTAGTGCCGTTGCGAAGCCAACAATCCCTGCGACATTCTCCGTGCCTGATCGGAGTCCTTGCTCTTGTCCTCCTCCAAAAATAATCGGTGAAAGACACACACCCCTCTTTTTATACAACACACCTGTCCCTTTTGGTCCGTACATCTTTGACCCATCAAGAGTTAAGAGGTCCACAAACAAGTCGTGTACAAACAGTGAAAGAAAAAGTGCTCCTTGGCACGCATCAACATGAAATATAATGTTTTGTCCTTCTTCTTTTTTCTTTTTAATTACCTTGCCTATTTCGCGGATTGGTTGAATAGTTCCGATTTCATTGTTTGCATACATTACAGATACCAGAACAGTATTCGCGTAAATTGCGTCCTCAATGTCTTTTACGCTTACAATCCCATTTTCTTTCGGAGCAACATACGTCACCTTACCACCAAGATCTTCAATATGACGGAATATCTCAAGAACTGATGAGTGTTCAATCGTAGTCGTCACAAAATGTAGAAGACGGTCTTCTACATCGTTTTTTAGGACATTTTGATGATAAAAATAAGTTCCGAGAATAGCAA
>CAYQLE010000042.1:0-5050 GCA_964418265.1 uncultured Candidatus Saccharibacteria bacterium
GGTGTATATGCAAGAAGGCCAGTTACTAAATCATCTTGAGGCGCTGTAGCTCCTGTATCTCCCGCAGGAGCTGCAGGAGCTTCCTGAGCAAACACCCCAGCGACACCAAAAGAAAAAGATGAAACAAGTACTAAAAATAAAATTAAATTTTTAATAAATCTTTTCATTTTATAAATCAATTGGTCAACACTTGATTAAGCGCTGTTTTAATAAGCTGGTTAACAAGAGCTGACACTACTTGATCAAACTTATCCGCGAGAACAAGACGCTCTCGACCTGTGTTAAGAGTGGAGTTAACTTGTTGCTCGATTACCTGTCCTGGAGTGCTGTAAGCACAAGCACCTTTCACCACACGAGAACTTCCATCTTCATCCTGAACAGTACTATCTTCACTACATTTTTTAAAAGAAAGGAACCCACTTCCAAGCTGCATGTCGACTTTGGCAGTGTTTTGTTGCAGAGCAACACGACGCATATAGTTCTGATTGGCAAGAAAACTTGCACCATATATGTTGTTTTGTGGATTCTGTGTCATCTCTGACCAATTCTCAAGATACCCCGAAGAGGGGCTTTGCCCTGAAACATACACATCTAAATCCCCTGCATTTGAAAGTATTTTGCTCATAGTACACTGTAGAGGATTTCTCCTTCCCGAAGCTTCTTCTCCCAACCCTGTTGCAATTTCCACTCTGAAAGGCTCACAGATATTGAGTCCTGTGGTATTGTATACAACCTCATTAAGGAAACCCGCTGTCTCAACATTTGCAATATCACTAAAGAATTTCTGAGGGTTGTCGACAAAAGCAGGGTTACCATCAAAACCAGAATTAATCCAATCGATTGTTGCGTTTGCAATATATTCAATCATTGCATTGATAATACAGTAAGCAATAGAGTCTGCTGATGGTGGCCACCCTGTAGATCCTCCTGACTTTCGATCATCGCTTGTGGTCACGGAATTTAGTTTGGTGTAATGATCAGGATTTATAATACTACTGATTAAACCTGAAATAAGAGAAGAGACAACTCCACCAAGTGCACAGCTGGCTAGTTCTGTTGCTGATTTAGTCAAGTCGGCCGTCTGATTTTTACTTCCTTCTCCTGTCTGACCTGTCACAAAAGATTGCCCTTGAGAGCCTTGGCTTTCAGGAGGCACAGTAACGAGAGTCCCACCAGAAGGAAGAGTGTTGGATTCAGGAGTAATAGTAACAATAGTTGGACCTGATTCATCCTCAGGCATTTGTAGTTCGGAATCTGCTTGTCTAATTTCGTCATCATTAGATTGCCCTTGAACCGATAGTTGACCAATAAAAACCGATGAGAAAACAATAGTAATACCTAATAATCCAACAAGACTATTTTTAAAAAATTTTAATAAGTATTCCATATATTTCCAGGTTCAGTAGCACTAAAAATTATACCATTGTTTTTAAATTCCTTTGCAATAATTGCCAAAATTTCTTGCGATTTATTTCCACTATCCTCAAAAGTCTTTAGGGAGAGAAGGGCTTTGACAGGATCAATTTGATAATCAGCCAAAGAAGAAAGGGCTACGTAAGCGACATGTGTCGTATTGATGAACTGCACATGCGTCAAACCAATACTGCTTGGCGCGGGAAGAACAGCAAACTCGGCAAGCATTTTCTCATAATTAACAAGAGCAAAATTATTATTTGAATATGAGCCGACAGTAGATTGATAGTTCTTGATTGCCCGAGCAAGACCGTTTCCATATGTTTTTAATGACACAACATCTGTGGGAACCACTTTAATATCAGCAATACTGTATCGAGGAGGAATCTGGTCCAAAGAAATACCAGAAACAACATTTAGTACAAGTTCTTCTTGGGTTTGTTCATTAAGTTGTCCACTTTGCTCAAGTGACATGAATTGCGCAAAAAGACCTCGAGAAAGAGTAGTGGAAAGGTTATCAGGATTCTCATTTATACTTTTAGACAAGCTTAGTGAATCTTCGGCTGTTACCCCTCGGGTCTCAATAAGGGTGTCATTTGGACCTGCAATAGTAGGATCTCTTCCCTCTGCAACTTCTTTGCCGTCGAGTGTTCCATCTCCATCCGTATCAGGGTTGTTTGAGTCTGTCTTCCAAAGCGCTTCCTGCCAATCACGTAGACCATCCTTGTCGATATCCTTGTCTGCTTCAACTGTCTTAAGATCTGCAAACTCAAGCTGTCCCACCTGTGATACGCCTTGCAGTACAGAAAGAATTTTATCTTTGATATTAGTTGTATAGAGAAAATAGGAAACAAAGAGTGCAAGAACTACAATAATAAGTGCTTGGATCTTTTTGCTTGGAAGAGTGGATAACATAGCAAAATTATATCAACAAATGATATAATCCACCATATGAATACTTTCACAAAAATTATTGTGTGCTTGCTAACTCTTTTGTCAACAGACACTGGAGCGCACGCACAACAAGCTTTTACTCGAAACCTCCAACAAGGAAGCTCGGGAACGGATGTGTTAATGCTTCAGAGCTTTCTAAACAGAGATGAAGACACCCAAGTTGCTGAAACAGGACCAGGTTCAGAAGGAAACGAGACTTCCTATTATGGACAGGCTACCAAGAATTCAGTTATCAAATACCAGAAAGAAAACGGATTAGGAAAATCAATGGGATTTTTTACTTTATACTCAGGAATTACTGACGAAAGAACTCGTGCATCGATGAATGCAAGCACTACAGCAATGCACAATAAAAACAAAACTAAGTGCCAAAAGCCACGAGAAAGCGGGCTTCAAGGTGGTGCAATGACCAATCTTCTTAGTACTTTAAGTATTTCTAACACTTATAATGAGAAGAAAACTGAGCTCCATAAGAATTTTATGAGCGGAGATATTATTGCTAAATGGGTTGGGCTCAATGGTCTATCCCAAATAGACATTTCTACGAAGAACATTCAACCATTCATTGCTTCTGTTGATGTTGTTAAGGGTGCTGAAAGTATCCTTCCTACCCCAGAAGAAATAATTCAAGCACCTATGAACATTCTTCAATCGGTTACATCAGGGAAATTCCCTACTTCTTTGATTGATATGCCTGGTCTAGGCAACTCAATGGTATTCGAGGAAGGAGATACACTTATTATAAATGGATGTAACTTCACTCCAACTGTTACAGTAAACTTAGGAATGGCGGGAACAATGAAGGAGTCCTCAAAAGAAGGAGGAACGGTCATTGAAATTGAGATTAAAACAGAACTTCAAGAAATGGTCGACAAGCTTCTTATCGACTTCACCAATGAAGAGGACAGATCAAATGCCCTCGAAGATATGCAGGGATTCATGACCATGCCAATAAGTTCTGGTGTTCCAGGACAATCATCAGGTAGTCAAGGACAAGGTTCACAAGGAGGAGGTTTACTTCCTCAGGTTCTTGGTGCAACCACTGATGTGATTCGAAATACCCCAGGTCTTTCAAAACTACCTGGTTTTTCTCAACTTCTTAATCTTATTGATGGAAAGCAAACACAGAGCACTTTAACCACTCCATTCATTGGGGGACAAGAAATGCCCGGTATTCCTGTATACATAACAGTAGAAAACTCTGGAAACAAGGGTGTAAGCAACAGTTACCAGATGTACTATAAACCTCACTAATATGAAAAAAACTTCAAACAAAAACATTATCCTTTCAATTGCTGTAGCTTGTGCTTTGATTGTCGGATCGATACTTTCTACAAAAGTAGACGCGCAAGGTTTAGGTGGATTAGGAAAGCAAATAGGAGGAGCAATAAATGCTGTAAACACTCAGAATCAGGTCTCTCAAAAGATTCCAGGTCTAGACTTGCACTACGAATTCGCTGGAAAAATGACCGTAACCGACATCTGTTGCAATGGTCTCGTGTACAATATACAGAAAGGAGATGCTGTAGGAGGAGGAGCAACAGGATCGTTTATCTTTCCATGGCAAAACATGATTCCTGTGTATCAGCTCGGTATTGGTCTTTATCAATATTGGCAACCTATGACTGGAAAAACTGTTGCGGGAGATGCAACTAAATCTGGTCAATGTATTATAATCGCTTCAGAATGCGAAGCTCAGTACGATGTTGATTACACCACATGGAAGATGGGAACTATTCTCCGATAGAGTTCGCCACCACCACCTCCACCCAATCCTCAAGCACGAGATCTTCCGCTCGTACTTTATTATCTTTGTAAGACTCCGGCACCACAAACCCTGCTTCGCGTAGATTACCCACAAGCATCTTCCGTTTGTGTGCAAAGCCTGCTTTCATTACTGCAAAAAACTTTTCTTCGGGGATGTTGTTATCAACAAAGTACTTCTTTGAAATATTCTTAATACATAAAATAGCTGAATCCACATTCGGCGCTGGCACAAAAGAACCTGCGAGAACTTTCGATACATATATAGGTGTGCCGTATGCTTTTACCGACATCGAGAGAATGCTTTCTTTCTTGTCGCGCGCCACTACACGCTCCGCCACCTCCTTCTGCACAAGAAGTGTCATAAGTGTGGGCTGTTTGTGTAGAAGACAGTCTTCTACATTTTTCTTACCCTCAAGAAACATGCGGAAAATCTGACCAGTGATGTAGTACGGGATATTTGCGATAAGTTTGTAGTGTAGATGGTCACCTTCTACACTACCTAGCCCTCCAAGGGTCAAATGCTCGGCATTTGACCCTTGCGCCATCCGAGAAAGGGCCTCAAAAACCTGTTTTCCAATCTCCAAAATATCCCCCACCACAAGTTCAAACTGCCCGCTCGAAATCTCGTTTTCAAACAGTTCGCTCAAATACTTTGCCAAAGTCTCGTCCTTTTCGACAGCTACTACCTTTGCCCCCGTCTCAAGAAGCCGTGCCGTGAGCGCACCTCGTCCTGGACCAATCTCGAGCACCATCTCCCCTGCTTTTAGTTCAGACGCGGAAATAATATCGGCAAGTGCCTTTGGTGAATTAAGGAAGTTTTGTCCGAGGGATTTCTTGGGTGCGGGAAACATGGGTCCAATATAGCAGGTTTTCTACTTTTTGCTCGATTGAATTTTCAAACTATTAAGTAAACTAG
>CAYQLE010000043.1:0-4638 GCA_964418265.1 uncultured Candidatus Saccharibacteria bacterium
TCTCAGTTCCATCGGTGGGGGTCAGGCTCTCACCTCCCCTAGACGTCATAGCCTTGGTAGGCTTTTACCCTACCAACTAGCTGATATCCCGCAGGCCGCTCCCGAAGCGATAAATCTTTACTACCAGAAATAAATCTGGAAGACTATCAAGAATTATCCCGCCTTTCGGCGGATTATGCTTGACTTCGGGGTGCGTTACCTACGTGTTACTACCTCGTTTGCCACGGTATTTAAACTTGCGTCTAAACCCGTTTGACTTGCATGCCTTATCCACGCCGCCAGCGTTCATCCTGAGCTAGGATCAAACTCTAAAATTAAATTAGAACGGAACAAAATAAAGAATAAATTGACCGTGTTGGCTGTTGCCAGTTATTAACTGGACTTTTGTGATTGATGTTTGTTATCCGAATTATTTTGAATACTTACAAGAACTTGCAGTTCTTAAATCTTATAATTCAATTTGATTTTCAAGGTTCTCCTCCTAAAACAGACATTTCTGAATTCAAGAGGTTTACCTAGTATAGTTATTTTTGCCCACCCGTCAAGCGTTTCTTAAGAAGTTGGTCATATACCCAAATTAGGGCGAAAAAGCTCACTGGAATGGTTACTATGAGGCCCAAAAAGAAGGTCAGAAGCCCTACCAAATTGAGCAGTCCGGTAAGAATAAAAAAGAGGAGTAATTTACCCCGACTTCCCCGGGTAATCTCCTCGCTAAGACGAAGCGAGTGGAGAGGCTTTGAACCTTGTTCAACAACTATAAAACGAGCAAAGCTAAATGTAAGAATCGCATATATACAAGCAACGAGTGCTGAAAGAAATCCTAAAATAAATAAGAATTGAAAACCTGTTACAGCACCTAAAACAAAAAATGGAAGGAAAGCAAGAACAGCAAACAATAAAACGCAAAGACCATACACGATCCACCCAAGTATAATTTTAATAAAATATTCTGTGTGGAAAAGAGTTATTCCAAAATGTGGCTTGCTTCCCCTCACCACAATCAAAGCTTGTTTGATAACTTTAATCTGAATTAATACCTCAACAACAACAATAACCAAGATTACAGAAAGAACTAAGACACCTGTTTGCCAAGAAAGAGTGTTGTCTGTAAGAATACCAAATAATAAATGAAGAAAATAATTTATCGCAAGAAGGATTCCAAGAACAACAAGTACCTGAAAAAAATAATTTCGTGTTGAATTCCATCCAAACACAAAAGCATTCTTGATTGAAAAGTTCATAATACTAACAGTATACTACTTTTTGTTTTTGTTTTGCCACTTTTCGAGGGTCACTAAAAGTGTTGAGCCCAGGAAGATAGATGAGTATGTTCCAGCAGTAATACCTACAAACAGCGCTAGGGAGAAATTCTTTGTTGCTTCAGGACCAAATATGTATAGAGCGACGAGAGCGAGGAGTGTAGTGAGTGAAGTATTGATAGATCGTGACAACGTCTCTTGAACACTCTTCTCGACAGTAATTTCAAAAGGTTCATCCACTGCGTTTTTGTTCTTTATTTTTTCTTCAGCCAAATCGCGAAGATGTTCACGAACTCGATCGAACACAACAATTGAATCATGAATAGAGAAGCCAAGAACCACAAGAAGAGCGGTGATGAACAATGCGTCAATCTCAGTACCATAGAATTGACCAAGAACAGCAAATACTCCTACAGGAATTATTACATCATGTGCCAAAGCTACAATAGCGGTGACTCCATACTTCCAAGAAGCAACAGGAGCTGACACTTTTCGGAATACAAACGTAATGAATAAAATAATAGCAATTAAGACAAGCGCAATTGAAAAAGATGCCTTTATTTGAAGTTCTTTACCTAGGACGGGCCCTACTGAGTCTGATCGTTTTACCTCGAAGCTATCAGTAGGTCCAAAAGCCTTAATAAACGAAGATCTGTCATTTTCTGTAAGTTCTTTTGTGCGCACTATGTAACCCTTCTCTCCAGTTGGTCGAATTGATAACTCACCTGTCTGAATATTTGAAAGTGATTGCTGAAGTACACTAATTTCAGGTCTCTCGTCTACATATTCAACTTCCACAAGTGAACCTCCTTTAAAATCAATACCAAAATTAAGACCCCAGACAAACAAAGCTGCAAAAGACGCAATAATTAGAACACTAGATATGCTGTAAAATATTTTTCTGTTTTGTACGATATTCATATAATTATTTCTTTAAACCGTGACCAAATAGGAATGAATAATGTTTTGGAGCAATAGCAAGAAGTAGTGTACGAGACACTGTAATAGCAGTAAACATACTAATGAGTACACCGATGACAAACACTAAAGCAAACCCTTTAATGAGAGCTGATGTCGCGAACCAAAACAATATTACTGCTGTGATAATACTTGAAAGATTACCGTCACGAATTGATGTCCATGCGCGGTTAAACCCTTCGCGGATTGCTTGCTCCATTGAAAGACCTTTATTGATTTCCTCTTTCATTCTCTCAAAAATAAGAATGTTTGCGTCTACCGCCATTCCGATAGAAAGAATAAATGCGGCGAGTCCTGTTGAGGTAAGAGTTACGGGAATAAGTTTAAATATTGCCAAGTTGAGGGCGACATAAAATAACAAAGATACTGCAGCAATAACACCAGGGAGGCGGTACCAAACAATAAGGAAGACCATGATTATTCCTAGGCCAATGAGACCGGCAAACATACTTCGATTAAGAGCATCTATACCTAAAGAGGCACCCACTGTTTGTGATCCAATAAGTGACACAGGCACAGGAAGAGCTCCATAGTTGAGGTTTTGAACAAGATCTCGAGCTTCGGCTGGGGTGAACCCTCCACTAATCACCGCTTCTCCGTTTAGAATAGATTCATTTACAACAGGTGCAGAGATAACTCGTCCATCAAGAAAGATAGCGATAACATTTCCCACATTTTCTTGGGTAATTTTAGCAAACAACTCTTTTCCTTCATCATTAAACTGAAGACCCACAATCGGAGCTTGTGTCTGAGAATCAAACTGGAGAGTGGCTCGAGAAAGGAGTCGCCCAGTGAGACCTGTAGAAATAAAACCGACTTCTGTAGATGTTCCTACCGACGAAGTAGTAGCTGTTTTAAACTCCAAGATAGGAGTCTGTCCGATAATTTCAATTGCTTTATCAATATCAGTAACACCTGGGAGCTCAACAATAAGTTTGTGAACTTTGTCCCCTCCTACCTGTGCTACTTGTGTCTGAATCAATGGCTCAGCAACTCCAAGTACATTAATACGGTTTTCGATAGTGTCACGAAGTGCTTCCATTGAAGAATCAACGTCTTCTGGTGCAAGTTCTGAAATATCAGCTTGATATACCAAATGAGTTCCTCCGTTCAAATCAAGACCGAGTTTGTAGGGGCTATTCACATTTTGGTAAGCAAAATAGCCGGTTCCGAGACCTAGTAAGATAATAAGTATTGCTGTGATGCGAAATTTATTCATAAATATAATGTACCGGCATTATAGGCTTTTGTGCAAAAATGGCAAATAGGGGAAATAGGGGTCAGGAGCTATTTAATTAAATAGCTCCTGACCCCTATTTTACTTTCGGGCATCGATAAATGCTTCTAGAGAGGTGAACTTGTAACTAAAACCATACAACTTAGTAACTTTAGACCCATCGACCGGTATCGGATATGAATATGACTTCCACCCTCCTTTTGATGTTGGAATATGTCCCCATGTGAGGTGACGGCCGAAGAAGAATAAAACTCTCACCATCCAAGGATAAAGAGTGAGAGGTCTCTTACCAACAATCTTTGCAATATCAACACCGAGAATGGGACTGCCTGGCGGACACGCATTAATAATTTCAACCTCCGGCATGTCTTTTTTTAGACAAAACAATTCTGTAATTGAAACAATATCTTTTTCGTGAACAAACTGCCTAAGCCAATGTGGGGTGACAGGGATAAAAGGCATGAAGCTCGTAATAAAACTCTGAAGATTAATACCTTTCTTAACTTTAAACGCCTGCGGACCCGTTATTGATGCAGGGCGAATTATCACCACCTGTGGAACATGTAGAAGATGCCCATTCACACCACGGGTTTTTGCTTGTTTATACTTTTCTATTAATGAAATCTCCACAAGCCTTTTCTCTTCTGAATATAAAAAGTCCATCGGGCGCAACCCATCGTCCTCTGTAAAAAAACGGTCTGGGGTGTTGTCTGAATAAGCTCCATAACATGCAATACTTGAAAAGTGTATTATTTTTTTTACTGAAGGGAAATTAAAAGCAAAATCAAATACAGATTCTGAGCCATTTACATTCCATACATATTGCAAATTTTTATTGGCATACATTTCACGTATGTGCCAAGCCGTGTGAATAACTACTTCAGGACCAAAGAGTGCGGCGGGGTCTTGCCACACAATATCAGCAACGTTTGCCTGTAAAAACTCTATTTTATCCTTATTTATATGGGTTTTTAGGGATTCAGGAAGTGCGTCTTTATCGACTATCATTACCTTTTCGACATCGTCTCGAGAAACAAACCTATCAACAAGCATCGCTCCCACATATCCTGAGCCTCCTGTAATGAGTATTTTCATACACAAAGTGTAACCTACTTCCCCGTTCGAGACAAAAGAGTTCGAACGGTTTTTAAAATAATACGAACA
>CAYQLE010000044.1:0-4524 GCA_964418265.1 uncultured Candidatus Saccharibacteria bacterium
TTAAGACCTTGATACTTCTCTCGAGATCTCTCTCGAGAGTTGTTTCTAGTGTGGGAAGGGATTCTGGTGTTGGAGGCATGTGGGTATTGTACTATGTATTGTAGGTTAGGGTATGTCTCTTCTGTGAGGATACTCACTGAAAGTTAGTGTGTACTGCACCTCTTCTCCGCACACCTACCAACACACCTCCACCTCCTCTCCTATAATTCCTTTAATATATTCCAGAGCGTCGCCATATCCTCCTATCTCATCTATCATACCCAGTTCCTTTGCGCGGTTTCCTAGCACGGATGAGCCGTCTGCAAAGAGCCTCACTTTCTCTAGGGGAATATTTCTATTTACAGAAACATCTTCCATGAAATTCTCGTGCAGTATTTTGGTGTCTCTCATGAATAGCGACTTTTCTTCTTCGGTGAGTGACTTGTCCGGGTTACCTGCGTCTTTGTATTTTCCAACACTGATGGGAACAAAGGTGAATCCTTCCATTTCATTACTCTTTACGTTTTCAAGATACGACATGGTGACACCGATACTTCCCACATCAGAGTTTCGTGAGGCAAAGATGCGATCTGAAGGGGAGATTGCTAAGTAGGCAGCTGATAGTCCTGCGCCTCTTATGAAAGCAACAACAGGCTTTGTAGAGGACTTGATCTGATGAGCTATTTCTTCTCCAGCAACAGGGTAACCTCCATACGAATCAACTTCAATGAGAATAGCTTTGATAGTGTCGTCTTGTTCAGCGTCTGATAGGGAATACATGATTTCATCACTGGATACAGCGTCTTCGTATCCTTCAATATTATTTTCTTCGTGGTCTGTAGGGATATAGGTGGTGATGTCACCTCTTAGCTCGATACCTAGAACATTACAAGACTGTTGGTTGTCAGCAAGCGTTACTACATAATTGTATATATAAATGCTCGAAACGCTTATCATACTTAGAATCACTAGAGTTCCGACAATGTATAAAGCTTTATGATATTTTGGGTTTAAGGTCATTGGGATAATTGTATCAATGTATTATGAGATAGGCGAGTGTTGAGGTGTCTTTTTTGAAAAACTTTTAGAAACTTGAGTTTTGGGGTGAAATATAGGGCGGGGTAACTTATAATTTATGTTCCTTTTGAGTTTAAGATTGAGCTATTGGTTAAGTGGGGCACCCAGCACATTCAATACATGCAAGATAGACTTTAAATCTGAAATGAATGTATGATGTAAGTATAAACACTCCAGTCCGTTGGAAAGTCCGCTAGAGTTTTTTATTCTAAAAAATTTGGTACTATAAAACAACCTCGAGGAGTTGGCTGAGTATCAAGATCCAAGCTTAAATCCTACGCCCGACAATCTTAGTGAAAATGGGTCTCCCGTGAGTAATTGGCAGTATTCCAAACTCCTCTATTGAATCAATTTCTAAATTAGATTTTTTAAGAGATTTTATTATTTTATCAAGCGAATGAGTATAAAAAGTATTGTTGGTTATTTGTGCATATTTGTAATTTTCAGGTTGGTCTTCGGGATTAAGGAGAATTTTATTTACACCAAAAAACATACCCTCATTTTTCTTAACGTCTGTAAAAAAACTTTCCCAAATGTCATACGCAGATGGATTGGCTGTAATAATAAGAAAATGTCCCTGTAACTTAAGAACCCGGGCTAGTTCTTTTGAAGCAGTTTCGATATCAGCAAGATGAAACCAAGTGGTCACAGAAAAACATGCATCCATACTTTCATTAGGTAAAGGTAGCTCATATGCATTTCCAATTACAAAACTCCTATTTTGTTTAAGATAGAGATCTTTTGCACGCTTTACAAGATATGAAGAAGGTTCAACTCCCACATAGTTTAAATCATCAGTGCCCAGATGTTCAGAGCAAATTCCTTGACCAGCTCCGATATCTGCGACAAATTTTGGCTTTATTTCAGCAATCCAAGATGCCAAATAAGGATAGATTTCCTTGTCTCGATTTGTACCTTGCTCACTCTCTACCATCGTAACCCATTCCTCTGCACCCTGCTTTGTCTCAAACGGATTATCTTCGTGTTTTTTCTTCGACATGTGTAATTATTTTAGTTCAAGAACTTTAGTTTTTGCAAAATCCCAAAATTTTTGGGCATTCTCAGTTTCCTTAAGAACATGCATATATGGGGCTTGAATGAGGGCAGCAACAACTTGAAGATAAGCTCTTACTTTCGGGTCAAGTTTGGTATTTCTAACTTGTTCAAATTTCAGAAACATCGCATCAGCATAATTTTTACCTGCAAGCACTTCTAAATCAGTTGCTGGACGACTTATAGAATATGCGTCATTTTGGATTCTCCATATTCGCATCGGAGGCATAGAATCAATGAAGCTCACGGTATTATCTGAAAAAAGAATGTTCCCACTATGATTATCGATCGATGCCAAATAATGTGTGCCATCAAATTCCTTGAAATATTGATAGTCAGAAACAAAATTCTTTAACGTATCGATAATTGTATCTGCCTCAAATTTTGGAATAAAATCTGGTGCCATATAAAGCCACTCTCTTGTACCTTCAAGGTTTTGGAGATCAAGATCAACATAAGACATATCGAAAAGATCTTGCATGTCCACTTTTTTAATATCGGTTAGTCTTTCCGTTCGTGTAAACATCTCTGTTGTAATAAGTTCGAGATTGGCAATATTAAAATTCTTATTTTTGATGAGATTAAAAAGAGTTTGTGAATCATCTATCTTCTTCATCAAGATAAAATAGTCCTCGGACATGTCGTGTGTGGTTTCGACAAAAGTATCCCCATCAATTTTTACATATCTAAGTTCAAGATAAATATCGGGGGCCATAGTGTTGTTCCATGTAAAATCGTTGTGATAAAACTCATGTCTGAAACGGTCATCTGAAAAGTCACCGAAGAAAGTTTTATTGTATTTATATACTTTGTATACATCTTCACCAAAAAAATAAAGCTTTGAAATGAGTGTTTCAATTACTCGATCTGGCCTGCCACTAGTACCTGCCATTTTTCCTTGTTCTAAGGCTTCCTGTAGATTCATTATTTCACTATTTTACTATAAAATTGACCGCAAAGAAAGAACCCTGACACCGGCGGTAGCCAATGTCAGGGTTCGAGTTTTGATCCTTTTCGTGATCAGTTTGTGCGATCATTAAAAGAAAAAATCTCGCAACTAAATAGCTAATTATTAAGACACACTTAGAGAACATCCAGACAACGCTCTTGATACCAGAATTGAAGGATGTAGAGAACTTTGCCCAAAAGCCAGGCTTGCTTTCAAGAATTTGAATTTTGAAACAAAACAGGGCATAGTAGTAGAATGTCACTATCAGTCGGCATCGTCGGCCTTCCAAACGTCGGTAAATCAACACTGTTCAACGCTCTTACCAAGAAGAGTGTGCTTGCTGCGAACTATCCTTTTGCTACTATCGACCCATCTGTGGGAGTTGTGTCTGTGCCTGACGAAAGGCTCTACAAACTCGCGGACTTCTCTAAAACTCAAAATACTATTCCTGCCGCCGTTGAGTTTGTAGATATTGCCGGACTCGTGAAGGGGGCTTCTGCTGGCGAAGGTCTTGGTAACAAATTCCTCACCAATATTCGAGAGACTGATGCTATCTTGCAGATCGTGCGTATCTTTGAAGATGGAAATATTATTCATGTCGACAATAAGATTGACCCTCTTTCAGATATTGAAGTGATTAACCTCGAACTTATAATTGCTGATCAGGACACTGTGGCAAAGCGTATCGGCAACCTCGTTCGTGAGCTCAAGAAGAATGACAAGAAGGTAATTGCTGAACATGAAGTGTGTGTGAAGATAGAAGCAATACTCGCACAAGGAAAGCTTGCTTCGAAGGCTGAGCTTAATGAAGAAGAGTTCGCTATCGCCAAACAACTCAACTTGCTCACCATCAAACCAATTCTGTATGGATTGAACAAGAAGTCAGGGGGAACCAACTTAGATGAGCTTAACGACGAGCGATATCAGAAACTTATTAAATTCCTTGAAGAAGATGGAGCTTCGTATGTAATCGTGGATGCAAAGATTGAAGACGAGCTCAAAGACCTCGAAGGGGAAGAGAAGGAAATGTTTCGTGCTGAGCTTGGTGGCACAGGTAAAAATGGTGAGGTTATGAAAGACGGAATTGATGACCTTATTAAGAAAGCGTACGACATGCTCGGACTTATTACTTACTTTACGACAGGAGAGAAAGAGACTCGTGCGTGGACTATTAAGAAAGGTTGGACTGCTCCGAAAGCAGGAACAGCAATTCATGGAGACTTCGAAACTAAATTTGTTCGTGCTGAAATAGTTTTTTGGAAAGACTTGCTCGATGCTGGTTCATACGGAACTGCTCGTGAGAAAGGCTTGGTACGCACTGAAGGGAAGGAGTATGTGGTGAAGGATGGGGATGTGGTGGAGTTTAGGATATAGGTGACATAATCGTATCAAAATGATACGATTAGAACTGTAATATGATACGAATATGATCAAACTAGCTCAAAATCAGCAAATAATTCTTTCAA
>CAYQLE010000045.1:0-3926 GCA_964418265.1 uncultured Candidatus Saccharibacteria bacterium
TATCAGACGCTCTCCGTCAGTATATCGAGAAGAAGTTTGATGGTATTGAAAGTATATTTAGTGTTTCAGAGCTGACGGGGCAGATTGAAGTGGGGAAAATAAGCAACCATCACAAGTCAGGAGACATCTACCGTGCGGAGGTCAACCTAAATGCAAATGGAAAGTTCTTCCGTGCCACCGAAGAAACTTCAGATTTGTATGTTGCTATCGATATGATGAAAGACAGTATTGTTGCCGAAGCGAAGAAAGCCAAAACTCGCAGCCGTTCGCTTGTTCGACAAGGGGGTCAGAAAGTGAAGTCTTTGCTCAAAGGGTTCTGGAGAAAGTCAGAGTAGGTCATCTCGTTTTTTCCTTCGGGAATAAGTGACTTGATAATAAATTTTCCGTCTTCAAAAGATGCGTCAGTAATAACTGCACGCATTTTTTGTTCAGCGTGATTAAAAAAGAAAAATGTTTTTGGCCAGTGACTGTATGCAAGGTATTTCAAATAGTTTTTGTATCCGTCATCTGTAAGGTTAATTTCACCATCGGCTTTCTCGATAATTTTGGTGTATGTTGCTTCGTCTTCGTTTTGAATAATAGACGCAGACTCCCTTTTTTTATTTTCTATTTTTCCTTTGTCACCTTCTGTCCACTTTTCAAGCGTCTTTGTAAGAAGTGACGCGCTCTGTGTCGCCAGCTCTTTTTCGACTTCCTCGTATTTTGCAGGGAAGACAAAGTCTGAAGAAATAGCTCCTGACCCCATTATTGGTCCATGATCCATTTTGTCGTCCATGAGCATGATTGTGGTGCCGACATTTTTCTCATTATTAAGAATCTGGTTCTGAATCGGGGATGCTCCGCGGTATTTCGGAAGAAGAGATGGGTGCACGTTGAGTGTTCCATGCTCAGGAATGTCGAGTACGACTTGGGGAATTATTTTGCCGTATGATGCGACGATGAAGAGTGAGTACTCGCGAAGCACTTCAAGAAAGTCTTCATCTTTTAATTTCTCTGGTTGAATAGTTGAGATGTCATTTTCTTCTGCCCAATCTTTTGCTGGTGGGGGTGTGATGATTTGCTTTCGTCCGGCTGGTCGGTCGGGGGCGGTCACAATAAGAGTTGGCACGATGTTGAATTTGTTTTTTAATTCCTCAAGCAGGATTACTGAGAATTCTGATGTTCCAAAAAATACGAAAGGGGGGATTTTCATGTGTTTTATTTATTTACGTTTACTTGCTTTTGGTGGAATCTCTTCTGTCTCTATCGCTTTGTCTAGAAAGAGAATACCGTCAAGATGGTCAGTCTCATGCTGGAATATCTGCGCCATCAACTCGCTACCTCCCCGCTCGAATTTCTTTCCTCTTTCATCATATGCAACGACAGTCGCTTTGGTTGAACGTCGAACCTTTCCGTATAAGTAGCGTACTGACAAACACCCTTCTTCCATCATCTCTGTCTTCTTTGAGAGTTTGGTGATCTTTGGATTGATGAAAATCATGTCATTTACCATGTTCGCTTCACGATTCTTTTTTGAAAAGGCTTCCTCCTCCACATGAGATTTCTTCATCATTTCGAGAACGATACCTGACACTACAAAGATGCGCAAAGGCACACCGATTTGTGGAGCAGCGATAGCAACACCGTCTTCTTGCGAAGCTAAGGCTTTTTGCATGTCTTTGATTACTTTTTGAATGCGAGGAGAAGTGATTTCAGCGAGAGGGACACTTTGGGCGATTTCACGAAGCACTGGCTCAGCTCTTTGCATTATATTTACCATGTTTTCACAATACCAGACTTTTAAAGGTGCGTAAACACTGTGTAGAAGACCGTCTTCTACACTAAAGCAGAGAATTTGGATTCACATTAATCTCAAACGACGGAGGAAGTGAAAGGAGAACGTCGAGAAGGTCTTGATCTGGCCAAGACTTTGCGGGAATTGAAACAAGGAGATGAAGAATATGCATATTATTGATGGTTTTAATAAATGCAGGGAAGACAATTGGTTTCCATTCAGTGAGTTGGTTTTCAATAGTCTTCATATCTTTTCCGATTTTCTCTTTCTTTCCTTTCAAACTAATTTTAATCATGATGCTATGTGGAGGGTAGTTAAACTGTTTACGCTCCACGTCTTCGCGCGCTTTAAATTCTTTCTCATTGTTATGCTCCCAATCTTCAAGAAGTTTATGTTGTGGGTTTCTCGTCTGCACAATCACAGCGGTCTTTGAAACTTCATCAAGCATTGCAAGAAGTCGCCAAAGCTTCTGATTGATATTGAAGTCTGGAAGCGCAAGAAGGGAGTCGGGTGAAGGAATACAACATACATCTATATGGTGGGAGGATGAGACTAGGTAGGGCAAAGCGATTTCAGTAGCTATGAGCACAGCGTGAGGCTCGGAGAAATATTCCGAAACAAGCACTGTTATTTTTTTAGGAGTAAGTTTGAGAGTGCTATCGAGTCGAAAAATCTTTGTTTTAATTTTTTGTTTTTTTACAAATTCACGCACATCTTCTTCTATCTTTTCAATTCCAAAACCAAATGCTCTTAGTCTCCATCCACCACATCGCTCGCATGCACGCATCGCGGTCTCGCGATATCCGCAATGATGACAGAGAAGATTGTTGTACTCTTCATTTTCTTTTTTTGTGTGGAGGGTGAGTGGAGCATTGCATCTTTTGCATAGGACACTGTCTCCGCAGTCTTGGCAGAGCACAGTACCCGCACCCGTGCGTGTGCCGAGGAGAAAGAGGTGACTTTCTTCTTTGTTTGGAAGGTTTTTTAAAGCACTTTTGATCTGGTCACCAAGCGAATTAAAATTCTTACCTTCGCCTTTTTTATGTTCACAAAGTAGTTTTTTAGTGCGAGGTAAAAGAGTAAAATCGTTTTCAATAATTCTTGCACCAATGTGCTTTGCGTAGACACGAAGTGCAAAACGGAAGTCAATGAAGGGTCGAGTCATACCTTTATATGAATTTGAACCAATTTCTTCAAGAATTATTTCTTTTGAATCTGCTGGTATTTCATATATAGAACTTGGTAAAAGGGCTCCATTCTTTTTTTCTGGTGCAATCACTACTTGGTGTAGAAGACCGTCTTCTACACTTTTTACTTTTGAGGTTTTCTTAGGTTTCTTGAAAGCATCGATGTATCGTTTTGGTAAAAGAATTTTTAAAACCGCACCCGTAGTGCAAGCGTGGAACTCTGCAGTTTCTTGAACGGTTTGCATGAAAGCAGAAGAAAGAAAGGGAACAGAGACCAAAGTGCCGATTTTGCGCAGCGCAAAATCGGCACGCTTAATCTCCGACTTCATCATCCGTGCATCTTCCACATCAACAACCAATCCTTCAATATTTTTCTTGCGTAGAGGCACAGTCACGAGTGCCCCTTTCTCAACACTCGAAGAAGTGAAATACGAAAGGGTTTCCTTTCCAATACCACGCGATATAGGAATAACAGAGATGATATACATATGCCCATGTTCTCATTTCAGACCCCCTCCTACAAGCCCTTTCACTTTGCTTGTTTTTGGCATAGTATGTGGGTACTTATGTCATTCTTCCGGAAAAAATTAGGAATTGACCTTGGAACCGCAAATACGCTTGTTTTTGTACCAGGTCGTGGAATCGTCCTCAACGAGCCTTCTGTCGTTGCTATTTCCGAAGATGACAACAAGATTCTCGCTGTGGGACTCGAAGCCAAGGAAATGATTGGTCGTACCCCTGATTCTATTGTTGCGTATCGACCTATGAAAGACGGTGTGATTGCTGACTATCGTGTGACTGAAGTAATGCTTCGCTACTATATGAACAAAGCGCTCGGCAAATGGAACTTTGTCCGCCCTGAAGTGATGATCTCAGTGCCTGCTGGTGTGAGCTCGACTGAACGCCGTGCAGTTATCGAAGCCGCTATCAAAGCTGGTGCCAAAAACGCGTACGTAGTGAAGGAA
>CAYQLE010000046.1:0-3798 GCA_964418265.1 uncultured Candidatus Saccharibacteria bacterium
TTGACAGTTTAGTGCATTTTAATCCGCAACTTCGCAAGCCCGCAAACCGTTAGCAGAAATAAAATTATCCCGCCAACGCACAATCATATAATCATTCGTAATGGTATCGCTTCAATTTCTGCCGATGGAACTTTCTGTTCCTGCAATTCATTTTGGAACTCATCTGCTCTTGGTTCATCTTTGTCAATCGCTACTCTTGTTATGTAGCAATGAACTTTTATTCCGCTTTCGGTCTGTCCTTCCCAAACCCTTGCTGGAACTCCGTTTAATTCTGTGATTTTTGTAGTACTTTCAATTGTAATTTTCATTTTAAATTTGTTTTATGTTACGAGAATCCCACGCTCAAAAGGGAAATTTTACATCTGCTAACAGCACCTACACGCAATTTTTGTGAAAAACAAAAACTGCAAGTGTAGCTGCCATCCGTTAGCGGTCATTGTAAAAAGACAGACAGACCAGTAAAATATTTACAGAAAAAGTGAAAGACTGCAAACCCTTCGCAAAATTAAAAGAGGTGTTTTGCCATCCGCTTGCCGACCCAAAACACCACATTTAATTTTGCCCGACCGCTCCTAAGCCCACCCACCACCCAGACGGAAAAAGTAAAAACTTTTCTTTTGTAATTTGGCAAAACTTCTTAATTTTGTCAAAATCGTCAAGATTAAATCGTCAAGACAATGAAAGAGACTTTCGGAGAATTTATAAGAAAACTAAGGACTGAGAACAATTTGACCTTAACGCAATTAGGTGCAAGAATAGGTGTTGACTCTGGCGCATTGAGTAAAATTGAAACTGGCAAGAAACGGCTTGATGAAAAAGCTTTACCCAAATTGGCAAAATTATTTAAGCTTAATTTATCCGAAATTAAAGATGAATTCTTTAGCGAATTGATTGCAATTGAAATTTATGAAAACAAATGCTCGGAAAAAGTATTGGAATTAGCTGAACAAAAAGTAAAATACATTAGAACTAAAAATACTAAACAAAGTAGCTTAGGCTTTAACTCTTAACATTTATTAAATTATGAGCGAAGAACTTTTACAAAGAGATCATAAAAATCCAGCTAAAATCGGGAAATGGGACTTTTTTAGTATCGGGGCTACCTCTATTAAAGCGCTTAAAGAATACGGAATAATCCGAAACGTTGACTACAAAGATGTAGAAAGAAAAAAAGTTGATGGTATAATTGTTTTAAGAAAATCTGTAATTGCTGTTGTTGAATATAAAAAACCGAGTGAATTTAAAACCAAACAGCAACAAGACAAAGCTATTAAACAAGAAATAGAAGTTGCCAGAGCGATTGGTTCAAAACTTATAATTGCAACAGATACAAAAGAAACCGTTTGGGTTAATGTAGCAACAGGGAAAAGAATAAGGGATGAGAATGGAGTTGAAGTAAAAACCAATTTCGATATAAAAGATGATAAGTTGCCAGAGTTAATAGAGAAAATAAATTTCTCAATTAACGAGAATAATAATCAAATCAAGCAGAAGGAATTAGTAAACCCAACGGATTTAGCACATAAAATATGGCAAGACATATGGGTAGCAAGCGGTGAATCTCCTACTAACTCACTTTATACTTTTGTTGAGTTATTCATATTTAAATATCTAAGTGATTTAGGCGTTTTGACAGGAACTTATAATTTTTATACACTTTATAAAAGTTATGAGGAGAATACTGAAATTGAAGTTTTAGATAATTACGCAACAACGATCAGACCCAAAATTAAAAAATTATTTCCTGAAAGTTTAATTGATAAAACAACCATTATAAATGGTTCGTTGTTCATTAACAAAGATGGCGAACCAGTTCTTGGTTTTAGTTCCACATTTAGAAAGGTTATAGATAGATTTTATAAATATCCGAAACTTGAAAATATTGACTATGATTTTAAAAGCCAACTTTTTGAAAGTTTCTTGAAAGAAGGTAGTGTAAGTAAAAAGAATTTAGGGCAGTATTTTACTCCCCTAAAAGTAGTTCGTGCAGTTGCTGCAATGGCAAAAGCTGAAATTAGAGATGGCGCTAAAATATGTGATCCAGCTTGTGGTGTTGGCAAATTTCTTTTAGAGCCGATTAAGTCTAACTTGAAAGATTTTTTTGAGGTTAAAAATAAAAAGATAATCCCTAAAATCGAAATTTACGGTTTCGACAAAGGTTTTGATAAAGAAGAACAAAAAACAATAATATTAGCTAAAGCTAATATGTTAATCTATTTCTCCGATTTAGTAAAAGAAAATCCAGGATTAACTGGTGATTTCTCTGCTCTATTTAATAAGAGTTTTATTTTAAAAACTAAATCTATACTTGGAACGCTCTCTGACCCTGCTAAAGAGGAGTATGATTTAATCCTTACAAACCCTCCTTATGTACTGAGTGGTAGTAGTAATTTAAAGGAAGAGATTAAGAAAAATGGTGAATTAGAAACTTACTATAAAATAAGTGCCTCAGGTGTTGAGGGCTTATTTATGGAATGGATTGTAAATGCTTTGAAAAAGGGTGGTAAAGCATTTGTAGTAATTCCTGATGGAATACTTGATAGAACAGCCGATAAAACATTGCGAAAATTTATTCTTGATGAATGTTTTATTGATGGGTTAATTTCTTTACCAAAAAATACATTTTTTACTACCCAAAAAAAGACTTATATTCTTAGTATTACCAAAAAATTAAATAAAAAAGAAGTACAGAAAGATCCAGTATTTTCTTATTTAGTAAGTGAAATTGGTGAATCGAGAGATAATAATCGTTTTGACATTGATCAAAACGATTTAAATGAAGCGGTTACCTTATATAGTTTTTTTAAAGGAAATAAAAAGGGGTTTGCCAAAATCAATACAGATGATAGATGTAAAATTATCGACTTTAATTATTTTCTCTCAAATATTGAAAAAGACTGGATAGTAGATAAGCTTTGGACCAAAGAAGAAAAGGTAAAACTTGGTGTTCTTGAAGAAGAAAAAAGCATCAAGTTGGAAGATTTTCCAAATGTATTAGAGGAGATTTCAAACAATATAAAAACCTTACAAGCCGAAGCTGTTTCAATAACTGCCAAAGACAAATCAGATAAAAACAAACCTGTAATTTTTAAGGAGTTTGTGATAAGTAAAATTTTTGATTTCCCTTCTATAAAAGGGCTGACAGCTACTTTTATTCAGACAAATAATGGAACAATTCCTGTTTATGGAGGCAGAAAAGAAGAAACACCAATTGGTTATATCAAAGACAATTTAGCTGGTGTAAAATATTTTGAAAACTGTTTAAGTTGGAATCGTGAAGGTTCTGTAGGGTTTGTTTTTTGGCACAAACACAAATTCACAACAAACGATCACCATAGACCTTTGACTGTAAAACCTGAATATGAAAAGGTAATTGACTTAAACTATATGAAATTTATTATTCAAGAAATATTATTTAGTCAAGGATTTAGTTGGAGTAAGACTGCCAGTAAAGACAAGGTTGAACAACTGACAATTAAAATTCCTGTTGACAAAAAAGGCAATATTGACCTTTTAGCACAGCAAGTAATTTCAGCTAAACTTCAGAGAATAGAACAAATTAAATTGGCACTGCACAACGAATTGGATAAAATCACTGGGACTAATATTTCGGTTTGATTAGCCACGCATTTGGTAGCACATTTGCAATTCTCACAAACCAGCGCACCGACCAAAAATTGCAAAAGAGCTACCAAGCAAACGCACAAGGACAGACAAGCACAACCGAAGAAAACAACGAACCGCTAACACGGGTTTGGCAAAAGTGGCGGTTCCGTTCTCCGCAGACAGTTTTGTGGT
>CAYQLE010000047.1:0-3398 GCA_964418265.1 uncultured Candidatus Saccharibacteria bacterium
ACCCCACGGCCTCTCCCGTGACAGGGGAGTGCTCTACCGTTGAGCTACAGCCGCAGTAAACCAAAATCTACCAGATTTTGGCTCTTCTAGCAAATATTACAACACCTCCACCATCATAGTGTTTGACTCTCTTACTTTACCAAAAGGAACACCAGTTACCACCACCACTTTATCGCCTTTCTTTACCAACTTTTCCTTGAGAAGAAGTGGTTTGATATGCCCAAGCGCTTCGTCAAAAGATGAGAACCTATCAATCATCATAGGATATACACCAAAAAGAAGATTCACTTTATTAAAAGTTTCTTTGTTTGGAGTAATAGCTATAATAGGTTTCTGGCTTCGGTGTCGTGAAGTCATACTTGCTCCATATCCTCGCTCAGTGAGAGCAACTATGCACTTAGCATCAACTCGTTCGGCGGTCTTCACAGCAGATGCTGCAACTGACTCACCCGCTGTCTTGTAATGACCTTTATCTCCAGCAAGAAGTTGGTGATGAAGAAGGTCATTTTCAGTCTGAAGAGCAACACGAGTCATTACCTCTACTGCCTCAACAGGGAAATCTCCAAGGGTTGTTTCTTCAGAAAGCATCACAGCGTCTGTTCCGTCAAGAATTGCATTCGCTATATCTGACACTTCGGCTCGAGTAGGCACAGGAGACTTTATCATAGATTCAAGCATTTGAGTTGCGGTGATAACCGGCTTCCCTGCCTCGTTACACTTTCGAATAATGGTCTTCTGAATAATAGGTACCTTCTCTGCGGGAACTTCGATAGCAAGGTCTCCTCGAGCAATCATGATTCCGTCTGATAAAGAAATAATTTCATCAATACTTTCTACAGCCTGAGGTGTTTCAATCTTGGCAATAATACCAGCCCGACATTTTCTCTTATCAAGAATGGCCCGAAGCTCAGTAATATCAGAAGGTCGACGAACAAAAGAAAGTGCGAAGAAATCTACTTTATTTTTGATACCAAACTCCAGATCAGAAAGATCTTTCTCGGTAAGCGCACTAATAGAAAGATCAGAGTCAGGAAGGTTCACTCCTCTCTTTCCTTTAATCTCTCCACCAACAAGAACCTTGCAGATAACATCATTTCCTTTTACCTCAAGAACCTCGAGTTTCTTCTTTCCGTCATGTAGAAAGATAATATGTCCCTTAGCAACTTCTTTTGGAAGCTTTGGATAGTTTACTGAAACCCGTGTCTCATCTCCCTCAATCTTGTCGGTAGTGATAGTGAATTTCTGACCATTCTTGAGAATCACAGCTTCGGTCTTGAACGTACCGATTCGAATCTTTGGACCTCCAAGATCCTGGAGAATTGCAGCAGGAATATTTGTTTTTTCCATTGCTTTTCGGAGATTTATAACACGAGTTCCGTGCTCCTTGAAGTCTCCATGAGAGAAGTTAAGTCGCATTACATTCATTCCCGCTTTAAGGAGACTGGTAAGGGATGCTTCCGTTTCAGTGGCTGGGCCGATAGTGCAGACAATCTTGGTTTTCTTTTTCGATGAAATCATTGTGTTCAAAATCTATTAATTTATTAATGGATTTTGAGTCTAACACGATTTCCTTATTTCAGGAAAGGCGGATACAGTTCCGGGTCAATGGTACGCTCGAAGCATTGTCTTCCCTCTTTATGATCGAAAGAATCAAATGTTTTAGGACCATAGGCTATATTTGATGCTTGTTGAGTTGGTAGTGTGAAGTCTGCACAAAGTTCAAATCTTAAATCTCCAATTTTTTGATATTCATATACTTCACCCGTCACTGGGTCAGTAGGCATGGTAAATGATGAAAGAGGATCGTTGAGCTCAACAAGCTCAGTTGGAAGCACCTGCTTCTTCTGCCAATAATTTACAAGCTCCCACTGAATTGATGAGAGGTCTTGAGTTCGCCGTTCATCAAAACGAACCTTACGCGCGTCAGTTGGTGAACCTACACTATAAATACCAAAAGCTATTACAAACACAACAACACCTATGGCTTTCCACAGCATAAATTTAGTTGTCTTATCTGTTGTGCTAAAACTCTCTCGTTTGAGATCATTAAGATAGTGGTAAAACACAAAACCTGTAACAAGAAGAACAACTGCTGCTTTGAGAATAAAACGTGTTGTTACTTCCCCACCAAGAAAATAATTGAGAGTTACTATAAGATCTACAACCATAGTTGTTCCTGTAAGAAACAATGTTAGGAAACTAGACCACTTACGTACCCACATATCTTTCTTTTCTTTAACCTCAGCCAAACCCTTAAGAATATATTTAGTAAGAAGTAAGTAAGTTGGGAAAAGAACTACAAGTGACGAAACCGTCCAACGGAGTGTTTCTACACTGTTGTCATACGCGAGAGAATCAGGAAAATACTGATGAATGACTGCGAAGAGAAGGTTAATAAGACTGATAACTGAAAAATACAAAGCGATGATCGCTCCTAAATGAAGAAAGAAATCTTTTGGTGTTGTTTTATTGTTCATGGACTAATTTTACCACAAAAATAGGGGTCAGGAGCTATTATTAAATAGCTCCTGACCCCTATTAAAAGGGTGCGCGCACTAGGGTTCGAACCTAGGACCTTTCGAGTATCAGTCGAATGCTCTACCAACTGAGCTATGCGCGCATTATTAACATGTATATCAAACCTATCTACTTCTGTCGCACATTTAGATGCATTACTGCATGTAGGAGAAACCATACCAGAATTTTTTGTAAAAGAAAAGCCGCCCGGCACAATGTGCGCGGGCGGTTTTGAAGGGTTTGGACCTTCTTTGTTGATTTTTTTTAATATCCCCTCATCGCCTTCCAAACGGCTGTGCCGAGACAGACCGTAAAGTAGAAGGCGATGCTCCCGAGAAGGAAGCCTGTGATCTGCCCTATGATATTATCCACGGACAGGAGATTCCTGTTGTAGTACGATTTTGCTTTCGCCCAGCTGTAAGGCCGGCGAACCGTTGTTTTTTTTATTGTTTTCATCTAGGAATATTATATACCATAAAGTGTACTATTGTCAACACAGCCTAAATATGGCTTATAATATACAGAAAACCACCTCGCATTTACATGCGAGGTGGTTTATTTATTCTCTATTTTGTTCCGTCCTAAAGTTTTGTTTTTCCTGTCTTTCCAGAAAGTCATACGGTTTTGGGTTCCATAAAACCTTTGTGCATCCAATTGGAATGCGCAAAATCGACTCAATAAGTCCTGTTCCGATCGAAATCGAAACGAACGGTTTCAAATTGAATTATTCCACGAGCAGCTTCCGCTACCCGTGCCTTGTTACGACTTACTCCCTGTTACCAAACTTACCGTAGGCCCACAAAGTGAGATTTCGGGTATTCCTGGTTCCCTTGAGTTGACGGGCGGTGAGTACAAGACTTGAGAACGTATTCACCGCGGTA
>CAYQLE010000048.1:0-3278 GCA_964418265.1 uncultured Candidatus Saccharibacteria bacterium
GTCGATCACCCCGTGCCACGCACCGTTGCCGAATCGGACGCGCTCATGTTCGTCGCACCCATTAGTCACCGACTCACGCCGGATCGAGCTCACCACCCACGCGGCAATCGATTTCACCACCTCCGCCTGAACGGCGCGGCCGATGATCCAGATGCGCTTGCTTGCGCGACTCTTGACGGCGTAACAGCCATTTAGGCGCGCGAGCTCATTCCAGACGCCAAGCTCCCAAATGAACCGCGTTTCCATCGTGTGCTCCGATCGCCTCATGGCACCCAACTGCTCGTCGCGCTCTTTGTCCGTTAAAGCCTCGGATAACGGCGTGCCGTGTTTAGCAAGCATGGCGTGAACCATGCTCATAGCGGTTGCTCGTTCATCTTCGCAGTCGTTGAGCGACGAATCGGCGTTTGAGATCAGATTAAGAATTTTGAGGAGGATGTCTTCATGTGGCTTGTTCATTTTGCTTCTCCTAGTGTGCGGCTTCGTGGCGTGCGCTGACCAGCGCGTCAATTTCCCCTAGCGCGACCATCGAAGTCTCCTCGTGTCGCGCCGGGCGGACGCTGCACAGCGCGCCAACAAGGTCGTCAAAGGCTTGGTAACTTCCGCCGGTGACTCGCTTCCAGCTGGCCCAAAACCGGGCCTCATCGCGCTGGTGCGCATGGTGCGCATGGTCTGACTGTCCCGCCGACACGCCAGTAATTACGAGCTGCGTGCTTGTCCCGTTCGAGAACGTTACGTTGGACACGATTACCATTTGCTTCTCCTTGATGCCGTTACTGTAGTACGAGCAGGCGCGCAGCGCGCCTGAATATCAATTCACGCGGCGGTAATGACCATGCGGTCGGTGCCGTCGGAGTTGTAGCCCTTCGACATCACGATGTTGAACAGGTCGGCGAAGTCTTCCGCCAGCACACCGGTCCTGTAAGCCTCTGCGAAAACCGCTGCGTACTCGTGGATGTTTGGGGTGAATGGGGTGTCGTAAACATAATGGATGATGGTGTTCATTTGTATCTCCTAGTAAATGTGGGGTTATGCGATAACGGCATTGATTGGTTTACGACAGCAGACTAGCTCTAGGCCCGACCGTGTAGCAGTCGCCATGCTGTTTAATCACGCCATCTTGGCGTAAGCGGCCCAGGCGGCCCAGGCGGCCTCGGTCTTGGCACAGGCGGCCCTGGCGGCCCTGGCGGCCCTGGCGGCCCTGGCGGCCTTGGTCTTGGTCTTGGCGGCCTTGGTCTCAGCCTTGGCCTTGGCGTAGGCGACCAAGGCCTGGGCGGCCCCGTCCTTGGCTTCGGCCCAGGCGGCCTTTGCCTTGGCAACCATCAGGTCTTGCGGGTCTTGCGGGTCTTGCGCTGCGTTGTTCATTTGCGTCTCCTGTCTTTCCTTGGTTGGTGAGAGCAGATAGTCTCACGCCATCCTGTCCCGGTCAAGCATATATACGACTTGATTCTCCTTTTAGTCCCGTAAAGCTCATGGGTCACAGCGCAGCCAGCGCGGCGGCACGCTCGTCCAGCGTGCGCGCCGACCTGGCGTCAGCCGACCGCAGCCATGCGTCAACTGACGCCAGGTCGGCGCCCATGGCTGCGGCCAGATCGGCCCAGTTTTCACAGGCCAGGCCCGTAGACGAGGCCACGCCATCCGACAGCAGGCCGGAGGCGAATCCGGCTGTGCCCTTTATCAGGCGCACGCCCTCTGCGAGGGTGAGGGAGTAGGTCGTGTTCGACCACTTGCCGTTCTTGACGTACTCCCGGCCCGTCACTGCTACCAGCTTCGGGATGCTCGTGCCGGTGAACGCGGTCACCGCGCCGTCGGCCGAAATGAGGACTGCGAACGCAGCCCTGTCGCGGTGGCCTTGCCCGTCATTGTAGGTGGTGGTGGTATTCATTTGTGTCTCCTAGTGGGTCGGGCCCAGTGCCCCGCCAACACCCGCGTGCGCAGATGCTGGCAGAACCGTTCAGACTTACGAATTGAACTTCTCGACGATGTCGCGGGCCTGGGCCAAGGCGTAGGCGGTCCAGGCGGCATCGGCCTTGGTGTAGGCGGCCCAGGCGGCGGCCCAGGCGGCCTGGGCGGCCAAGGCGGCCTCGTCCTTGGCCTTGGCATGGGCGACCAAGGCGGCATCGTCCTCGGTCTTAACGACGGCCTTGGCAAAGGCGGCCCAGGAGGCATCGGCCTTGGCACAGGCGGCCTCGGCCTCGGCCCAGGCGGCCTTTGCCTCGGCCCAGGCGGTCTTTGCCTTGGCGACCATCACTTCTTGCGCTGCGGTGTTCATGTTGTTTCTCCTCGGCAGGCTCATGGGCGGTAGTGGTCAAAGCCGCGCTCAATCTTGGCGATCTTCTGTGCGGCGATGGGGCGCGACAGCTCCCCGGCGTCTATCACGCCGGCCCCGCCGTCCGTGCGCGCAGCATCGCGGCTGGCTGCGGTCTCTGCGCGGGTGGCTGACCTCAACCTTTCGCCCGTCTGGTAGCAGCAGAGGTCTCCGTAGTCCGTTGCAAAAAAAGTGATTTTCATGGTTTTGCTCCTTTGTTTAAGAGGTATTTACGAATTGAAGTCCTCGACGATGGCGCGCGCCTTGTCGTCGAGGTAATGGGCCTTGGCGGCTTCCATAAAATCCGCAGCGCCCGCCGCGTCAGTGCCGTAGATCTCATACAGGCGGCCGTCGTCGGCGAGCTTCTCGGCGCTGCGCGCCAGCTCTTCGGCGGGTGTCAGACCTTCCGCCAGCGATTCCCCGCTGCGCGCCAGCTCTTCGGCGGCGCAGCTGATGATTTTCACACCGGAAGTCCACGCCACGCGCGGCTTTAATCCGCCCGGGCCGCAGCGGCTGGTGTTGCTGTAAAGCACGAAGTAGTAAGTATTGGTCTTCATTTGATTCTCCTAGAGATCCAGCCCGCACGATTGCGGGCCGGTCTTGCGGGTCATCACTGCCCGTTGCGGATCCAGCCGCGGACTATGGCGTCATGCCGGGATATCGCGTCCATAGCGATGCACCGCTTAACCTCTGTGAGCGCGGCCGCGTGCAACCTTTCCTTCTCATCGTCGTCCGCGTCAGGCCCCGGGCGTGTCGGGTCTATCGTGTAACGGTTGCGCGCCATCTGGCGCAGCCATCCGATATAAACGCCGCCTGTGTGAGCGTTCGCCGCCCATAGAGCGGCCTCCGCGAGGGCGAGGGCTTGGTAGTCTGAGTCGGTTAACGTGCGCATTTCGATCTCCTCTCGGTTGGTGAGCTCAGATAGTCTCACGCCATCTTGTCCCGGTCAAGCATATATCCGACCGTTCGTCGG
>CAYQLE010000049.1:0-346 GCA_964418265.1 uncultured Candidatus Saccharibacteria bacterium
AAGAATACATCCGAAGTACTGTTTTGGTCATTGAAAATTGCAAACAAGAACTACTTTTGAATGATGGTGTTCATTATCTTGCTAGCGATGACGCTTGGGAAATAGGACAATTTAAGGATTTTGATAGTTATCTTGGGAACCTTCTTGAAGTAAAAAATACTGAAAAAACTTTATACAATTATATCCCTTGGGATTCTGATGGGGAACGGAAATTTGCCGAAAATTTGGAACAAGCTGATAATGTAGCCTTCTTTGCGAAGCTCCCAGGTTGGTTTGAAATTGATACATTTATAGGTAAATACAACCCTGACTGGGCAGTAGTTGTTAAGGATGATGACGGACATAA
>CAYQLE010000049.1:356-3211 GCA_964418265.1 uncultured Candidatus Saccharibacteria bacterium
GTTAATAATCTAGAAAATTTACGTCCTAGTGAAAAAATAAAAATTGCCTGTGGAAGAAAACATTTCCTCGCAATTGGGATGAATACCTTTGGAGTTTCCACAAGAGAAGATTTGTTTGATTTGAAATAATTCAAACCTAACCCCACAAAAAATATTTCTCACAATGATCATATAGGTATCTTATTTTGTGATATTTTCCACTAAGATCTGAATGTTGTGAGTTATGCTATTCAAACAATTACTTAAAGATGTTTTGAAGGAAAGATTTAACTTTAAAAACTATGCTCTGAAAGAAGCCAGTGGGCTTTGTTTTATTTACAGTATCTCCCGTCTTTAAATCTGTGAATGTTGAGGTGGTTGAGATGATTTCTGCTGGCGTTGTTGTTGAGAGTATAACCCCTTGAATAATTTTTGATTCTGAAACCTTAATCTGTGCCGTTGCGGGTGCATTTACTGGTGCAATATATTTCTTTGTATCAACATCTTCATTTCCATATCGTGGATCAAGATCCCCGATCCACTGACAGGAAGAAAACGTATTATTTACCATATCTTCAAGAGTAAAAACCTCAGTGTATCCAGGAAGACACTCACAACGAAAAGATGCTCTAATTGCATGTTTCGGACAAGAAGATATCGGTGACTTGTCTACACATTTTCCATTTTCTTTTATTCCGCTGTTGCACCAATGGCAAACTTTCGAACTGCTATCATACCATGCAGTTTGTCCATGTTCTTGAATACAAAAAGTATTTGAGCTTACGCACTGATCGTTTTTTCCAAAATTGTAACCCGATTTACATTTACATTTATCTGCACCTGTTGAATAAGCATGATATCCAAACTGCTCTTTGCACGACCTATCTCGTAAATCATCAAAATCAATGTTGTTACTATAATATGTGGACGGCGAAGGCGAATAATCACTGCCGGAATTTTCGCTTGAAAGACATGATTTATATTTATCAATTTCATTTCGACATTGCTTTAAAGCATTTTTTTGTGACTCACTATTACCCAGGTATCCTCCTTGATTCATGAGTGTAGTGTTCAAATTTGCATAATCTGATTCACTTCTACACCCCGAAGCTTGTGTTGTTGCACATGACCCAGTGGCTGCGTTTGCCACATGGATCCCAGTAAAAAGGAAAATAAAAGTAAAGACTAAAATTTGAAAAGTGTTTATGGTTTTTTGAATCATATAATTAATAGTTAGAGTTTTAATTTTCTTAATAATTCATTTTTCTATGAGCAATAAAGCGACGAACCGCCACTAACACACCCAAAGTGAATACTATTATTGAAATGAACGAGAGTATTGGATATGAATCTAAGCAGGTTCCTCCAAAGTCCGAAGGGTTGAAATCTGAATCACCGGAACAATATTCTCCAAAATATATGTTAAAGAAAAATAGACTAATTCCGATAAAAATGAGTACGTCCGGCAGAAACTTTTTAATCTTATTCATATATTTTAATTATTTAAATTTCTTAACAAAAAGCTCACCACAAGGTGAGACCTTTCGGCCTCCATACCAGTTTCCCAGTATGGTTGATTAGAGCAAACCCATAGTATCATTATTATATGAAAATTACGATTATAATGTATGGCAATAAACTTTCTTCTAAGTAAGGGGTGTTGGTAACTAATTAATCCACTCATCAACTAAACACAAAACCACCCCCAACCATCACCCTCACCCATCGATTTTTCAACCACAAAAATGCTAGAATAAAATTATAAACATGAAAGCAGCCCTAGTCCTCGACAATCAACTGTTAGAACACCACCCAGCACTGACTGATAAGAGTGTCGAGTGTATTGTCATGATTGAAGCTCAAGATGTGTATAAAAAACTGCCGTACCATAGCCACAAGCTTGTGCTCTTGTTGGCATCGATGCGTCATTTTCGTGCTCATGTTGAGAAAAAAGGTAAGAAAATAATATACGCGTCACTTGGCGAAACACCACACTTTGCTCAATCACTAAAAACAATTATCAAGGAAAATAATATCAAGACACTGTCATGGATGAAGTCGTCTGATGCCGAGCCGAATCAAACACTTACCGAACTAGCAAGGGAACTCAAGATTGATCATGAAATCTATCCGAACCAAATGTTTGTAACTCCAGAGTCCGAGCTCCTCGAGTGGTTTCATCTTCATAAATCGCCAGTAATGGAGAATTTCTATCACTGGCAACGCGAGCGTACCGGAATCTTGATGAAGGACAATAAACCTGTGGGAGGGCGATGGAACTACGACGCCGACAATCGTCAGCCTCTTCCTAAAAACGGTATAGAAATCCCTACAGTGTCCTTCCCAGTTCACGATGCTATTACCAAACAAGTCATAAAAGAGGTACAGGACTACTTCCCAGATCACCCTGGTACGGCGAGCAATTTTTGGCTTCCGGTAAGCCACCATGAGGCAAAGCTCTGGCTCAAGTCATTTATCAGTGAACGATTCTCACAGTTTGGCCCATACGAGGACGCAATGAAGCTAGACGAGCCGTTTTTATTCCACAGTGTGCTGTCACCACTTATCAATTGCGGTCTATTGTCTGTTAAGCAGGTGCTAGACTCTGCGCTAAGTGCGTATGAATCCAAGCATGTTGATATTAGATCAGTGGAGGGTTTCGTTCGCCAGCTGATAGGGTGGCGTGAGTATATGTATGGAATATACCTCACCAAACCTGAGATGATTTCGGAAAACTATTTTGGCTTTCATAAACAGCTAGAAGATTGGTGGTATACCGCGGACTGCTTGAAGGAGGATTTACCTCCACCAGTACTCAGTGCACTCCGTACGGTTCATACCTACGGCTACAATCATCATATTGAACGACTGATGGT
>CAYQLE010000050.1:0-3063 GCA_964418265.1 uncultured Candidatus Saccharibacteria bacterium
GTGACCTGAAGACAATCAAATAATTTTGGCCAGCTCCTTGAGGCTTATTTGAATATGCTCTCTCTCATTAACCAGTTCTAAAAGCCACACAGTGGGGTCACCCGCACCAACTACAACCCCAGCTTCCCTTTCTTGAACTTAGTTTCTTTAACTACGCGATGATACACACTATCGTAATGAAGTAGCATCTGCTTTAAACTAAAAAACTGCTCTGCTCTTTTACGAACCTGATGGCGATCTATAGTGTCAATTTTCTTGAGTGCTTGTGCCATTTCCTCGACGTTGTTTACCAGAAAACCAGTCTTTCCGTCTTTTACAATCTCCGGAACTGAACCGTTTGGAAATGCAATAACAGGAGTACCACACGACATTGCTTCGATAAGAACATAACCGAATGCTTCGTTATAAAAAGTAGGAAAGACAACTGCCTTTGCTTTTTGAATAAGAGGTATTTTCTCACATAGCGAAACTTCTCCAAAATATCGTATTGAATTACCATTAATGTGAGACTCAATCTTGTCGTGCCAATACCCTTCTGTGCTATAACTTTTTCCAGCAATACGAAGAGGAACATTTGCAAGTTTACATGCTTCAATAGCAACATGAGCTCCCTTGTCATGCGTAATGCGTCCTAGAAAAAGAACATAATCCTCAGGGTTCTCCTCAAACCCAAACAAGTCAGTGTCGACACCATGATAAATATTTGAATACCAATTTAACTCAGGAAATTCTTTGCGTTGAGCAAGAGAAAACGAAATATATTTTTCATCCTTGTGTTTGCGTAGAATAGGCTTCATCCATTCTTCAATAGGAGAGTGAATAGAAATAAGAGTAGGGGTATTTTTCTCAATGCGAGAAAAGAACCCTGTCATGATATTCATATGGCTGTGTATGACGTCGTAGATTCCTTGGCGTGCTTGCATGTAGCAATCAGAAAGAACTCCCCACTGCTCATAGCGGGCGACATTCTTCTTACTTTCAGCATCGTAATGAAAAGTTGAATCTTTCACCTCACTTTTCACCTGTGAATCAGGATGACCAAACAAAGTCACATTGTGCTTCTTATCCACAAAACCATCAACAAGATGGCCAATATGTGAGTAAATTGCTTTGCTACTTTCAACAGAGATAGGGGTTCCTGTTGGTGCGATCTGTGCGATATTAAATTTTTTGTGTCGTGTAGTCATGCTTTTATTTGATTGATTTAAAAAGCTGGTAATACTGTTCAAAAACTTTTTTACTGTTGTGTTCGGTGATGATTTTTTCTTGGAGTGAGGCATAACGAGATAAATACTTTTCTTTCTGTTCTATGAGTGTATCAATTGTTTCAGTAATTGTCTTTCCACTTGAGTAAGGTGAAACAATAAACTTACCTAATCCAAACTTTTTAAAATCAGAAACCCACCCAACTTCACTTGAAATAATTACTGGTTTTCCACAAATAAGGGCTTCCATACAAACTGTCGGAGAGACATCAAAACGGGAAGGTATGAGAACAATATCCTGTGTAAGGAAAAATTTTGTAAGCTGTAAAGACGACATAGGCTCAATTACAGAGATATTCTTTTCGTACTTTTCTTTAAAATTTGAGACGAGTTTTGGTGCCCATTTTGTAACAACTTTTAGCTGATAAGGTTTTTTAAATTTCTTTAATGCGATAGCGAGGCGCAGTACTGCTCTATGGTTTTTAATACTATCCCAACGTGCAACCATCCCTATACTGAAGTCCTTTTTTGATGAGGAAACTATTTTTACAGGACGCACTTTATGAACTTCAACAGGAAGAGGAATAATTTGAGTATGGTCTAAATTCTTTTTTGAATTTTTTATACTGTGAAGTTTAAAAAAAACATCTCTGCTGAATTCATTGAGAAATATTTGCTTGGTTGTTTTTTTAAATGTTTCTTTTTCAAAAGAAGACAGTATTCTACGAATAGAAGAAGAGAAAGCGTATGGAGCAACTAAAATTTCTTTTTTCCATATTCCTGCATGTTGTATATAACAAGGGATGTTATTTCTATATGCGGTTTCCATAATTAACCAATTAGAAAGACTAAAACCATTTAAAAAAACAATTTCTGGTCTGGATTCATCAAAAAGTTTTTTTAACTCAAGAAGAAGTGGTGCAAGAAAATTCAAATAATCCCTCTTTGAAAACTTCTTTTTGTAACTACTGATCAACATTTCTCGTGGATACACCAGCTCAAAAAACACATGGCTATCTTTGGTTGTCTTTCTGTGAAAAATATTTTTAACCTGTGAATTATGACTAAATAAAAGGGAGGTAAGGATAATATCTTTTTTGTTTTTAATAAAGAAGTCGCTAAAAATACGAGCAAATCGAGCCGGTCCACCCTGTGGAACATGTTGACTTGAAGGTAAATTTGCATGAGCATCATTAAAGAGCACGCGGAATGGAGATTGCTGTGTCATGGTTTTTACCATAACACATTTTTATTATAAATGGAAGATGTTACAACTTCCGAATTACCGTCTTAACAACCGCAATAAGCTGGATCTGATCTTCATCAGACGGATGAATTGGCTTGTATGCGCGGTTGGCAGGGTCAAGATGCATACTGCTTCCCTGCTTTCGTAGATACTTGATAGTGTATCCGTCATTCATGAGAGCTACTACAATGTCTCCATTATGAAAGACCGTAGTACGTTCAACTAAAACAGTGTCACCATCAAATATTCCAGCGTCTTTCATAGAATCACCCTGAACATCCACCATGTAAGTTTTACTCTCGTCTCCCACGAGCCATTCGTTGAGGTTGAGCCTCTCCATCATTTCTTCCTCGACAGCAGAACCATATCCAGCAGACACCGTCTGTGACAAGTATTTAACCTCTCCGTAAATGTTTTGAGGAATGAGTTTACCATCAGAGTCTTTGGTCACTACTCCAGCCTGTATAAGCTTGTCTACGAGCTTTGATGCGGCATTCTTGGACTTGAATCCAACTAGCTTCATAATCTCTGCATAGCTTGGCATACGGCGATTGTGCTTGTAGAAGGTTATGATTTTTTTCTTATATGAATCAAACATATATAGATTATAAA
>CAYQLE010000051.1:0-2795 GCA_964418265.1 uncultured Candidatus Saccharibacteria bacterium
TTGTAATAAGCTTATTTTTGTTTGATAATGGAAGTTCTTAGACGGACTGCCGTTAAGTGCCATTGAAAAACGACAGACAATATCTCGACAGTTTTGCAAAGCCATCGGGGGACTGTCCTTCCGTGACAATTTCGTGGCGACTTTCTCGGCTCGACAGTTTCACATTTCAGACAATCTTTTTCTCGGTGGACAGTTCCGCGCTGACTTTTTAATAATTTTGGCTTGACATTTATTAAACATTGACAGTAAACACAGACTAACAGAAACACAAACTAAATCAAAAATTATATGGCAATCTTTGGAGCGGGTTCAAATTGGGACGGAGACGAAATGAAAGACGACTTTTTTGATGATGAAAATTTTGTAATCGGATGGGACTACGATAATGCAAAAGATTTGTATGACGCAGTTTCATTATTAAAAGCAGGGGACATCGTTTATTTAAAATCGAATCAATCGGGCTCACGGACAATTAGGGTAAAAGGAATTGGTATAGTAACAAAATCTTTTGTCCATTGCTTAATTGAAAAAGGACTGACAAAAGAAACTATTACAGGCGGGAATAGTTTCTATATAAAAATCAAATGGATTGTTAAAGAAGAATTTCAAATTATCATTCCTGACAGCGAAGGCAAATTGACAAATGTTAGAGCAGCCACATTCTACGAAGAATATTTGCCTTTTGTTCAAAAAAAAATTATTGATAAATTTTTTAATAACAACAAATCAAAAAAATAAAAATGGCTCTAATAAACTGTCCCGAATGTAAAAAGGAAGTTAGCGACAAAGCCGCTAACTGTCCGAGTTGCGGTTTTCCGCTTCACCAACCAGACACTCAAGAAATTACTTGCCCGACATTTCCTGCTGACTTATTAATTGGTGAACAAATTACGAACTGGGAAGGAGACACAGCATTCTCTGGCGACTTCAGACCAGAGGACAATGTCGTTCGGACAATTACACCTGGGGGAGTTAAGATTATTCTTCACAAATTCGGAATAAACATTACAAGTGGTTTTTTTTCTTCCGAAATGGAACTGCACAATTCACAAATTATTTCAACTGAATTCGCAGACACATCAAAGCTAATAAGTGAAAACAAATCTGTAATAGGTCGCGCTGTTGTCGGTAGTTTACTTATGGGTCCAATGGGTACAATTATAGGGGGTATGTCAGGAGTCGGAACAAAGAACAAAATGGAAAGTAGCGGTTATCTAGTTATTAATTATTGGGACAGATTTACAAAACAAGCACAAACAATTTTAATAAGAGGAAACAGCATAGAAGATATTAAAGCGTTTGTTGGGAGATTAAATACTGAAAGAAGTAAAACTCAAACAGAAGAACAAAAGAGAGAAATAGAAAAACTTAATCCCTCAGACAAAAAGATTTTGGAAATATGCGAGCAACAGGGGATGATAGAAGCAATTAAATTCCATATAACAGAAAACAAGATTGATGTAAAAAATAATCCTAACGGATTTAATTCTTCACGCAGATATGTTGAAGGATTGGCAAAGTCTTTCGGAGTTAAATCCAAACCTGAAAGTGGATGTTTTGTTGCAACAGCTTGCTACGGTGACTATGACGCACCAGAAGTTTTAGTTCTGCGACAGTTTCGTGACAGCACACTGCTGACAAATCCGTTTGGTAAATTATTTGTTGCAACTTATTATGCGACATCTCCGTTCTTCGCGACAATTATTTCTAAATCCGACAGACTTAAAAAAATCGTGAGACAATATTTCTTAACTCCAATCGTACAGACACTACAACGACAGGACAAAAAATCCAACGGCACTTAACAACGTGCAGGCGCAATGGCGGTTTCCTCTTTGAAAAAATGTTTTCAGTGTTTTATTATATTTGTTCGTGCAGACAGTTTTGGAATTCTTTTTCCGCCACTTCGCCTCGCACGAAATCCGTTATGTGTAACCTTATGACGACAGCACGAAACATATTGACATTAGCGATTTTGACTTTAACAAATTTAGTCAACGGACAGACTTTTGACAGAACTTACCAAGGTTGGTGGGCAACTACCAGTTGGACTTTTGAATTTAGGACTGATGGGACTTACAAGCGAATTTCATCTGGACATTATGGAAATACTAATGTGACAGGAAAATACAAAATCAATAAAGACACAATTCAACTATTGACAGGATTTGCTGGAACTCACAGAACAGTGAACGAAAAATACCTTATAGACAATGACAGTTTAATCATTGATCTTGAACTTTACTACGACTATAAACTTATAACAATAGGCACAAATTTCTATAATAGTAAAAAACGTTACGACATTTTAAAAAAACCAAATATGGACTCTTTAATTGTTGTAAATATGCAACAATTAAACGCAATCGTTGAGCATTGCATTTCACTTTTAAAAACTGCCAGAAATATTGAAATAAAAGATACAGACCATATAAAAATTATAAGGACAATTAACACTATAAATATGGACCAAGACATTTCATTTAAAAATGGAATTTATGCAGACTTTCTGAAACTCTTAAAAGACAAAGACTACGAAAAAGAAATTTCAACTTATTACGACTGGATACCTAACAAGGGAATGGGATTCTATTTCCAAAAATTACAAGTTGAACTTGGCGGGACACCACATTTATACAGCAGATATACAATAAAATGACAAGAAAGGCTACACATAACAGCACCTACAAAAAATTGGCGGTTCAGTGCTCCGCAGATACATTTGTTGTTAATCAAAAAATGGTTCTCCGCATCAACATTTGTGGTAAAAATCGCCAACTTCTTGTAGCTGCAAA
>CAYQLE010000052.1:0-2467 GCA_964418265.1 uncultured Candidatus Saccharibacteria bacterium
TTTCCCCAGGAAAAGAGAAAGTAATCGCTGAAATACGTGCCCTTGCTAAAAAAGCAGATGAGGTGATTCTTGCAACTGACCCCGACCGCGAAGGAGAAGCTATTGCATGGCACATCAAGGAGGCGGTAGGCCTTAAGAACCCAAACCGAGTAGTCTTCCACGAAATTACTAAAGAAGCGGTGCAAGAAGCAATGAAGCATCCTCGCAAAATAGATGAAGATCTTAAAGAGGCACAGGAGGCACGTCGCGTTCTCGACCGTCTCGTAGGTTACGACTTGTCAGGACTCATTTGGAAGAAGGTTCGTTACGGACTTTCTGCTGGACGAGTACAATCACCGGCACTTCGCATCATCATGGAACGTGAGCGAGAAATTCGCGCATTCAACCCTGAACAATATTTTGTACTTACAGCCGACCTAAAAAAGGGATCTGCTTTGACATACACTTGTGCAGAAGAACCAAAAAATCAGAAGGATGCAGAAAATATTATCAAACTTGGCGAAGCAGCTAAAACATGGAAAGTAGTAGATATTTCTGAAACCGAAGTAAAGCGTTCTCCTCGGGCACCTTTTATCACTTCTACTCTTCAGCAAACAGCAAGCTCACGCCTTGGCTACGCACCCTCTCGCACAATGTCAGTAGCACAGCGACTCTACGAAGCTGGACTCATCACCTACATGCGTACCGACAGCACCAGCTTGAGTAAGCAAGCACTTGGACAGATTGCTACTGTTGTCGAAAAACAATACGGAAAAGATTTCCTACAGTTCCGTACTCACACCACGAAGAGCAAGAATGCACAGGAGGCTCACGAAGCAATTCGTCCAACTGACGCAGGAGTAAGAAGTGCAGGAGCAAACGACGAACAGAAGAAACTATACGAACTCATCTGGGCACGCACTGTCTCGTCACAGATGGCAGATGCAAAAACTCTTCGAACAAAAGTTTCTGCAAATATAATGGGGTCAGGAGCTATTATTCCTGACTTCAACATCAATGGATCACGTGTACTTTTTGAAGGATGGCTCAAAGCAGATGTCGGAGCTCGAGGGGAAGATGTGGAACTTCCTCAACTAAAAGTGGGAGATGACCTTTCTCTTATCGAAATGAGGAGTCAGGAAAAATTCACCGAACCCCCACCTCGTTATTCTGAAGCGGGACTTATCAAAGAACTTGAGAAACGTGGTATTGGACGTCCTTCTACCTACGCCTCAATCATTCGTACCATCGAAGAACGGGGATACGTAGAGAAGATAAATAAATCACTTGTACCAACTGATACCGGAGATGTTGTATCGAGCTTCCTCGAACAGAACTTTACTGACTATATTAGCGACTCTTTCACCGCAGAGATGGAAGACAAGCTCGACCTTATTGCTGAAGGAAAAGCCGGATATCTCAAGACCCTCAAGGATTTCTATGGACCCTTTCTCAAAGAAATAAAAGAGAAGGATAAGAGCGATAAAATTACTAATCTTGGTGATGCAGATCCAAAATACAAATGTCCAAAGTGTGACAACGCGATGGTTATTAAACTTTCTCGAAACGGAAAGTTTCTTTCATGTGCACTCTACCCTGACTGTGACGGAGCGCTCACTATCGATGGAAAAGAAATTCAGAAGGATGAACCACTCGGAATTCACCCTGATACAGGTCTTCCTATTTTTGTGAAGATTGGAAAGTATGGTCCATATGTTCAGATGGCAACCCCGGAGGTTGCGCAAGTGTCTGCAGAAACTGCTTCCTTGGACGCACCAGCAGAATACACCAAAACAGGAAAACTCAAGAAACCAAAGAAGCCTAAAAAACCAAAGAAAGTGAAGCCTAAAATGGCAAGCATACCAAAAGAAGTCGACCCTGAACATGTAACTCTCGAACAAGCAGTGAAGTACCTTACCCTTCCCCGCAAGCTTGGAGAATTTCCCGAAACTGGCAAGATGATTACCGCAAGCGTAGGACGTTTTGGCCCATACATCGTGCATGACGCAGACTTCCGGTCACTCAAGGGAGAAGATAATCCCTACGACATCACTCTTGAACGCGCTATCGCTATTCTCATAGAACCAAAAAAGATTGGCCGTGGCCGCTTTACTGCAAAAAAGAAGACGAAATAAAAATCACATGATAAGATGCTTATAAACATTTTATGAATCACGGCTTGCATCATGTACACAAAAGAAAAGTCTCATATCTTTCACCAAGCGAAAACACTCCAACTAAGAAGTTCCTCGACAAGATGGCATTCGTGGTTGCCTTTATAGGACCATTCGCACTTCTTGATCAAGCTATCAAGATATGGCAACAACAAAGCTCTGAAAACGTTTCAATTCTTATTTGGGTTATTCTTATCTTTACTGGCTCATTCTGGATGCTATACGGCATAGTTCACAAAGAAAAAGCTATCTTCATCGCTCACTTCATTCAGTTCAGTCTCAGTGTTCTAATCCTTAGCCAAATTTTTTATTAT
>CAYQLE010000053.1:0-872 GCA_964418265.1 uncultured Candidatus Saccharibacteria bacterium
CCTTTGGGGTACACGTAGGTCGACTTCACTTCCTCGTCCTTGTACTTGTCCGTGACGGACAGGTCCTTGAGCGATTCGAGTGCCGCGTTGCGGATTGCTTCGGCGAATTCGTCGCCGTGTTCGATGACACGTTGTGCGCCAGGGTTGTCGAGGCCGAGCTCAACGAGAACTTTCTCGATGGCGTCGGATGAGAACCGGTTGATCTGTTTGATCTGGCCGGCCGTTGCTGCTGTCTGAGTAATCGTTTTCATTACGTTATCTCCTGTTTTTCTGAATTGCCAAAATCGCTTGGCTACGACTTGTCCCTGTATGAGACGAGCTTTTTAGGGCCTCAATTAATCATATTGTAAGCCTCAAAAAGCTCGTCTCATTTAATAAAATGATCTAGACGTTTATTTCTGTGATCATTCAAAGAATTCTAAAATAGATTAGAACAAAGCCTCTAGTATTTGTCAAATTTACGCAACTAACCTAATAGTTTATGACCCTCGCAGAACCTCAGTCTAAACTTTACTGCACTGCCGTCTTTTTTGTGCTATCTTTATGAAAGATTTCCGGCCTAGGTGTAGGATATTTTCCGAAGAACGAGGCGTCAATGAAACGCCTACAAGAGCTCCGGCTCAGAGACCTAGCTTCTACCGGCTCTAGAAATAGAGCCGGTTTTCTCATACTTATATCTTAAACTCTACTGCACTGCCGTCTTTATAAAAAAATTAAATACTTGGTGAATCCCCCCACAAAAAAACGCCGACCCTTGGTAGAGTCGGCGTTGTGTGAGCATGAAAGCTCGATTTATTCAGGCAAAATGACCTGCTCGCTTTCGGCAAGCTGGGCTTCCAAGCGAACGATCTCGGCATCGAGTTGTTCGGTAC
>CAYQLE010000053.1:882-2378 GCA_964418265.1 uncultured Candidatus Saccharibacteria bacterium
TGTTCACGGCGTTTTTCCTCGGCGACTTCGACGGCGGTGAGGCCTGAGACGATCAGCGCCTCGTTCTTGTTGCAGCCGGTGATTTGAAGTAAGACAGTGAGGTTCCAGTAAAGGTCCCACTGACCGAGTTTGCCAGGGCGCAGTTGTCCGAACTCGTGGCCGACGTTTTCCTTTGCTGTATAGGCATTAAACCAACACATCGTCTCTTCGGACACGCATCCTTCGATTGCTTGGCGTTGAGTCATCCAAAATAAAAAGAACTGCTTCTTCTCCTCGGCGGTGATTTCTTTCATTGCGGTAGTTTTTTTGGGTTTGAGGTTGAACTGATTTCGAAACTATATTGTCACATATAATTATATAAGTCAATACCCTACACCCTAAACTCCACCACATCCCCATCCTTCACCACATATTCTTTCACTCGGTTACTTCACTGCGTAATTTTTGGTAGCAAAAATATATTGTTCAATGAAAACCTTTTTAAAGGCAATGATTGAATTGAGTTCATAAAACACCAAGACTGCTTCGCGATATTCATTTTCATCGACACTCCGATACGAAAGTGGTGAAGCATTGTGAGCAAGCAAAAGAGCATTTGCAATTAAACGAGAAGTTCTTTTATTTCCATCTTCAAAAGGTTGAACATAACTTAAGCCCAAAAGTGCCACTAACGCTTTTTGGTATGGAGATGAGGCTTTATTAATTACTGAACATAATATTTCTATCGCTTCGCGAATCTGATACACCGTATCTAACGGCCGAAACATCGAACCAGTAACACCTACCGCTTTTTCTCTCAATCCATGATTCACGTTTAAGTCTTTAACTAAAATTTTGTGAACCTCTTCAATCTTTGCCAGGGTTAATTTTTCAAAATGAATAATATTTTCTCTAATAAATTTAAAGGCCTCTTTATGATTTAAAATCATTTTTGCTTCAAGCTTGTCATGTCCAGAAGCCTCGATTCCATCCATAATAAGTTTCTCAGTATCAAGTAAGGTGTAGGTATTACCTTCAATTTTTGATGACTTCCATGATAATTCAATCACAAATCTTTCAAGTTCTTTTTCTGTTAGCGTTTCTGATCGTGCCGTTATGTTTTTTTGATATTCTTTAGTTGCCACATCCAACTCTTTCATTTCAGATTCTGAAAATATATTTGCTCCGAAAGCATTGAAAAGTTCGAAATTATACCCAGGTAACCCAAAACGCCTATCCGGTTCAACCGCGCAGTATTCTTTAGCGTTTACTGTAACAAACAATCTACCGAGGGCGCTTATTGTATATTTGACAGATCTCCCAGCTCCAGACATTTCAAGCACACTCATATTCTTGAGTTCTGACAATTCTCGTTTTACTGTTATAAGCGATACATCACTTCCCTTTTCTAATAACTCAGAATGAACATCAGACGATGAAAAGTACCCTCCTTTAATAAAGATTGAAAGAATTATTTGCTGATTTTGAGCTAGTTTGATCATATTCGTATCATATTA
>CAYQLE010000054.1:0-2224 GCA_964418265.1 uncultured Candidatus Saccharibacteria bacterium
GTTTTGAGATTACAAATGGTCGGAAGAGTTCGAGTGCCATGTGCTTTGGAAGTCCACATTGGTTAAGCTTAAGGTCTGGACCCACAACAATAACAGATCGTGCTGAGTAGTCTACTCGTTTACCAAGCAAGTTCTGTCGAAAGAGTCCTCTCTTTCCTTTAAGACCGTCAGCTAGAGACTTAAGAGGACGGCGTTGAGCTTGGTTTACTCCAGCAAATAGCTGGTTTCCGTGACGAATAGAGTTGTCGATGAGTGCGTCCACTGCTTCCTGAAGAATACGCTTTTCGTTTCGAAGGATAACATCAGGAGCAAGGATTTCTTTAAGCTTCTTAAGACGGTTGTTTCGGTTGATAACTCGTCGGTAAAGGTCGTTCACATCTGAAGTAGCGTGACGTCCCCCGTCTAGCGCCACCATAGGTCGCAGTGCTGCAGGAATAACAGGAATATGAGTAAGGAACATCCATTCTGGACGGATGTTTGCCTGAATCATTCCTTTAATAAGAGCAACTCGCTTGTTGAGCTTCTCTCGCTCTGTTGAGCCTGCGGTTTCAAGAGACTTTTCTAGAGAAACAAGTAGTTTTGCAAGATCAATTTTCTTGAATAGGTTGTATACTGCTTCTGCGCCGATCTGAGCTTCAAAAATAGTTCCAAATTTAAGAGAAAATTTGTGGTACTCGATTTCATCAAGTACACGACCTTCCTGTAGGGATTCAATGTCTCGCTTTGCTCCAAGAAGAAGACCACTTACCGCTTCCTTTGTCTTCTCATCCTGAATACCCTTCACTTTTGATTTGTATTCTGAATCAAGATCCTTGAGTACGCGAATTCTTTCGTCTTCATTAACTTTTGTAATTAAATAACCTGCGAAGTAGATAACCTTCTCGATATCTCCTGATGGCATTCCAAGGATAAGAGCGATTCGAGATGGCATGCTTCGAAGGAACCAAATGTGTGACACAGGAGTTGAGAGTTCGATATGTCCCATTCGTTCTCGTCGAACGATTGAACGGGTGATCTCCACCCCACACTTCTCACAAACAATTCCTTTGTATCGAATTCCTCGGTATTTTCCACAGTAACATTCGAAGTCCTTGTCTGGACCAAAGATTTTCTCGTCGAAGAGACCGTTCTTTTCAGAGCGCTGTGTTCGGTAGTTCATAGTTTCAGGCTTTGTCACCTCTCCGTATGACCATTCCAAGATTCGAGCAGGCGAAGCTACCTTTAGTGAGATTGCGTCGAAGTCATTTAGTGATTGTTCTTTTTTAATCATATATTTTTATTTATTTTCTTCGTTAATTTCTTCGACTTTATTATCACTGAGCAATTCAACATCTAGTGAGAGGCCTCGAAGGTTATTCAATAGAACGTTAAATGATGCAGGGATGTTGCTTGCCGGAATCTTCTGGCCTTTAACGATTGCATCGAAGGCTGCTGAACGACCAGTGATGTCGTCAGACTTGATTGTAAGAACTTCTCGAAGAGTGTGCGCCGCGCCATGTCCTGAAAGTGCCCAGACTTCCATTTCTCCGAATCGCTGTCCTCCTCCTTGTGCCTTTCCTCCAAGAGGTTGCTGTGTAATGAGTGAGTATGGGCCGATTGATCGCATGTGAATCTTATCTTCAACCATGTGGTGAAGCTTGATCATGTACATGTATCCAACTGCAATATTCTGATCGAAGGCTTCTCCGGTTCGTCCGTCAAAAAGTTTCATTTTTCCATCTTCAGGATATCCTGCAGCTTTGAGTTCTTGTTTGATTTCAATATCAGTTGCTCCAGCGAAAGCAGGAACGATAGCCTGATAGTTGAGAGTGTGAGCCGCCATTCCAAGGTGAAGCTCAAGAATCTGTCCGAGGTTCATACGTGAAGGTACTCCAAGTGGTGTAAGAATGATGTCGATAGGAGTTCCATCTGCCATGTAAGGCATATCTTCTTCAGGAAGGATTCGAGAGATAACTCCCTTGTTTCCGTGACGTCCCGCCATCTTGTCTCCCACAGATACAGAACGTAGCTGTGCAACTTCAATGTGAATTCGTTTAATGATTCCAGATTCGAGTTTGTCTCCCTTCTCTCGTGAGAATACTTTTATTCCGATGACACGACCCTTCTTTCCGTTTTCCATTCGTTTTGAGCTGTCTTTAACGTCGCGAGACTTTTCTCCGAAGATAGAACGAAGAAGTCGTTCTTCAGGAGTAAGTTGAGTTTCTCCCTTTGGAGTAATCTTTCC
>CAYQLE010000055.1:0-1039 GCA_964418265.1 uncultured Candidatus Saccharibacteria bacterium
TGTTGATGATGTGAACAAATTCACTTCCTTGAAAAGCAGCAAAAAGTTTTTTGTCACAATACAAATCTACTATCAGCTTTTCAAGTGTTGTTGTCGCCACCCTCTTTACCTTTTGAGTTGGAGATTTTGAAACAATTGGCTGCAATACAATTGCCGTTTCAGTTTCATAAATGTAGCGTTCAATTTCCTTTTCGTTGGGCTGAATAAATACATTGCGAAAATTTTGGTCTTTAAGAAACCTGTAAACAGGTTCTATTGCTTCTTTTTCAACTTGTAAAATGGTGATGAATTTACTGGGAATATGTAACATAAACTCGTTGGCAATTTTGGTTGACCAAATGCAGAGTTTTAATGAGGGAAATTGCTTTTCAATTTTTAAAAATATTTTTCTTTCCGTGTCTACAATATTAGGCTTGAAAACTGGCTTGAATGAAAGCGTAAAAAGTCCTCTTGAAATTGTTGTGATTATCTGTTTATTTTTGAGATGGTAGATTCTCCATCTGAAAGTTGTCTCTTTCAACTCAGGTTCAAAATGTCGGTAGAAGTCAAAGAGTTCTTCTCTGGAAAATGCTTCTCTTCCTTTGAATTCCTTTTTTATTCGTTCTACTATGAAATCTTTTGCCAAGGTTTTGTTCGCTTTAGATTGCAAAGGTAATCAAAAATCAAACAAATGACAGCAAATAGATAAAAGTGTCAAATGTTTGATGTCAAACAAAGGACAGCAAATTAGGTTTGCTGGCAAATGTTGGAAATGAATATTACAGATGAAAACTCTTGTCAGTAATGATAATCTTCGTTCGTGAACTTTTCTTCTCTCCAATTGGGAATAAGAAAACAAAAGCATTATAGCCATTATTGAAGAAGTGATATACAAAGTCAGCTTCTCCATTATTTGTTGAGAGAGTTATTGAACCGTCCTTTTTAATTTTTCTCCTATGATAATAATCTTGAACAAAAGCCTATGTGCAACCCAATTCTAATGGAATATTGATATCACCAAATGTCTTGGTAAACCTATCAGATTGAAATTTGTCTCGCA
>CAYQLE010000055.1:1049-1513 GCA_964418265.1 uncultured Candidatus Saccharibacteria bacterium
TTCTAATACAATTAAAGCACATCTATTTTTAGAACATTCAACATATCTTCTTAATGTAGCATGAACGGAAGCTCCAAAAATTTTGGCCAGTTGCATTGGAGATTCAATACCCAAACTTAGTTTGTTTAGTTCTGTTACAAATCTGTCATGTTGGAAAAGAGTTGCCGACGCAAAATAATTCGCTTCTGCTTCAAATTCTTCGTGTGTGTCAGTATGTAATGAATCATCGTCATCATCTAATATGTCATGAACATTTTTTTGCCAAGGCAAAACATCATGTCCTACTTCATGGAGTTTTACAAAACTTTGTTTGGGTTTACCCTGTGACAAGTCTAAATAAATTGTCCTTTCTTTTCTATCTAATACTCCTCTTACTTTAGTTAATGCTCTTCTTAGTGCATCACTTGCTTTTGAGAAATAATCGTTATGAATTTTAGAAACATCGATGTCGTTACGAACTACAA
>CAYQLE010000055.1:1523-2143 GCA_964418265.1 uncultured Candidatus Saccharibacteria bacterium
TGTCATTTTTTGAATGTAGTTCAAGCATTTTTCTTGTGGCGTAAAAAACGAAGATAATCCAACAATGCTTGCTCCTCTTCGCTTGTCATAGTTTCTGCAGATAATGCAATCGTGTTTAGCAACTTGCTTTTTTTCGGTGATTGCTTTTCTATTATTCCAGAAGCAACCAGTAAACTGTCAAGCTCTATGTTGAAGATACTTGCAAGTTTGTAGAGAACATTAGCTGATGGCTTTTTGATTTTATCATTTTCAAGCTGACTTAAATAAGCGTTTGAAATTCCTGTTGCTTCTTCAACTTGCCTGAGTGTTAAAGGAATTAACGCTCTTGAATCCTTTAAGGTTTTGCCTAACGATTTCATTGAAATGAGATTTTTACCATGTGGCAAAGATATGAATTATGCTCATAAAATCAAACTTTGCTAAATTGTTGATATTTGTATTTATATTTGCTTGGTGGATTTAGAATTTTGTTTTATATTTGCATCGAATTAAAAAATATACCAATGAGCAAAAAGAATCAACATGTAGTTCCGCACGGCAATCAATGGGCTGTGAAAGGAGAAAAGAATGATAGGGCAACTAAGGTTGTAGATACACAATCAGAGGCAATAAAGATTGCC
>CAYQLE010000056.1:0-2138 GCA_964418265.1 uncultured Candidatus Saccharibacteria bacterium
TCCTTACGGACTTACGCACCTCATGCGCAAACGTCTACCAATTTCGCCACCCGCGCTTGTATAACATCCTTTTCCTGTGGCTCGGACATCATAGCCAAAATAAAAATAATTTTCAACTTTTGTGAAATACGAGGAAACAAAAAACCTGTCGAGTGACAGGTTTTTTTGGTTTATTGAAACCTATTCTGACTTTGCTTCTGGAACAACTTCTTCCTTCTTAACTGATACGGGAGTCTTCATTGCTTTTGCGTTTCGCATAGCTCGGCTAATTTCCTTGGCGGCCTTGTCTCGGATGTAATAAAGCTTTGCTCGGCGTACTTCTGCTCGGCGTACCACCTCGATCTTGTCTATCATTGGTGAGTATAGAGGGAAGATACGCTCTACTCCTACTCCTTCTGTAACCTTTCGAACAGTGAAAGTAGCTCCTGCTTCTTTGCCGTGCTTTCGAGCAAGAACAAGACCTTCAAAAACCTGAAGACGAGTCTTTCCTTTTTCGTTAATAATCTGGTGCACCTTAACAGTGTCTCCAGATTTTAGGTCAAGAGCCATACGGTCCTCTGGGTTAACCTTGTTGAGAACGACTGTTTTTGAATGCTTTGCTGTTTCTTTTTTTGCTGCCATATAGTGGATAGGACTTTATCACGCGATTTGAGAAAGTGCAAATGTAAAATCTTGGGGATACACAGCTTCTACGGTCACAGACTCCCCCGTAGTATCTGTGAAGGTGATTTGTTTAGCATGTAGTGCAAGGCGTTCAAAACCTAAAACAGGATCTCTTTTAGGGGCATAGAGCGGGTCAGCCACCACAGGACGGTTGATAGCCTTAAAGTGAACGCGAATTTGGTGGGTACGGCCAGTCTTTGGCTCAGCTTCCACAAAGGTCACTTGGCGCTCCTCATCGCGCTTCAAGACCCTGTAGTGGGTCACCGCCTGTCGAGACTCCCCTCTTCCCCCTCGCTGAGCTGACCAGAGTCGGAAATCCTTGCGAGAACGAGTAATCGGACGATCAATGACGCCATCTTCCTCCATCATTATTCCGTATACGAAGACATGATATTTTTTTGCAATGGTTCGGTCTTGGAATTGTGCCTTAAGACAGTCGAAACCTTTTTGAGTGAGAGCAACAAGCATAACCCCTGAAGTGTCACGGTCGAGGCGATGCACGATACCTGGACGAGCTATTTGTTCTCCTGATCGAGGACCAGAAGAAAGAGTGATTGGCTCCCCTACTTCTTTTGTTTTTGGAAAATTTTCCAAGATCCAATCCACAAGTGTTGCCTCTTCGGTCTTCCCGTCCGAGTGCACCACAAGACCCGCAGGCTTGTATATGGCGAGAATGTCTTTGTCTTGATGAAGGATAGTAATTTTTTTAGTAATATTTGTGTTCATTTTTTTAAATTTAAAAAAACCAGCCTCACAGAGAGACTGGTTACCGAAGAAGCTCTTTTGCTTTTTCAAGGATTTCCTCCTGAGTTAAGCCAAGTATCTTTTCGATTTCAATTCGACGGGCCTCTGAGTCACCATTTGCCCCTTCAAGGTTCTGAAGACCAAGATCTAGGTACTCAAGGACCATCTTTTTTTGTTCATCTTCATTCATACTTTTTTATGTATAATACAATTAATTTAATTTGTCAATAGTATTTTACGCACTAGGTATCCGAGACAGGGTAAGAGTGAGAGCAAAACGCATATACCCAGCTCTATCATTTTGGTCAGTTGCAACTTTTTCCATCCGAGAGTTGTCCTTGCCTTTCTTAGCAAGCATCCGAGAAAAAGCATTTATCATGTCTATAGTACTATCATGAGTTCCTTTTCTTACCGCATCAATACGTGCAATTGTTTCAGCTCCCTCTCTATCACCTTCTGATTCTGTAATAATCTTATTAAACTCAATAATTGTTTTTGTATACTTCAAACACTAATCAACCACCCCTTCAAGAATCTCTTCAAGAAGACTATCTCCTTTACAAAGAGATTCTAATTCTTCAAGGGTAATGGGTGGTTTGATGTGATCAAAGTTACTTTTTGCCTCTAACAAGAAATCCATTCCCTCACCTTCATGGTTTAGTGGAAAATGCATAATGTGTGTCTATTGTACCAAGCTCGCACCTATTTCCAAAACCGATGACTCCGCACGC
>CAYQLE010000057.1:0-2131 GCA_964418265.1 uncultured Candidatus Saccharibacteria bacterium
GTCTGATAGGGGACATTGTGCTAAGTCCAGGAACCCCTTAATGCGGCCTATCATCACACACGCACGGAGCTGGAAGCGTGGATTCGGTAAGGCAGTGCACAGTGCACAGTGCACAGTGCTGAGTGCAATGATGGATACCGTAGACCTGCTGGCGTTTGCGCGCACGTTGATTGACATCGACTCCACCACTGGTCGCGAGCAGGAAGTGGCGGCGTTCATCAGCCGGACCCTTCGCGATCTCGGATGGCATGTGGATGAGCAACCACTGGGCGACGGCCGATTCAACGTGATTGCCCGCGTCGGTGAGCCGCGCGTGGTCTTGTCCACGCATTTCGACTGCGTTCCTCCCTTTTTTCCAAGCCGCCTCGAAGGCCAGACACTGTTTGGCCGGGGCGCCTGTGACGCCAAAGGCATTGTGGCGGCCATGGTTGTGGCCGCCGAACGGGCGCGACGGGCGGGCCGCACCGATGTGGGATTGCTGTTCGTCGCTGGCGAAGAACGTGGCTCCGACGGAGCGAAGGCCGCGAATACGTGGCCCACCTCGTCGACACTGTTGATCAACGGCGAGCCCACGGACAATCGACTGGGCCTGGCCACCAAGGGTGTGTATCGCGCGCGGCTCAGTACCGTTGGCCGGGCCGCGCATTCCAGCCAGCCCGAACTCGGTGAGTCCGCCATCGACAAGTTGCTCGATGCGCTCATCGCCGTCAGGGACGTCGAGTGGCCGGCAGATCCGCTCCTGGGAGCCACAAACTACTCCATCGGCGTGATCAACGGCGGCGTTGCGCCAAATGTGATCTCGCCTTCGGCTGCAGCCGAGTTGATGTTCCGCACCGTGGGTGACTACCGCGACATTCGCGATCAGCTCATCGAGGCTGTCGGTACATCGGCCCATGTCGACGACGTGCTGGTCGTGCCGCCCATACGACTGCACACGTCGCCCGGCATCGAGACGGCCGTGTTCGCGTACACCACCGACGTGCCCTTTCTGGATGCCTGGGGTACGCCGATGCTGCTGGGGCCAGGGTCCATCACCGTGGCGCACACCGACGCCGAGTGTGTGGAAGTCGCTGCACTGGCTCGCGCCGTGGACACGTACGAGCGGTTGGTGGTGAGTGATGGAGGACCACCCCTCGCGTAAACCGGTCTTCACGCAGGATTCACAGGCGGCGTGGCTCTTCTGTTGCGTGGAACACCGGGACACTCATCGGCGCCAACGATTGACGAGTCCGGCTTTATCCGACGCTGATGCGCTCCGTGTCGAGCCGACGCTGGCGCTGCGGACGGAGCAGGGGAGTGGCCTGGCTACTCCGATCGCAGCGCGCGCATGGGATCGATCCGTGTAGCTCGGCGCGCCGGCAGCCAGGTGGCCAGGAGGGCCACTCCGCCGAGCCCGACGATCACTGCGACGTAGGTGAGGGGGTCGAAGGGCTCCACGCCAAACAGCTGTGATGACAGCAGGCGCATCATGGCGGCGGAGACGCCCAGGCCGAGGGCCAAACCGATGGCGGTCAGTGTCAGGCCGCGCGCGAGGAAGAGCTTCTGTACCGACATGCTCTGTGCCCCGAGCGCCATCCGGATGCCGACCTCCCGGCGGCGCTGGGCGACGATGTAGGCGATGACGCCGTAGATGCCGACCAGGCCGAGCAAGAGCGTGACTGAGGCAGCGATGGCCAGGATGACCAGCACAAACTGCGTCTGCGCCATCGATTCGTCGTACATCTGGCGCAATGTGCGGACGCGCGCGAGGGGCAGGCTCGGATTGACGCTCCACACTGCCTGCTGCACTTCATTCAGGAAGCCGGGTGTCTGAAGCCGCGAGGAGCGGATCGCGTACGCGGCGGAGCGTTGCACGTACGCCTGGCCGCCGATCGCTTCTGACACCTTCATCGGCCAGTAGATCGTCGGAGGCGCGGGTCGCGTGGCGCCATCCTGACGCTCATCGCCGACGACGCCGACGATTTCAATCCATCCGGTCTCTGAGGTGCGCCGCACACGTTTGCCAATGGCCCTGGCAGGCTCTCCCCAGTATTCGCGCGCGAGGTCATCGCGCAGCAGCGCCACCGGTGCGGCGTTTTGTACATCCAGCCACGTGAGGTCACGGCCGGCCAGGATCGGGTTTCCCATGGTC
>CAYQLE010000058.1:0-2015 GCA_964418265.1 uncultured Candidatus Saccharibacteria bacterium
GACTCAGTGTGATCTGCTTTGCAGAGAATGAGTTGCTCGAGCTTGTAGAACTCATGCACACGAATAAGACCTTTTGTGTCCTTTCCATGACTTCCCGCTTCTCGTCGGTAGCAAGGTGAAAACGCAAAGTATCTCTTTGGAAGATCATTTCCTTTAAGAATTTCATCTGAATGATACGCCATCATGGGGACTTCTGCTGTTCCTGACAAATAATCATCATCCTGAGTCTTGAAAAGATCTTCTGCTTCTTTAGGAAGATGTCCTGTTCCATAAAAAAATTCTTTCTTAATAATTGCAGGGGCAATAAAAGGAGTAAAGCTTTTCTTACCAAAGAAGTCTCGCGCATAGTTCCAGACTGCCCATGAGAGCTCTGCACCTGCGCCCTTCAAGAAGTATCCACGAAAACCATGAGCCTTTGTCCCTCTTTCGAAATCTACCATATCGAGATTAAGAAGAAGTTCGATATGATCTTTGGGAGTAAAATTAAATAAAGGCTTGTCTCCCCACTCTTTCACCACCTGATTATCTTCCTCTCCTTTCCCTTCAGGTACTGACATATCGGGAATGTTTGGAACTTGTATCATGAGGCCGTGCCATTCTTTCATTGCTTCTTTGAGATGTTCTTCTTCAGCGTGCATCTCTCCCTTGAGAGCCTGCATCTTAGAAATGAGAGCTTCACGTTCTTCAGGAGACGCAGATGGCATTTTCTCGCTTACTGCATTCTGCTCAGCTTTTTTTGCTTCAAAAGAAGTAAGAAGTTCTCGCCGTTTATCGTCGATAGCAAGGAGCATTTCCACATCAAAATCAATTCGCTTCTTACGGGCACTTTCCTTGATTAGGTCTTTATTTTCGCGGATGAATTTAATATCGAGCATGAAATGTGTGTATTTTATGAATATTTTATCTTTTCTTTATATTCTCTTTATACCACATTTGTATAATGTCTCACAAATGCCACCGATAACCATTATTTCCAAAACAAACCTTCCTGAACGTATTTTACGTGCTCATCCGCCACCATCACGCATATATATGAGAGGTAATTTACCCAACCTTGAGAAGTACAAGCTTCTTGCTGTAGTGGGGGCACGACGATTTTCTGATTACGGGGAACAGGTATGTCGTGGGCTTATTGCAGACCTAGCACCCTATCCTATTATTATAGTATCCGGACTTGCTATAGGTATAGACTCTATTGCACATGAATCTGCGCTTCAGGCTGGGCTAACAACCATTGCAGTTCCTGGGTCTAGTTTAGATGAGCACAAAATATATCCTCGACAAAAAAGATATCTTGCCAAAAAGATCCTCGAAGCTGGTGGATGTCTTCTTTCTGAATACGCACCATCGCACGATTCTGGGCAGCCGTGGATGTTTCCCGAGCGTAATCGCATCATGGCAGCACTCTCAGATGCTGTTTTAGTAATCGAGGCACAGGAGAAAAGCGGAACACTCATCACTGCTCGTCTTGCACTCGATTACAACAAAGAAGTTTTAGCAGTTCCTGGTTCTATATTTTCAAATCTTTCCAAGGGTCCCCATTTCCTTCTCTCTCAGGGCGCAGCACCAGTTACTTCTGCAAAAGATATTGTTGAGTCATTAGGTTTAGAATGGATAGACAGTGATATAGAAAAAGTAAAAGCTAAACAAGCCGAAACCAAAACCCTTTTCGAAAGTTGTACAGAAGAAGAAAAGTCTTTGCTTGCCCTTCTTCCCTGCTCTCGAGACACACTCATCCAGTCGCTTGGTAAACCTGCACAGCATGTTGCAATGGCTATTACTTTGCTTGAAATAAAAGGCTTGATTAAGGAAGAAGTGGGAATAATTAAAAAAAGGTGAATTTTGCTTTTTTTTCTTTTTCCATGTAATACTTGGCAGACATATGAAATTATTGATTGTGGAGTCGCCTGCGAAAGCAAAGACAATTTCAAAATACCTCGATGGCGCCTATGAAGTAAAGGCGTCTGTTGGGCATGTACGAGACCTTCCAAAGTCAAACAAAAAAGCTATTGATA
>CAYQLE010000059.1:0-2002 GCA_964418265.1 uncultured Candidatus Saccharibacteria bacterium
TCCTCCACCACCACCTGATTGTGTGAGAGCTGGAACAATTGGCACCGTATAGGTAATAGTTGCTAAAGTACTTGTCGCGCTTCTATTACCCCAACTGTCCACCGCAACCAATTCAATAATATTCGCTCCTTCTAAGAGACTTGCTGAGATTGAGAAAGGCGCAGTGCTTGATGCGACGTCATGTGTGGTAAGCGATGCTCCATTACGGAAGACTCGTACCTCCACACCCTCTTCACTTGTTCCACTAAGTTGTATAGTGCCTGAAGAGGTGGTGGTTGCACCCACCCACTCATCTATCACCAAATGAGGTGAGAGTGTATCAATATTAAAAGCTCCAGAATACCCAAACGCCGAAGTGGTGGCGTAGGTGCCGAATGTGGTGGCAGTGAAACGAATGAAGGCTGAATCAGTAGAAGTTGCGGAGGTCGAAGCGTTCTGCATCGTATCCCACGCTAATTCATTTTCATTGATAGTAAACTGATTACCGAGAGCCGATACTATCCAATTCTCTCCCCCATCAAGACTATATTCAATTTCAGTAGTTGTTGCGGAGATTCCTTCAAGTCCAATTTGGATATAAGAGGTAAGATTAATAATCCCTGTTCCATCTGCTGGATAGCTAATGTTCGTAAATCCTACTCGTGGAGTAAGACCTGTTACTGCATTGTATGCGTTGACCCTCTTACCAGTCAGTGTCTTGTTTTGAAGCGAAGAGAGACTATCTCCTGTATTGAGTATGAGAGACTTGATTTGTGTGGAAGTAAGTTCAGGGTACGTGGCGGTGATAAGTGCGGCGAGACCTGCGACATGGGGTGCGGCCATTGATGTTCCGCTTAAGTAACCGTACTGATTAGCAATTAGCAAACCAGCTATATTGGCTCCTGGTGCCCCAACATCCACCGAACTTACCCCGAAGTTTGAGAAGCTCGCAAGCTCATCCAACTGATTTGTTGCGGCCACACTAATTATTCCCGGCAGGTCATGACTTGCTGGGTAGTACGGAGCAGTGTCGTTATTAGTTCCTTCGTTGGAAGCTGCTGCAACAAAGATTCCTCCTGCATTTTGAAATGCTTCAATAGCATCATACTCTGCTTGAGAAAACCCTGGACCAGAGAAGCTTGCGTTAATAATCTTCACACCATTTTGACGAGCAAAATTAATTGCTCTTACTTCAGAAACAACATCAAGACCGAATCGTAATGCCATTATCTTAACTTGTGGTGCCACACCAATTGTTCCTATCGCATTATTCTTAACTGCAGAAATAGTTCCTGCGACATGCGTTCCGTGAGTATTCACTCCCATGGGATCATTGTCATTATTTTCAAAGTCATACCCGTGAACACACCCACCAATAATTAGAACACCGGTATCATCAACACACCCGCTTCCGTTCCACATATTAGAAGATATGTCAGGATGCGTGTAATCCACCCCCGAATCAATTACCGCCACAATAGTCGAAGAGGCTCCTTCAGAAACGCTCCAAGCTTCATTAATATCCATATCGGCGTCTGCGATTCCCACAACACCGTTTGCTGTCTGACCAGTGTTTTCAATTGCCCACAGCAAAGCACGCAACGTATCATTGGTGCTAATAGTAGAAAAGGTTCGCGGATAATTTGGTTCTGCATACTCAACATCAGGATTCTCTTCTAGTCCTTTAATTGTTTCTTCAACAACCGAAGAGTTGTAGACTTGTACTAAAATTAATTCATCATCAATAATTTCTATGGTATTTATATTTTCTTCTGCCAAGACTTGTTCAAGATTGTTCTGATCTTTTAGTTTTACAATAATACTAGTGGTTTCATTAATTTCCGACACGGGTTGTGCATACCCCAAAAAAGGTAAAAGTATAAGGGCGCACACGAGAATGTATTTCATATAATAAAATAATAACATGAAAAAAGGTGAAGATTATACAGGAATCACTTTTGTCTAATTCTACCATGACGGACAGAGAAGCTTCGTGATGAGATCCATTCACAGTATCCTAAAT
>CAYQLE010000060.1:0-836 GCA_964418265.1 uncultured Candidatus Saccharibacteria bacterium
CAACTCCATTTCGTTCCAACCATTCGCATTGGTTGGCGTATCTATGTTGGCCAGCTTTTGTTTGAATAATTTATCAATGTTAGGTTTCATAATATTTTATTTTATGATCCTTGTATTAGTATTCGATTTTTTTGATATACTCTCGTTTCGATATTTAGTTGGATCTATATGGTTTTGACAATGCTTTCGTAGTATATCAATCAATTGTTTTCGTGCTCTATTAAGGTTCGATTTACTTGTGCTTTCTGATATGCCGAGCCTTACTGCAGTTTCTTTATGGCTTAAACCCTCCACGACATACATGTTAAACACCATACGATATTGAGGCGAAAGCAAATCTAAGGTTTTAAGTAAATCTTCTTCACTGAATTTGTCCATCATTTCCTCAAATTCCCCTTCATTTATGTCTTCATATTCAATCTCAAATTCTTCGAAACGGGTATAAGTAAATCTATTTTGTTTTTTCACCATTTCAAGGGCGGTATTTCTCATTACTACACATAACCACCCCTCCAATGTACCCTCAGCCCTGAAATTTTTTATATTCTCAAATATCCTTATCCACCCCTCATGCATCCAATCTTTAGCCTCATCGTAATTACCCGCATACCTTCGACTAATGCCCAATAGCTTATTGCTGTATTGTTCATACAATAGTTGCATTGCAAAGCGATTGCCTTTCACACATTCATGTATAATATTTTCTACGCCCAGCATATGCAAATTGTTTTAGGTGTTCAAAGTAAAGAGAAATAAAATGAAAAAGGTTGCTTTATTTTTTTTCAATAAAGAATCATTGCTGTATTCAAGTTACAAATGCAACTTTTAAGGCGAAA
>CAYQLE010000060.1:846-1950 GCA_964418265.1 uncultured Candidatus Saccharibacteria bacterium
AAGGCGAAACGAAAAGTAGATAAATTATTTTTCAGAGAAAATAGACGGATTGCCCGTCCACTTTCTACTGATGGATAAAAGCCTAACTTGCCCTCGGTCGTCCAAAACAAAGTTGTAAGATGAAACATTTAACCGTAGAACAAAGATACACAATTAGTGTAATGAGAACACAAGGATTTTCTCAAACAGATATTGCTAAAATGATAAGCAAAGATAAGTCTGTAGTATGTCGTGAACTAAGCCGCAATTGCGATAAGCGAAGCGGTAAGTACGAATCAAATTTAGCTCAACGAAAATATGAGAAACGACTAATAGAAAAGCCAAAACACGTGAGATTTACAGATGAGGTAAAAAGCTTTGTTGACGCATTACTCAACGAGGATTATAGTCCTGAACAAATTGCAGGCAGAGCAAAACTTGAAGGTAAAGTTTGTGTCAGTCACGAACGCATTTATCAGCATGTTTGGCAAGACAAAAAACAAGCGGGTCTGCTCCATACACACCTTAGACGAAAGGGAAGAAAATATCGTAAACGAGGCAATGCCAAAGACACTAGAGGCATCATAAAAAACAGAGTGGACATAGAACTTAGACCGGCTATTGTTGATGAAAAGACACGGTTTGGCGATTTGGAAATAGACACCATCATTGGAAAAAATCATCAGGGAGCTATGCTAACAATCAACGACCGTGTTACAGGTTTAGTATGGATACGCAAACTACAAGGTAAAGAAGCCGAGCCTGTGGTACAAAAAACAATAGAAGCCCTTTTGCCTTTGAAAGACTTGATACACACCATTACTGCGGATAATGGAAAAGAGTTTGCTTACCATCAAACTATAGGACAAGGGTTAGGTGTAGATGTGTATTTTGCTAAACCATACCACTCGTGGGAAAGAGGAGCTAACGAAAATACAAACGGATTAATTCGTCAGTATTTTCCAAAGGGAACGTCATTCGAAAGCGTTACCGATAAAGACATTGAGTATGTTCAAAATAAGCTTAACAACAGACCAAGAAAAAAATTAAAATATTTATCACCAAATGAATTTTATTTATCTAAATTTGCAAAACAAAAGTTGCATTTGTAACTTGAATACAGCA
>CAYQLE010000061.1:0-1894 GCA_964418265.1 uncultured Candidatus Saccharibacteria bacterium
CACACACACACACACACACACACACACACACACACATACATACTCGAAGGATGGGTAATGCCACCGTTCTTCGAATATCAGCAGGTAGATCGTGCAGCATCTCCACCAGCGCCATCAATGCAGCTGATGTGACGGAAGCCTGCCCCACACAGTAATTAGGACCCCATTAACCAAGGCGTATACACATTAAGGACAGGTGATCGTACCTCTTCATCCTCCAGCAGCTGCTGCAGCTCTGGGATCAGGGATGTGGTGACAGCGTTGGCACTGCACAGCAGCATGATCACAGTATCAGTCTCTGACACCTCACATCACAAGACACGCAGATGCATTCATAGTGCAAGCCAACTACAACGTATACGACCTCATCTACCCGGATATGAACACACTGAAGCAGCTGAACTGATAATCATTATAAACTCTTCATACCTCACCACCTTGACCAGGGCAGCCAGGTTGGAGGCCATGCATTCCCGCACCACGTGCGAGGTGTCCTGACACAGCGCGGCCGCACAGCCTAAGAGCTTACGCTCCACGGCAGCGGGGCTTAATACCGGGACTAATGTGCCCATTAGTCTGGCGCCGCATAGCCGGGAGGCGAGTGGCTGAGACACGTCCGCCTGGTATTGTGATCACCCGCACGTGATAATAAGAACCCCGACCGGGCCCCACAAACGATGGTAATCACTACTAGCTGAACAATGGCTGCTACCAAAGGTTTGAGATGGGTTGTTGGCTATAAGAGCAGTCAACAATCCTTACCCTTGCTAATGTGAAATCGCACAGAAGTGGGTGCACGGCCTTGTCTAATCGAGGCATCACCGCAATTAGCACGTCCGTCCAGGCCGCTGTGCGCTGGCCTCTTGTCAGCAGCGGAGCGGGCACCATGCCGGCCGGACCTTGAGAGGTGGCCAGCGTTGCTGCTGCAGCTGCAGCTGCTGATGTTGCATTTGACGCATTAGCTGCTGCCGTTGATGACGATGATGATGATGATGATTGTGAGGTGTTTGCATCAGGTGACGCGGTCTTGTTTGCGGTGACTGGACTGGCTGTTGATGCACCGGAGTCCGTGCTCTCCTGGGTCTGTTAATGTCAGCATAATACCAGCTCAGGCTCTAATTGGGACATGGGGTTCTGCTGATTGGGATGATGATACGTACGATGATCTTGCACAGCGTGGGCATGAGAATCTGCTCCAGGGCAGTGGGCTCAAGAATGTCATCGTTGATCATGGTCAGCAGCACCTCTTTGAACCGTGGAATCACTTCCCCGTCAGCCTTGCACAACGCCTCCTGTAATGTCACAGTGACCATCACAGCATCCATACACCAGTTGAGCGCTGACTGGCCACACCATGCCCAGTGAAGCCAACGACTCCTCCCTCACAGTATTTGTGATGTGCCATGCTTCACCTACACGCAGCTCATCACATTAGATCAAAGTACCATACCTGAACCAGACTCCACAGCGCTGTGGTGGTAAGTCCATTAGTGTGTCCATTAGTGCCGTTTACCCCCTTGCCATGGGTCTGTCTCTGATTAGAGCCCGATGCCGATGATCGCGCGCATCGGAACAGCTCGGGAAGCATGCCGATGCCGGCATTTCGCTGCAGCGCAGATGGCTTGTGAAGCAGGGCCGAACACCGCTCTAAATCCGTGAGGGAATCCGGCAGAGAGTATTGAGCGATCTCTTCAGAGGTCTGTGTGTGTGCAAGAGATAGCGGCAGATGATGTTGGTCGGCGTGTGGCAATGACATGTGCTGACACGTTCTGACCGTAGAGAGCCACACCGCAACGCAGGTATAAAAAGTAACAGAAGCCACAAACACTCACGCACACACACACACACACACACACACACACACACACACATACGCACACACACACATACACAC
>CAYQLE010000062.1:0-1854 GCA_964418265.1 uncultured Candidatus Saccharibacteria bacterium
GTGTCATATGATGATTTTGATACAGTTGCGACATTGCGCACCGGAATATTATCTTTCGCGACCATTGCTGTAAACATCTTAGCTACTGAAGCAATAGGAAAAACTTCATCAGGATTATGTTCAATAATTACTTTTCCGGTATCAGCATCAGCGACGATATACGCTTCACTTGAGACACTGAGAGCGGGAACATTATCAATGAAATAATAAGAGATATTTTCATCCACATCAACACCATCATCACTTCCCATTCCTTGCTGTGATTCATTGGAAACACCAACACCAGAAGTGATTGAAAGATTTACTTTTGGTCCCCACAAGGAGGAAGAAGCACTCACCGCAATGAAAGCAAAGTTGACCGCAAAGGAAAGTCCTGCAATCACCACAATAGTAAAGGATATTCTTCGGGGAGTAGCAAATGCATGTTTTATTCGCAAGCCAACTCTTTTAATAAGAGAGGGGTGGTACTCGAGCTCACGATGAGGTCCTAGATAGTATCGACTCATGATTTTATAGCTTTATGCAGAATAATGAACCTCCTTGTATCAGAAGGCAAAACAGATCTTTGTCCATAGGAAAGTTCTTGATGATCTTGCAGTGTACTTTTGATAAGCTGTGAGATGAATTCTTTACGAGAAAAACTATCGATAAATTGAATTCTTTCGGTATTGAAATGGCTAATTACGTCCTGTATTGCCTTTTCTGTAAGATGCACGTTGTGCACATACTCCAGATCATCAATATCAATACGCGATATATTATCAAATGTAAAAATGCGCGGTACCGCGGTATTAAAAATAGGTAACAAAAAACTTCTTGACTGGAATTGACAATGCATCCTATCCTCAACAAGTCTTAAAACTTCAGCAAAATGATCTTTATCTATCATTATTCCGCTTAAGAATTTCTGAAGCTCCTTATCCTCCTCATACAGATGATGTCCAAACAATTGAAGTGAGTGGTCGACACGAGGATAAACAAGCCGAGGATTCTTTTGTGAAATAAAATAATTCAACTGCTCTTCAGAAATCCCCAAACGCTTTTTAAGATCTCCACTCCAAGCAAAATCAAATAATGAAGCCACCGTATCCTTCTTTTTTTTCATTTTTTTAGTTATTAAGGAAACAGCGAAGGATGCACCTTCATTTTTTAGGCGGGCATAGAGGCTTTGGAAATATACTTCAAACATGATTGATACAAGAAGTATAGAAAATGACACTAGGAAGAGACCTTGTGCCACAGGCCATAGCACTGAAAAAGAAGAAACTGAAGGTATGGCAAAAAACACAGAGAAGGAAAGGAAGAAGATTGAAAATGCAAAAGAAAGTTCTTCTACCACTTCGCGAACACGATGAGGAAAAAACTTCTCAAGTCCTAATATTTCTTTTTGAATTTTTAGATGATATTCCATAGAAAAATAAGATACAGGCCAGCGGTAAACAGAATAAAAAGAACAATAGGAAGAAGAGTCCATATAATAAAAAGAGGAATACCAACAAAGAGCAGCGCGAGACCGTGCTTTGATAACAAAGAAAATCCTTCTTTATATGCAGTTATATAATGAAATTTTAGATATGACACGACGACTGATATCATACATATAGTATACAGTTATTCTGCTTGATAGAAAACTTTTTTACCGTACCGAAGATCAATGAGGCGAAAGTTTTTAATTTCCTTCAAGACTGTCTGGAAAGCAACAAACTGATCTTGAAGTGATTCGTCGAGTGAAATAAGAACATCCCCCTCGTAAAGCACTATGAGAATGCTTCCGTCGGGCTCAATTTTAATTTCTTTTAAGTTAAGATTGAGATCTGAAAGTCGATTTGAGAATAACAATAAATCACTAAACAT
>CAYQLE010000063.1:0-1731 GCA_964418265.1 uncultured Candidatus Saccharibacteria bacterium
ACCCTGGGTCGAGGTAGGCGAGGACGGAGGCCAGAATCTGAAGCGAGATCTCTTCGAAGTATTGCTGTCGCTTGACATTCCAGCATTTTACTACTCGAAGACCTGTAGAACTAGTACGGGGTCCGGGAACGATGACCGTTGGACGCAGAAAACCCAAGCAAAACGCTGGACTCGATCTGCAATCGGTAGAGTACGTCGACGAAGATTTGGTTGCGAAATAGCGCTAGGTGAGTCACGGTTACAACGTAGATACTTATCGGACGGCGCTCAGGGAGATCGGGCCTAAAGACGCTCATATTTACACTGTGACTCTGAGCATCACGCACTTGCTATCGAGAAATGTGATCATCGTCCGGGACTCAGTCTGTCGGCCCCGGCGGAGCGCGTCTTTCGCAGTGAGTGCCACGGATTGCGAGACCCGGACCATGATGTTGTAACTTTGCAGCATGCCAGTGCCCTCCTCGACTCAATCATCTCAAAGCTGAGCATACAGAATTTCAAGTTCCACTGATATTGTGCGATAATGTCTGACGGCACTTTGAGGGACACACGTACACGTGCAGCGCCTTCGTGAATCGAGGTGAACCAGAGGCTCACTAGTGCGGCCTAGCCAATCGGAGACTACGTACGTCAGCGGCGGTCACTGAGACCTCAAGTATAACTTGAAGTTATTGCAGATTGATTGACCGAATCTGCATATGACGCGCAACATGGACCCCAGCAACCGCCCCAGCCTGCGTGGGACGCAATCATCTGAGTGGGACATCATAAGAGTCCGGATTCTCATCACCGTAACTCGTCCGAGACCTTGTCCGAGACGGACCCACAGGCTTCGGCCGTGCTGCATCTGAGAGGTGATCCGACGAGCTCCGGGAAATTTGGAAAGTTGCAATTTGCAAACCGCGCCAAATTTTGGGCGGTGCCACCGTAGCAGGCTCCCTCCCCCGAGAGACGCAAAGTTCAAAGCGTTGCGCTGATCCTGCGTGAGCGCATTGATTCACAATCCGGAAGGATATATAGGTGGGTATGACTCATTGTACCACTTGATCTGCGTATACATACTATGATATATTTCCCGTACGTGTACGATCTGAAAACGGCGCTACGCACGTAGACTACGTCCCGTACCGTGCGCCGACTCGTAGATCCTTACTACGGCTTGTACGTGACGTACGGTTGTCTAGGAAAGATAACAGAGAGTTATTGATGCCGTCTTCCGTCTTACATGTCGCAATGGGTACAAATGTGACAGCAGCGTGGGGACACTGAGTCTTTGTAATCTTTCGTGATGGGCTCGCCCGGCATGCCACACTGAGGCCGTTCGGTGGGAATATGCGTCGACCACATGCACTGCTATCGGCAGTATCAGATTCATTCTGGATCATATTTGGGCTCACTACGGGTCGACTGGTATACGTGAAGTGACCGCTCTCAACTCAAGTTTCGCAGCTGATGAGCCTGGCTGATCTCGTCCAGCGATGATTCCTGACGTCTAAGCTGCATGAAACTGGCGCAGCTATTTTGTTGGCGTAGCACCATATGAGAGTCTGCAGCTGCACATGTCACTGTTCCAGCATGCAGTACTTGTGTTTGTACGTGTGGCTTACTCGAGCCCTCCATACGCAGTGAACGCATGTTACATACATGTACCGTCAATCACCGTGGCACCACTATAGTCCCAGACATCTATTTGCGCTGCTAGTGTGGTCCGGTTGAGCACGACGTTTGAAT
>CAYQLE010000064.1:0-1716 GCA_964418265.1 uncultured Candidatus Saccharibacteria bacterium
GTACAAATCCTCATCTGACTCTTCTTCTTTTAGCATAGCATCTGGGTCGTCTTGAAAAGGCTTATCTTCGGGCGTTGGAGAAATAGCAGCACCGGCGCCTTGCTGTTTGTTCTTCTCAAGAAGCTCCATAATAGCGCGCAAGTCTTCGTTGGTGAAGAAGTCGATAGTTACCTTGCCTCCCACATCTTTTTTCTCAATTGAAACTCGAGTACCAAGCGACTCAGCCATCTTTCCCTGTATCTCAATAATTTCAGGATCAATAATGTCCTTGCGACGGGTCTTCTCTACTGCAATCTTACGAGCAATTTGTTCTGCTTCACGAACATTTAAACGTTTAAAAATAATCTCCTTAAATAGTGTGTCTTGCTCTTCAGTGCGGTCAGAAAGCATAAGAAGAGGACGAGTATGTCCTTCAGAAATCTTCCCCGAAGAAAGAGCGGACAAAATAGTTTCAGGAAGTGCAAGAATACGGATAGTGTTGGAAACATATTCACGACTCTTCCCTACCTTGATTCCAATTTCAGAATGTTTGAAACCAAATTCTTTTGAAAGTTGATTGAAAGCTTTTGCTCGGTCAACAGCATTGAGGTCTTCACGCTGAATATTCTCGATGATTGCAAGCTCAAGCTTCATCAAGTCAGAATCTTCTTTTGCACGGATGAGCACGGGAACTTCTCGAAGACCTGCGAGCCGTGAAGCACGAAGTCGTCGTTCTCCTGCAATCAATTCATATTCGACTGCCATACTTCCATCATCTTTAAACACTTCTTTACGAGTCACCACGAGCGCCTGGAGCACTCCGTACTGACGAATAGAGTCAGAGAGAGCTTTGAGCGCCATTTGGTCGAACTCTCGTCGAGGCTGAAAGGGGTTGGGCTTAATCTTATCGACTTCTACCCAATAAACTGCATTGTTATAAAATTGTGATTCAACCATAGTCACTACATATTACCGCGCAAAGTTGAAACTTCAAAATCGGAGCGTGCAATGTGGTCATTGTACAATGGCCATCATTGTAGTATTTTGTACACATTGCCGGAGTGGCGAAATTGGTAACCGCAGTCGACTCAAAATCGGCCGTCGTAAGGCTTGTGGGTTCGAGTCCCACCTCCGGCACACACATACTGTTATGAAAGAAACAAAAAAGAAACCTGCTATTTTAGTAATCCTCGGGCCAACCGCCTCAGGTAAAAGTGACCTTGCGGTAACTCTTGCAAAAAAGTTAAACGGCGAGGTCGTCTCTGCGGACTCTCGTCAGGTCTACAAGGGTCTAGATATTGGTACAGGTAAGATCACCAAGAAGGAAATGAAAGGTGTTCCCCACTACCTACTTGATGTTGCTTCACCAAAAGACACATTTACTGTGGATCTTTTTCAGAAGCATGCATATCAAGTAATCGACAACATAATCTCTCGCGGAAAGCTTCCCATCATTTGTGGAGGAACTGGTTTCTATATTCAATCAGTTGTTGATGGAATTATTTTCCCAAATGTGCCAGCGAACAAAGAGCTTCGCACCAAACTCGCCTTGCTTTCAACAGAAAAGTTATTTGCACTTCTAACTAAAATAGATCCAAAGCGTGCCAAAACTATTAAAGAAAAAAATGAGCAGAATAATAAAGTGCGTCTCGTCCGTGCGCTCGAAATAGCAAAAGCTCTCGGTGCAAGTCCTAAGATTATTTCAAAACCTCGTTATAATAGTGTACAGATTGGTCT
>CAYQLE010000065.1:0-1584 GCA_964418265.1 uncultured Candidatus Saccharibacteria bacterium
CACACACACACACACACACACACACACACACACACACACACACACACACACACGGGATGTTGTCAGGCGGTGAACGGATTATCACAGCGCAAAGACACATGGCCACAGCAGGTCACGACATCGTACAAATTCCTTGGTGTTGTAATTGGTGGGTGATGCAGCGAAGCAGATCTTGTGCTCCCCGCCCTGCACCGAGGTGAATGCGAAGCGGCCCTCGTCATCCAGCGCTTGAGTAAGCATGCGATTGCCCTGCGGATCCTGTTCAAGCATTCAGCATAAGCAAGATGATGACCCGGTGAATCAACAGCAAACAGTTACAGCACAACAAGCAGTGCCGCAGGGTGTACCTTGATAATGGCGGTGATGAGAGGAGCGCCCTGGCTCTGATGGGGTGCATTGCCTGCTCGACGGGGTGTGTCAGGGGACTTATAGTGCGTCAACACCAGCACATCTTGGGGCACTGGAGGGTGAGATACACACACCATCACAGCACAGTGCATGTGAGGTGATAGCCCGAGCAACACCTCAGCCCCAGTCACGTGCGCAGAGAACACACAGGAGATGCGGCAGAGCAACCACAGCCTTACCCTCTTGCAGCAGACATTTCTCTGAGTTCTCCTTGACCTTGATATACGTTGCATCAGCTTGGTGCACCGATAGGAGCAGGGAGCACGCAACGCTCAGCGCTACAGCGAGCGCAGCAGGTGCAGTTCGCATCTTTGGTACTGGTCGGGACGCGAATGAGGATTGAGCAGTGAACGCAAAGCGTGTCCTATAGCTGGTAGACTTGCACACACAACAGGTCACACACTGGATGTATGCACTACCCAACACAACCGCAGGGCTGGCAGGGGGTACAGCACAGACACTGCTGCAAATCAAGCCGCGGATGCGTTCGTCAGCAGATGCACATCCGACGCACCACTGCTTTCACCGTCGGAGGAATACGCAAACATAAGGTGCATTGAGCGGGTAGGTGCATTGCGTGCATGTTTACAGGAAGTGGTCATGGCGTGTGAATGAGTGAAACAGTCCGTGCTGTATAGCCTCCATTCTATAGCTGGGTCTGGTTTCCAGCGGGTCTCACCCGCTGCTGACCTTTGAACGCGTGTTCCCGGCGTTGGAACTGTTCAAAGGTTGGGACCCGCCTTGACATCGGGTCTCCCTGTGCATCACAGCTGCACTCATCTGAGGAGCACATAGACACCTTATTGTATACTAGATCTGTTGATGGTGCCGCCAATGCTGATGCAGTCGCTTTGCTTCGCCCAGTTGTATTGTGACTAGGTTGCGTTTAGCGGCAGCTGTGGACTGCTGTCTGTAGCGTGCCAGATGGGCACCGATCTGTCTTGTGTGTTGATCTATACCACCTGCGTGCTGCAGGTCTGTCATCTTCCCCGTGCATGAGTGGCTACCCTCCCTTCGCGAGCAGCATGCAACGCAATCCTGTATCAGTTCAGTCGCTGGGTCGACCCCCCACCGCCCCCGTTACAGTAGGCACCATCAGCCGGCCAAGCAATACTGGTATATGCTCTGTGCTGAGTGCAGTGCTTGTATGGATGCACGCACAACGCATGACGCTAT
>CAYQLE010000066.1:0-1568 GCA_964418265.1 uncultured Candidatus Saccharibacteria bacterium
TGTCTAGTAGTATTGTATGGTATATCCTTATTATAAGCCATATTTTTGCAGTTTGGGCATATATTTTCTGGCTTAAAACCTTGACTTTTGCTTTCGAAACTGCTATTGTGTTGCTAACCAGATTAGTTCTGGTTTTTTAGTCCCCGAGGTGTGCAACTGTATAAAACGAATGAGTTATAGACATACAGATTACTAACTAAGAAAAGGCTTATTTTTCAACTAATCATCAGTTCGGCCGTATTCATTGCCACAGCATCGAGCGTTAACCAGCAAGTGTTGAATGTTCAGGGAAATGAAGAACCAGCCGCGAAGAAGGAGGTCGTCGTTGATATCAAAAACGCGACCTCCTCAGAACACATTAAGTTAATTACAAAAGAATACTTCAAAGGTACTCCTATTGCAGCAGAAATTGCCCGTTGTGAATCCACATACAGGCAGTTCAATGCAGACGGAAGTGTCCTTCGAGGAAAGGTAAACAGTGCTGACGTTGGTGTGATGCAGATCAATGAGAAGTATCACCTTAAACGCTCAGTTGAGCTTGGTATAAACATTTACACGCTCGAGGGTAATCTCGCATATGGTAAGTACCTCTACAAAGAGCAGGGAAGCCGACCATGGAACGCTTCTAAGCCTTGTTGGGGAAAACAAGCGGTAGTAGTAGCCACAAGCAACTAAAAGACCAATAAAAGCAACCTCCTCCAAGAGGTTGTTTTTTTGTGGTTGTGTGGTAACATGTTTTCCGATACAGGTCGAGTGATCTGTTGCTCTTCAACAAAAACCAAAAAAAGACAGTAACATTATATGGCAAAATTCCACCGTTCCTTCCCAGCCCTCCACCGCGCAGATTGCAGTCGCAGTAGTAACATATTCGCTCATGTTCCGACCCCGTCTACGACTATCAACGAAAACGACCCGGAGGCTCAGGATGGGAGCATTCTGCTCAAAAAAAATTATAAGAAGCTGAATCATCTGCGTCGCCGTCGCCGGATGTTCACAGGGGAGTCTCTTCAAACGCGGGAGAAGAAAGCTCTCAAGCTGATTGTGGGCGAGTTCTTTTCAGCGAAGACGAGGGACGTCACCCTTGTTGGAAAGAACTTGATAAGCATAATCTGCACGCGAGTTCGTCTGTCCAAGGGGAAGATATCAAAACTTCTCCGAAAATTATCGATGAACTCGGTGCTCCTCAGCCAGACCGGCAAATGTTTCAAGCTCGGCGCCGACTTCGCCCACATGGGTTTCGAGGAGGCGTACCTGTGCGTTGAATCAAAAATCTTCGGTACGAGAGTTCAGGCCTAGTCTGTGCTCTCAAACACAAACAACACTGCAGGGGAATAAATTTCCCTGCAGTTTTTTATTGTCTGGGCACTGGGGGGAGTGGTTATATACGTGTCGCACAATATATCTTTGCGACACTTGGTGCCTGGGAGAAGTGGGGGAGTTCTTTATTTCTCTGCCTTCAAATTCTTTTTATTTTCTTAATTCCCTGCGGGTATGGGTGGGCCTACGGAGTGGGTTTCAGATATGTTCTATCTCTTCTACTAACATCTCTTTTTTTGCCTCCAAACCCC
>CAYQLE010000067.1:0-1562 GCA_964418265.1 uncultured Candidatus Saccharibacteria bacterium
GATATGCTTTAACGTGCTTGTAGTATTCTTTGCGCGGCCTTGATGATGGATGGCACGCGTTGATAGCGCGGTTGGCTGATTGAGCAGAATACAACAATTACCGTTCCACAATGCTGAGTTGTAAGTGGAGGGCTTTCCCACCTTTAACAGGTCCTTCTGCTGCTCTTTCTGTGGTGGTTTGTGGTCTATACACCATCCAATGGACTCAATGCAACGTCAATCTGCTGTTCAGGTGGACAGACGACTGAATATCTTGTTCGTTTTTGAAACAAGTTTCAAATGCGTATATGGGGACAGAAAATGTGCATTCGTGCAGAATTGTCTACTGATCAAAGCCAAAATGACGTGATCAAAATCAATGCATCGGAATTCCTTCTCTTTTCCTGAACCGGACGGTATGCTGATCATGACGAAGTCAACAATACCGAGGCTCAGATCAGAGTCAGAGTCAGAGTCAGTGGCATTCCCTTTCCTGGTTGCAATTGCGTAGCCTGAGTCTGCTGCCTGACTCATGATTTGAGATATCAATAATCATGATTTGATCTGAATCTAGTGCGCCGCTAATGAATCAGTACAGTATTGGGGCCGCTGAGAAAGCTCGCTGCCGCTGAATGTTTTTCAGCATCTTTTGTTCTTCTTCCACAGAGGGCCTGCGCGTCTTCGCTCGTTGACGATGGAGTGTTAATTCTAATCGCATCTGTTTGCTTGCTTCAATAGTTTGGTTGAGGTCATACTGGTTTGCTTTCTTCACCAGGTAGCGGCGCACAAATCCCAGGACAACTGACAAACGGGCTCATCACAATAGTGAGAGGCACATCGGGGCGGGGCACACAAGGATCAATCTCCGTTACCTGCCATCGCTGCGCAGCTCTGAATTCCTTCAGTGATGCCTTGAGCCGTCAGAAAGCCTAATCCTGCGACTACGAGCCCGAACACTGCGATGAGGATGTCCCATGTCATCGATGTTTGCTCGAAGCTGGCGTGGTCCACCGCTGCGGTGGCGGTGTCTGCGTAGGCCACCAATGCTTGACGTTTGTAATCGTCGACGGTTACCCAACTCTGCACTTTTTTTATCTGGTCGACGTACGTCGCCAAATCATTTCGCTGCAGTAATTGCAAAAATGACCGGCGAAGGTTCAGGGCCTGCACCCGCTTTTTGAACCGCTTCGATCTCCGGCTTCTTTTTCTGGCACGTGGGGCGTTGACTTGGGTCGTGACGGTGCGATGGATCCTGAGCATTGAGAGCGGCTCTCTCGCGAAGAACTGATGCGCTGAGTCCCGAAGGATCTGTTGATTCGAGGTGAGCAGAGATCCGTTCTTTGGAGGTTCCAAGGCAGCAGTACCTACCGATGCCGGTGCGTCAGGAACAATATTCATTTTGATGCTGGGGTTGAGATCCGAGGCTTCGAGGCTTTCCGCCATCTCTGTGTGATCTGACCTTGTGCAACGCCGCCGTCACGGTCGCGCTGCCTGTCAATGTTTTTTTAGTAGATAGTGAATTGCTTCGACAGACTGACGCCCAAGATGTCAAGATGCTAATGTCATAGTAGATGAATGAGGAC
>CAYQLE010000068.1:0-1519 GCA_964418265.1 uncultured Candidatus Saccharibacteria bacterium
GAATTGTTCCTGACGTTCTTGTAGAGCTTACTGAAGAGGATATTAAGAATAAGTACGACCGTCAGCTTGAACAAGCGGTGGAGTTGCTAAAGCAGTAATTATCTGTATACTGTTTCCTACTATGAAAGTTATATTTTTCAAATCAGTGCCTTCAGTGGCAAAAAAATTCGATGTAAAAGACGTTGCTGATGGGTACGCTTTGAACTTCCTCTTCCCTAAGGAATTGGCTGAAATGGCTACTCCTGAAGCTCTCGCTAAGTTGGAAAAGTTCAAGAAGGCTCACGAGTCTGAGCTTAAGATCCAAGCCGACCTTCTTGAGAAGAACCTTGGTTCTCTTAAGGATGTGGTCATCACTCTTTCAAAGAAAGCCAACGAAAAAGGTCACCTATTCGACTCTATCCACAAAGACGACCTCATTTCTGCTCTTAAGGAACAAGCTCATGTAGACATGGTTGCAGAATTCATCGACCTTCCTCGACCTATCAAAGAAGCAGGAGAACATGAAGTTTCTGTGAAAGTAAATGGCCAAGAAGCAAGCTTCAAGGTTGTTGTTGAGGCTCTCTAATCTAATTTAGCCAAAAGTAATAAGCAAGTATAAAAAACCGCACCTCAGAAATGAGGTGCGTGCGGAGCGTAACAATTTTGATGGCAAAAAGAATCTTGATGCCAAAGGGTTCTTGAAAGGCTCATTTAAGTCAACAAAAAACCGCCTTTCGGCGGTTTGGAGTTTATATAATACTTACAATCTTTCGAGTGGTCTTGGTACCATCGAAGTTTTGCTTTCGCTTTTCTCCGAATTCTACCTTTCCTTCTTTGAGGGCGAAAAGTGTGTGGTCCCTCCCAACACCAACGTTCTTTCCAGCAAGAACACGAGTTCCACGTTGACGTACGATAATGCTCCCAGCTGATGCTGATTCTCCAGAATACAGCTTCACACCAAGGTATTTTGGTTTAGAGTCTGTGAGGTTTTTGGCCGATCCGGCTGCTTTTTTTGTTGCCATTTTATTTTAGATTTAGTTTAGCTTTTCTTTATGGGGACTTAAGCCCCTTTCCTTACAATATAAGCATTATTAAGTAAGTAGAAAGATAATAACAAAATAATGAAAAAAAGCAATATAATCGTCGGTTTAGTGGTAGTGATGGTTTTAGTCGGTGGGGCGGGGTGGTGGGCGTTTGGGTCTTCAGGAGAGGGCAAAGAACAGAGTGTTCCCCAAATTTCTACTAGTTCTGGAAGTCAAAGTTCCGGTAGTCAGGTAGAGCAGGGAGGAACATCAGGCGAAAAGCTTACGACTGATACCTCGGGAGGTTTTGTAGCTTCAAAGAACGGCACCAAATACTTCCCGACAAGTTGTGGAAGCGCAAAGACCATCAAAGAAGAGAACAAAATCATCTTCCAGAGCACTTCAGAAGCTGAAAGTGCAGGGTACACACCAGCTAAAAACTGTTAGTTTCGGTTCTTGATATGTGGGTGACAAAAAGCCTGATATACCATACAATACTACTAGACATATTGTCTAGT
>CAYQLE010000069.1:0-1513 GCA_964418265.1 uncultured Candidatus Saccharibacteria bacterium
ACCGCACAGGATGACTAGGGTCGTACAACCGCTCAAACTCGCTTTGGATAATGGCCAGCTTTTCTTCTTCACTCATCTCATCAGTTATTGGCTTTAAATCTCCCAAATGCTTTAAGATTTCTTTGCCTGCCGATTTGATTTCTTCGGGGAAGTAAAGTTCGTAAACAAGTGAGTCTGAAATTGAGGAAAAGAAAACAGTCTGTATATGCTCTTCAGAGAATGAATTTAAAACCCTCAAATAGTTGTATATATTTTGATACGCTTCGTTCTCCAAATAACGTAGCGGTAACTTTTTTAAGTATGTCGTTTTAACCTGACTAAATGCTCTTCCTTCACTTTCTTGAGATATTTCTTTATAAAGAAACTGAAAAAGTTCACTGTTTAAAAGCAAGGTAATTATCTCTAAATCAAAAGAATTGCCTTTTTTGTTTAAGATAACGTGAACTGTTTTGTCACAAAGTTTAGAATGAAGGTCAATCGCTGCTATGATCCGATTTGCAGTTTGTCGATATACTATTTTTGGGGAATTGTTTAATATGTCCTTGCTAAATCTAAATGTATCAATTTGTGGGTCTAAATATTCCTCGTAATTATATCTTAAATAATTAACCGAATCCTGAATATTAAAAGGCTTAATTTGAGTTCCTTTTAGGTATGGAATGTCATTTTCATTTTCTCTTGTTTTAATAAATACTCTTTTTCCAATAGAATTAAGACTCCTTGATTTACCTGCGCCTTTTGACCAGTAGTTGAAGCCAACATCTTTTATCAGAAATACTTCATCAAACTTAATTTTATGAGTTTTGACTATTTTGCTGAATGTTGGGTGTTTAGGAATTATAGAATCTTCAGAATCAGCTTTTTTTATTTCCTTAAATTCAACAACTGGAAGCTTCCCTTCAAAAACAGAATACCTTTGATATTCATTTCTTTGTCTTCTAGAAATATGGGTGATAGCAACAAATACCGTAGGGTCTGTAAAAACACTATGACTTTTGAAGTCAATTATTTCAACTATGTCGTATGACTTGGCAATATGTTTTCTCAATTCTTTAAAGTAATCTCCATTCAAAAAAGTATTAGGTGTAATAAAATTTAAACTACCAATTGCATTTAAATGATTAAGCCCATTTTGAATGAAGCCTATGTAGATGTCGTTGTTTCTTTTGAAAGTGTTATAAAGCTTTTCATAGATTGCTTTTAGCTTAATATCATATTCAATTTTATATGGCGGATTCCCAATCACCACATCAAAGCCACCTTTTTCCCGCCATACTTCCGAGAAAAAGAGTTTGAAATCAAAGTCTATTTTGTAGCCAGCAAATTGTTCAGCAGAGTCCAGTAGTTCCCGTATTTTACTGTTAATTTTCTGACGTAAGGCTTTCTTCTTGTTATCGTCAGTAATGTTGTAAAACTCTTCTTTTAGTATTTCAAGTTCGGCCTCTACTTTATAGCTTTTCATTGCAGATTCAGGCAATCCAATTAACGAATTCCCACACACAATTTTATAATC
>CAYQLE010000070.1:0-1473 GCA_964418265.1 uncultured Candidatus Saccharibacteria bacterium
GTCTTCAATACTTAATCAAAGGAAACTAATCAATATTAGGTCTAATTTGAACAATGTTTCTTGCAACACAGCTATTTACTGGTCACCACTCATGTTTTGCAACTTCCGACGATCAAAAGTTATTCTGTTGGGGAAACAATCAATTGAAGCAACTTGGATTCACAACTAAGAAGAAAGAAGTTCCTCTTCCAACTCTATCACCAATCAATAGTACATTCATCAATATTAATTGTGGATATAATTTTACAATTGGAATGACAACAAATGATCAAGTATTCGTATGGGGAGATAATCAATGTGGACAATTAGGACAGGGTCACAAGAATGAAATACTCTCACCAATAGAACTTCCACCACCTTCACAACATAAATGGAAGAAGTTTCGATGTGGATGTTATCATTCCTTTGGATTGACAGAAGATAATACAGTATATTCTTGGGGAAGGAATAACTATGGTCAATTAGGACTTGGGGATAATGAAGATAGAAGTACTCCAGTAATAATGAATAGAAAGTTTATTGATATTATTTGTGGAGATTACCATTCATTTGGTATCACTGAAGAGAATAATATATTAACATGGGGATACAATCGCTATGGTCAATTAGGAATAGACTCCACAACCAATCAATTACTTCCACATCCATTCAAACTACCAGTCAATACCAACTATCAAATCTATTGTGGAGCACATTCCTCTTATGCAGTACTTGATAATGGACAATTATTTAGTTGGGGATATAATGGTAGTGGTCAATTAGGACTTGGTGACACAACACATCAAAGAACACCTGTAGAAGTTTCACTACCAAATGATATCAAATGCATCAAATTATTCTGTGGAGGATATCATTGCTTCATCAAATCCAATAATAATATCTATGGATGGGGATATAATCATGAAGGACAGTTAGGATTAGGACACACCAACAATGTATTATCTCCTGTCATCATTTGTGACATCAATTTCGATTCTATTATTTGTGGTGAAGAACATTCATTTGGAATAACAAAAGAAGGAACTGTTTATGCTTGGGGAAGTAATGAAGGTCAATATGGAAATGGTACTACTGAAGGATCACTTATTCCAACAATAATAAATGAATGGAGAATGATACCTTCAATAGAATGGAATCCAAATACACATAAATACTTTGGAAATACAACAAGAGAATCAATCAAAATGATACTATTTATGTCATTAATCAATCAAAACACTGGAAATCCTTATCATCCTAAATCACTATTCTATCTACTACCAAAGGACATTATCTTTATTGTATGTCAATTTATAGCCTCTTCCATCAGAAACATTCCTTCCAATAATCTCTGTTATGTTATGGAATCAACAAGAACATCAAAGAAGTGAAGATTTGAATGACACAATACAAAATGTATTTCTAATAACATTTTATTCTTATGTATTCTAAATATTCTATCAACAAATTAACATTAAAATTCTGGTTACATTT
>CAYQLE010000071.1:0-1442 GCA_964418265.1 uncultured Candidatus Saccharibacteria bacterium
ATCGGCGAGTGAAGTCCTGTGCCGTTAGTCCTTCCATGTCTATAGTAGGATCCATTTAGCGTAAAAGATTATTGACGTCTATACCAACACAAAATCCATTTGCTCCGGCGGTTCCAGCAGAACTTCCGGCACCAGCCACACCTCCGTTTGCATGACAACTACCAGACCATGTATTTGTAAAATACACCCTTATGCCAAAACCACCTTTACCACCTCCACCTGAGCCTCCTGTACCTCCATCTCCGGTTACTGATGTAGCAGAACCTCCAGCACCACCATCAGCGTTTATGATAAAAGACCCTGCAAAAGTCTTTGCGGCTATGAAAGCTACGTTGCCTGTAGCTCCACCTCCTCCACCTCCTCCTCCGTTATTAGAGTTAGCTCCACCACCTCCGCCTCCTGAGCCTCCTGGACCAGATGTTAATCTGTAAAGACTATTTGATGTTGTTGACATAACAAGAGCATCAAAAATTACTGATAGAGTACCAAGACCATACGGACTACTTGTAGCAAAACTTCTACCCGTGGTTCCGTTTACCGCACCAGTTCCCGGAGTACCGCCTGAAGCATTCACCCCTGCGCCTCCTGTACCGCTCCTGCCAACCGAGAGCGAACCGTGTACATCCATTGTAGATGATCCGATAGATCCATTACCTTTAGATGCCAGCCCACCCGTACCTCCATTAGCTCCTCCATAACTTATAAAGAAACCCGTCGTTGTTGCACCTCCAAGACCTGCACTTACAGGGGGTGATGTTAAGCCACCTCCTTCACCGGGAGTTCCTGTGGCAGTAAAGTTTCCTGTACCAGAAACAGTATCCTTAACAAATACTCTCCATCCACCTGTAACAATCGAACCATTGACGGTTAGATTGTTGTAATACATGTCCCTAGTAAGAGTTGTAGTTGAAAGTGCGGCTACGATAACATCTCCATCAGTTCCTGGACCAAAAGTATTGGATGCTAAAATTGTTGAGGTTGCTATAAAATTGTTATCTATTGTTCCTCCTGATCCGGAAACAATTACTCGATTTGCATTAGTTGATGGATTCCATGTTGATGTTGCAAGAGTGGCGGGAAGAACTAGTCGGCCAAGTGTTCCGCTTTGAGTTGATGCGGCTGCTTCTGCTCCTGTTGCAATTTCAACTGTTCCTGTGGCAGTTTCACCAGCATTACCAATACCACCAAAAAGCTTTCCATCCACATAGTTTCTAGGAACTATAGAATAGGCTCCTACTGGAGATGGCACTATCCAATTACCAGTTATTGTTTCATCACTTTGTTTTACAGCAAACTCAGTAAAAAAACATGGGGAATCTGAGATTATAAATATAGATTGTGCTGGATGTCTTACCGCTAGAGTCGTGGAAGCAGTACAACTTGCGCCGGCTGGAGTTCGTGTGAGTCCACGGGTTACTCCTGTGAGAGCGGCGGATCCATCA
>CAYQLE010000072.1:0-1435 GCA_964418265.1 uncultured Candidatus Saccharibacteria bacterium
TATACAGATGATTTTTTTGCATTTCTTTTTGATGTATATAAATTGAGATCTTCTAAAAAATTTAAAAAATTCTGCTTTTTCTGTTCACATAATTCATTCTCTAAATCTGCAAATATTAAAATTGATTTTTGTTTCTTATCCTTATCTAACTTGCCCAGATAATCTCTAATATCTACCCAAAAACACCTTCTACTATTACGCTCTACAGCTATCATAAATACTGGCATGTTGGTATCAGAATCCCAATACTGTAGATCATCTTTAGACACAGAGCGGACCTGTATACGATCATTTTTAATTATAAATCTATTAGAGGTCTTAACCTGAACTTCAAATTTTATATCTAAATTTTTACCCTCTCTCAAAATTTCTACTTGACCATCTATGCCAAAATCATCGGGCAGTTCTCGAAATAAAAATCATAAATCACTACAACATAATTTCAGTATAGGGATTCCATCATTTCCAGTTTTCTGTGATGTTGATATTTTTTTTCATGACATAATTTAAGCCAGAGTATTTTTTAATGTCTTCAATATCTCCACGGTCTCTGTATCCAGCAACTGAATCCCCTCAAGTATCTCCCCTGGACTCCTCAGAGCTGCTTCATCTTTTTTATTTGGATTCTTCACTGAGAGATCGTAGGTCTTCGTATCAAGATTGTTTACATCGAGTGTCCATGAATTTTCTGAGTTGGCTTGTGTCTTTTGTAATTCTACGAATTCTGCGAGGTCGGATTCATTGAGGGCATTGGTTTTCCCGAGATTGCGAGACAGATTGAGCTGATAGTACCAGACTTTTTTGGTCGATGTCCCTTTATCAAAGAAGAGTATGACCGTCTTCACTCCTGCTCCTGTAAAGGTGCCACCTGGGAGATCGAGGACAGTGTGGAGATTGCATGATTCGAGGAGATGCTTGCGGAGAGAGACGGAGGCATTGTCGGTATTACTGAGAAAGGTGTTTTTTATGACGATACCCGCTCGACCACCAGCTCTGAGCATCTTGATAAAATGCTGGAGAAAGAGAAATGCTGTTTCACCTGTTTTGATAGGAAAGTTTTGCTGAATCTCAGAGCGTATTTTTCCTCAGAATGGAGGATTGGCGAGGATGATATCGTGACGGTCTTTTTCTTGGATGTCGTTGATATTTTCTGCGAGAGTATTGGTGTGTTTGATATTGGGAGCTTCGATACCGTGCAGTATCATATTCATGATACCGATGATGTAGGCGAGTGATTTGACCTCTTTGCCGTAAAATGTTCTCTTCTGGAGAATATCATCATCCTTGAGTGAGCGTTTTGGGTAGGTCGTCGTGAGATAATCAAACGCTTCGACGAGGAATCCCGCAGAACCCACCGCGCCGTCGTAGATGGTTTCTCCGATTTTTGGAGCAACGACTTTCACAATAGTTCTGATCAGTGGACGAGGTGTATAAT
>CAYQLE010000073.1:0-1434 GCA_964418265.1 uncultured Candidatus Saccharibacteria bacterium
CGAACGGTTCGTCGCGGACACTGTGCAATCGGAATTAGGACTGACCACGTCCATCGACATTGCTAATGCTCTCTAGGTGATCCATGTATTCTGCTGAGGCTCTTAAATGGCGATCCGACATTTGTTCGGTTGATAATCTTGTGGATAGGGCGCCTTGCGCTGATGAGATGATGCATTTGCACATGTCTTTTGCCTGTCCGTTCTGACCAGCTTGGGTCGTCATCGCAAACAGCGCGACAAGTGCCTCACACTATCGATCGAATCCACGATGACCAGCCTCTCCCAGCTTTTCAGCTTGTCTGCCGTCGTCACTCTGCGGTCGCAGCCTGTCCCTCAATCGCTTGCGCAACGGGCTGATGAGATCGTATCAGAGGCTGCGACGAATGATAGCTTGCTGCCGTCATCATCGAGCGGTCACGACATCGCTTCGAAGTCATCTGCGAGCTCGAACGTCCGCCAAACTCGCACGCCCCAGCGCAAAGACACTGCAGCTGTCAATCAGACGACACAACAGCAGCATCAGCAACAACAGGGGCAAGGATTTCGTACGAACGCTGAACGTGTTGCCAGAGTTAAGATGATTGCCGTAGCGACTGGTCGGTTGCGCCTACGCAGCACAGTATCTCTTCCTCTGTCACTGCGGGCTGCTTACACAGCAAGCGATGCGCGAGATCGGGACGGTAACGGTGTACCTATCGCTGCTGTGGCCTTGAGCGTGCAGTTCCGAGTAGTCGCGTTCTTCAGCTCCGCTGGTTATCTGGTGCTCCACTACACGCGGGTAGCGGTGTCCGCTCGGTCCAGCAAGGCACGCAATGCTGGCTCTAGCAGACACTTGACTGATGTGGGCCTGCCGGTCGTGAGGATGGTGCCGTGGCTAGTGGTATGCATGTCCAGGGCTTGCTGTCATTGCTGCATCGTATCTGTTCTTGATCTATTGATGTGTGGATGAGTACAGGATCCGGACAAGCGCATCATTGCCATGGACTTCTCCCCCTCGGGAGAGTGGCTCCTCTGCACCACCTTCGACAGCTCCATCTATCTCGTGCCCGTACACTCCCTGCTCTTCGTCACACCGGTAACTGAACTGGAACTATGACTGCTGAGCTATATCATGTTTATCGAGCTGGTGGCAGTTGGCTTGCCTCGATTATGATTCACGCGCTTCATCGGTGTCATCCCCACGTCGTTGTGTAGAATTCTGGTCCTGATGGTGTGGTGAACCCTCAATCGCTAGCCGACACAGTGCACGTACTCAACACCCTCCACACCTCCATCCCGTCCTTGGCGCATATAGTCAGAAGTGCAGCTAGCGGCACGTTCGTCGTGCAGCCTCCTGCCTTCCTGTTCGGTCACGCAGCCTCAGCTCACCGGACTGGGCCAGTGGATGCTGGGGCTCCTCCTCTCACCGGTCGATCAGTGCTCTCTGGCGCCTCG
>CAYQLE010000074.1:0-1405 GCA_964418265.1 uncultured Candidatus Saccharibacteria bacterium
GGCGCTGCTGGTGCCGGTGCCCCGAATGGCGCTGGATCTGGCGACAAGGCAAATGGGGCGCCTAGCAAAGGGCGGAACAAAGGACGAGAAAAAGGTTTGTACACGCGTACAGATTTTTATTCTGTTTTTGTGTGACGTATCATATAAAAGCCATCCATCTGGCGTTCCACTGCATCTGCCTGCGCAGTGACTTACATCTTATGCTCCGTCTCGTATGCGCAGTGGTTCTGAAGCCGGTACCGGGAGAATCAGCTCAAATGAAACGCCTTCGAGAGGTATAGACTGTCGCACGTTCGTCGTGCGTTATCGATGTAATCGCATGCAGTTTACTGTCGTGCCAATTTTCGCTGGGCATGCCATGTACACAGCTGTTCACCCGCTACGACTCTGACCGGAATGGCGAGATCGATGGGGTGTGTATATCAGCCCTTGTGACATCATTGACTCGCATTCACACACGCTTCATGGCCTGTTATGCCGCAGGATGAGCTCGAGAAGCTGCTGCGCGAGCTGTATAACCCCAGTCGGAAGGAGATCGAAGAATTCATCAAGCGGTTTGATCTGAACGGTGACAACGAGCTCTCCTTTGAGGTAGGCTGCCTGTGCTTCTTTCAGAGAACGCATGCGCCTACATGTGTTCAAAGGTCATGTTGTTCGCTCGATTGTGCAGGAGTATCAGCAGGGCATCGTGCGAGTGAATCCTGAGTGGAACAAGCCGGAGTATGAACAGCTCATTCGGGACAAGTTCGATGCGTTTGACACAAGTATGGCTCATTGCCGGGCAACTCTGTACCATTGGTAGTATATGGAGTGTTGAATACGTTCTTGCTTGACACAGACGGTGACAAGAAATTGTCAGGCAAAGAGCTGGAAGAGGTGGCACGAGACACTCTTGCGGTACGTAATCGCAAAAACACTATCAGCTCGAGCTCGTCACGCTGTCGTGGAGTTAACTCGTGTTGGCTTAGATCACATCTTTTCCAGCTTGGTTTATGGCTGTTCATTCTGAATGCTGTCGAAATGTGTTATACCGGCAGATTAATCCAAACATGCGTAAGCGCGCAATGATGTTGTTCGATAAGGACAACAGCAAAACGGTGACATTTGAGGAATTCGTTGAAACCATTGATCGTTTGCGGGTAATCACGCGCTGTATTATTGTCTTGATCAACTGCTACGTGTCTGCTCGCGTTCGCACGTCTTGTAACGTTATCTCATCTGTTGGAAACTGATTGTGTTGTCAGGGAAACTTGAGCATCATCTGGAAGTCACAACGTGAAGTCTCCAAAAAGTAGCCCAGAGCGCAGCGCCAGTATCGTCTACACCATCTGTATACGTATACTCGTCCGATCAACACTTGTGCAAAACGTTAAACGCAATTTCATATCGATCGCTGGTGGCGGAA
>CAYQLE010000075.1:0-1402 GCA_964418265.1 uncultured Candidatus Saccharibacteria bacterium
TGAAGCTCACGAAGACAAACTGTCTCGAGGTAGACACAGAAAAATCACCACTCCAGCTTGACAAATGCCGCTGCAACATTATCCGTCGATGTAATCGACTGTCAAACCCGGTGGCCGCGTTGGCCGTCCGTACTTCGACAGACCAAGTTGTTTCGGTGTCTAGAGCGGTCAACGACATCGATAGGAAACGGTTACGAATGTACGGCTCCGTCTCACCCTCTACTGCAACAGCTACCGGAAGCTCAATTGCGATGCAAGAGGACACTTGATCCGTGCCGATGGTGGAATTTGTGTCAAATACCGCAGATGACGAAATCAACAAAGGATCCGAACTCGGGCAAAGTGAGTACGCCAGTGATGGCCGAGAAGTGGCATACATCACAAAAATAAGGTGCATGAAAGCACCCTTGAAAGTTCTCATAGCGATGATTTGTCCTTAATCCGGTACGTATTCTACATGAAATGGGGCACCGTACGCGGTGTGCGAGTGCAAATCAACACGCCGTCGGATTTGTCGTGGTGCACGTGCAGATATTTCTCTGACTCAACAGTCGCATAGAACGATTCTGCTGTTTTGCGTTGCTTTTACACCGTACTGATCGTTTGCTGCAGTTTCTCTGCTTCTACATTGATCAAACACTACCATGGCTGATCATGCTACGTTGGACAAAGAGCATCCGCCAGCCGGTAAGTTTTTCAGGTGCAGTTGGGACATACTTCTATGACGATCTGAAGGATTTTCGGATGTGTTGGTACAACACATATGAAGTTAAGGCAGGAGGAATGCGTGTGCCTCAACCCAAAAGCCGTTCGCCGATGGTGGCCCCTCGTGCCCATGATGTCGATAAGACGGAAGCGTTTGTGTCTCATGCCTCCAACGGTATGCTGTCGGTACCGTTTCGCACGTAATTTTCAGCGGTCGCTGACATGCTCCCGTTGCTTTGCCACTAAAGCTGTGACTAGCAATGCTAGCGCAAACAATATTCAAGAGCTGATGCTCGCAGAACCCGCGCCAACTCCTCAGATCTCCGCGCAGGACGTTGCCAAGAACCCCAAAGCTATTGCTTCGACTTTCTATCCTCCTCCTCAGCCCAAAGTGGCTCACACGTTGGGTCCAAAAGACGATCGTTCGCACATGCGCGTGACTCAACCGGCCAAACGCTAATCTCTGCATCCCGACACATTTACTGGTACTTGCGACTCCAGACCGCTGTTCGTTTCTTTCTGTCACCAGTAAATTATTGAAATCATCCGTACAAAATAGGGAACTTCAACGTATTATAGTGTATACCAGAACGTAACGTTATAGAGTGCTAACAAATACTTTTCGGAGCACAAGACAAGCATAAATTAGGCGGAGGGTTTCTCGGCCCACGCTGCGATAACAGGATATGCCTCGTTG
>CAYQLE010000076.1:0-1370 GCA_964418265.1 uncultured Candidatus Saccharibacteria bacterium
CTATTATGTATTACTATTGTTATTTCTACTATATTAATATTATCCTCTTTGTAATTACTCAGTAGTTATTCTCGTTATTAGTACTTGATCAGTTCTGAAAGGCGAGAATGGCTCGCTGGTTGATTGATTGATTATTTGCCGCCCAAAAAAGGGTTATTTTTTGACCTCAATAAAAGGGGTAATTTCATAATTTTCGAAGAAGACAACGCACTTTCACGATCCAAATTGTTCTATCTCTCTGTGAGGTCAATCCCCCTCGGGAAGCACCTGTTCTATTATCTTTGAGAGGTATCCACCTGGATTCCCCTTTCACTGATACATCTGAAACAGAATCCTCTGTACAGGATAGAGTTCAACACTCTCAAACCGAGTCTAACCACCAGTTGCAAATCTGGTGTGCACTCATTAACTTTGATCTTTTGTGAGAGGAACTGCTGCAAGATATTCAGAGAATCATATGGATCATCATCGCAATGACAGGTTCTCTTCAACAAACCTCGATTTGCAAAAATAGAGAGATAGATGAACATCCAATCGCTCCATAATCCTCACGCAACATCCACTGGAACCATCTCAAGACCCAGAACTACACACGCACCTTTATGAAATACTTCCCTTTACTAGCTCTATTGAAGAAGTCATCAACATCCATCCAACTTCTTGTTTTCTCCCCATTCTTCCAATCAACAATTTCTTGGGACCTTCACAACACTGTCTCAAACTACCAACTACTCATTACTCCTTCAATTATCAAGATCACTGGAAATAATTAAAGTAATCTCAAACAAGGTTCAGCATGTTCCCACATCATCTCGATCATCCGTCTATCAAGAACATTGATGAATGAAGTGAATTGATCAATTAATGATCATGAGTAAGTGAACTCAAGTGTGCATTGTTCAATGATCTGGTAATTTCTCTCTTGTAATCTCTAAAACTTCGGCAGAACCTTCGGATTGGATTGGAATTCTTGACGAATGATCAGTGACACATATAACGTGCACCAAATGTGGCCTTTATTGTCCTATTAAATATTTCTGATCAAATCTAGTGGTTATTATCATCCAATCTCACAATCTTCTGCCAATTATTGAACCAAACAACTGTGAAGCAATGTTGTACACTTTGGCACTATCCTCACATGTGTAGTTGTGACTCTTAACAATCATTCTAACAAATAAAAATAACCCCTTCTGTGTTTTGATATTGCCACCCATGAATGGGGGCAAATAATCAATCAATCAACCAGCGAGCCATTCTCGCCTTTCAGAGGGAATCAACTGCATTTTGTCCTCTTTTTCTTACGAACAGTCATCCATTGTCTTTATTCTTTCTGAAGAAAGATTATTGGAGTATTTTCAGTGTTTTAC
>CAYQLE010000077.1:0-1368 GCA_964418265.1 uncultured Candidatus Saccharibacteria bacterium
TGGAATAGTAGGGTTTCTCTCTAATAAAGAAAATCGCTTTAAAAAGGCCCTCATTCATTTTGGACTTTCGTTCATAACTGCACTCGTCGTACTGATTCCTTTTGCTCTTATGAGCGCTGGAAAGTAAGTGGGAAATGAGGCACTGGTGGCCAAAAAAAGTTGTGAGTATCTAGCTTTTTTAGTCATGACCTTGCTATACTAAAACCATATGAAAAATACATCACTAACCGAACAAAAATGCATGGCGTGTGAAGGGGGCGTTATTCCTTTTTCAAAGGTTGAGATAGATATATTGAGCAAACAAATTCCCGGTTGGGACATTTCGCTTGATGCTAAAAGTATCTCCAAACGTTATAGTTTTGATAACTTCAAACAAGCTCTTGTTTTTGTAAATAAGGTTGGTGCTTTGGCCGAATCGGAAGGACATCATCCGGATATATATCTAAAAGACTATAAATTTGTAGATCTCACACTGTCTACCCATGCAATAGGCGGACTCTCCCAAAATGATTTTATTCTTGCGGCGAAAATAGACGCTTAATGTGGAAATAGAAAACTATTTTCGTGAAGAAGTCAGCAATTAGGTATCCGATTAAAACAACGGATAGAGTACTAGACCCCTTTCTCCACACACCAACCTTGTTAAATGAAAAACCCTCTAAGCCCCCACTCCGAGACGAACAGCAATGTGTGAACTGCCGTCCTCCGCCGGACCGCTCCCGTACACGCTCGTCTGACGACTGACACGAGACCAACCAGCGCAAGGCACGTAGCCGGAAAGGAAGTTTGATGTGAGCCATGTATATTTACCTTTACCCTCAATGACAGTGTTTGACTCGATTAGTTTGGTAAGTGCATACGTGATGTATTCTTCAAGGTAGAGACCGCGTTCGTTGGAGAGAGGGGTATTGTCTTTGTTGGCTTGTTGTAGAAGAGCGAGGATGTCTTTTGGTGTGGTGCCAGCAGGTGGAGTCTTTCTCTCTTGTGTACCGGTGCCTGTCTTTGGTACATCAGACACGTCTTCCATGAGAAAAATAGAGTAACCATTTAGTTCTAGTACTTTCTCTGCTTTGCTTTTACCGTTTTCTTTGTCGGCTTCGTCTTTGTAGGCAGAGGTGTGTTCGTCGAGGTATTTCATGTTGGTGTCGGCAGTTTGGTATTTTTCCCATGAGTAAAGAGGTGTGCCATTACTTTCAGGGTGTCCTGAATCATATTCATTCCAGTTTGGTAGTGGACGACGTGGTTCGTCAATTTCTTTAGTACCATCAGAGAACACCAGAGAGTCTTTGCGTTTCATTAACTCACTCGCGTATGTTTCAAGTAATTTAGGTATTGATATAGCCAGTGGTACAAGAAGAAACCGAGGAT
>CAYQLE010000078.1:0-1358 GCA_964418265.1 uncultured Candidatus Saccharibacteria bacterium
GAGCAGCTATTTAAGCAGCTAAAGAAGAAGAGTGCGAGCGCGGACTATGGGCGAGCCGAACCGTCCTTGGAACGAGCGCCACCGCGTAGATGTCGTGACAGGCCAGACTAGCGACCGCCGTTGAACGTCCAAGGCGCGAGCGACGGCACGACTCCTGCGGGACGATTTCGATTTGACTGGCGAAGCCGCACTCCGCCCCATCAGCAGGAGGCGTGACGGAGCGGTTCATCGGGAGTTGACGAGGGTTGGCGGACGTTGATTCACGCGACAGCGGCTCGGCGTTGCTTCAGAACACGGCCACAACATTTTTCTTTCACACCTCTTGGCCGGACATTGCGGGATTACGTATCGAGAGGAACTTGGTCCCACGGTTCCTTGCTCAACAGCCATTCCAAAGCTCGTCGCCGTTCAACGACAACGTAAGACTTCAAGTTTTCTAGCGGCTGCTTGCCGGTGAGTTCCGATTGTCGGATTGCCCAATGAAGGCAATACGCCAAGTCGCAAGCTGCGACGACTTGCTCCAACGGACGTGCATTCGCTTTCTTGCGGAAGTCGGCGCTGCTCTGGCTCTGCTTCAAGTTCGGCAGCGTCGTCACGAAACGATTGTCGCAGTCCTTCGCGAAGTTCAGTTCGTTCACGATTCCCATTGCCCAAGCGAGCGCCCACATGCTTTCGACTTGCTCCTTGAAGCGGTCAGTCTGTCCCGCGCCTTCAAAAACAAAACGCTTCTCCTGCTCACTGAGCGAGTCGGTTAACGCTTCTTGATTCAGCCAAGCAATGGCCTTCGTTTTGTCGAAGCCGTAGGCAGTCGCGGCAACTGCGTTCATCGCCAAGACTCGCGAGATCGTCTCGTCGTCGCTTCGCATTTCAAGTCCGGCGTCCAGCAACGGCAATGTTGTCGGCACGTGCACGCCAAGCCTCTTGGCTGCTTGGATTGATTCGTCGCGTGTTCGTTTAAGGTCCATAGAAGTTTCCAAAGCCGCCGACGCCGCCCGGATGCAAGACGGGTTGCAGTGATGGTGCTGTGTGCTCGCCCGTTCGGAGCAGTTGCATCACGTTGGGGTTGTTCGCCGGATGATGCCAGACTGCGCCTGGTGGATTGAGAAGCCCACTTCGGCCTGACTGCATGTGCTGAAGAACATTCCCTCCAAGCTGCTGGTTGAACATGCCACCTAGTTGAGCGTCGCTCCCAAGTTGGTTTGCCAAGAACTGGTTGGCTGAGGTTCGATGAGCGGCCCGAGTCGTTCCGCTGATGGGAGCTTCAAACAATGCTTCGTAAACATTGGGATTCCTTGCCACTGTCGCCTTTGCGGCAAAGGAGGACTGCTCAAAATCGCTGTGTTCCTCCATTGCCGGGC
>CAYQLE010000079.1:0-1352 GCA_964418265.1 uncultured Candidatus Saccharibacteria bacterium
CGTTCTGCGGCTCGCCTGTTCTCGTTCTTGCGTTCGACAAGCCTTGCTTTCCATTGGACAATACGCTGTGAGACATCCAGCTACCCGCAGAGATGGATCGCATCAAGTTGTTTGTGCTAGCGTCGGTGACTCCATTCGCTCTGGTGGCTGTGCGCACATGTCAACGTGCAGCCAGCTGGCTTCTTGGATGTACGTCACAGTGGCGAAGCTGTATTGGTTGTTGACTGTCTCCCCTTCACGCTGCAGTGCCTGTTGTGATATATATCACTCCGTGCCTAATCTATCTATCTGCTATCACTCTGGTGTATCTCCACTAGGGGATGACGAGCTGCCGCTTCCTCTGCCCATCGCCCGCAAGGTCGACCCTAGCACTGGCCTGCCTCAGGTGATCACCCGCACCATCACTGTGCGGGATGGAGTGCAGATCAACTACTACCTCATCGGTAGTGGACACAAGAACCTGGTGTTCGCGCAGGGTAAGTGACATTCACCTCACACATGGGGATATGGCTGGCTAGCATTCGTCTCTTGCAGGCTGTAGCTCACATCAACACACTCTGATCACAGGATTGGGAGCGCGAGGATTCAAGTCCATCGCCCCGCTGATTCAGATGCTGGGGCCCGATGAATGGACCTTCTTGACCTGGGACTACCGAGGTGAGGTGCCTGTGGTGTGTGTGTGTGTGTGTGTGTGTGTGTGTGTGTGTGTGTGTCATCTATGTGATGAATGTGTCTTGCGTGTGTGGGCTCGCCTTCCTCTTCAATCCACCACTGATGTATGTTGCTGCCGTTCACATCTGCCTGCAGGCCCTGTTTGGAGCCGCTTGTTCGCCATCGCCTGCCTAGCCCCATCCATGACCCTGCTGGGCGTGCCCATCCTGGCAGCACTGGACGATATCATTCGACCCACTTTCACCATGCAGTACTTCCCATCTCTGGCGGAGCGCATCGTCAAGGCGGTGCCTGTGTGACGTGTGACACCGTGTATGTTCAGCTGCACATGAAGATCCAATTGTATTCTATCAGCACATCTGTCAAGGTAGACCTAAAGCCTTAAAGGACTTCCAAAGTCTTGAATCAATGAGAGCCATGATTCCCCCCATGAAATCGTGCGCTAGAACTCAGAGCGGCATTTTCAGCCACGCCATTTCTGCGATCACCGAGGAAGAATCGAAGACGACGTCTTTTCCTTTCGCTGCTGTCATCAGATTGTGTCAGCGCACGGTATCGTCTCAAGTGATCTCAACCAGCATCCCCATCTCTCGAGTGCATTGAAGGGATTTACACTTGTTGTCTGCGTTCTGCGGCTCGCCTGTTCTCGTTCTTGCGTTCGACAAGCCTTGCTTTCCATT
>CAYQLE010000080.1:0-1350 GCA_964418265.1 uncultured Candidatus Saccharibacteria bacterium
GATTAAAATTGAGAACCATCATCATTGCCACTTTTTTGATTATCGGGTGGCTAGGAGCGATTTATTTTTACAATCAATATAATGAAATAGCAAATGATCCACAGGTGGTAGCCCAAAAACAAGCGACTAGAGTGCTAGTGGACCTGTCTTCCATTATCGAGTTGCCGGAAAATGAATTACCCTCTATTTCAACTATCATCGATATTTCCGCCCTCGCAGGAAACCCGTTCTTTACGCGAGCGCAAAATGGTGATGTTCTTATTATTTATACGCAAGGACAGCAAGCAATTATTTTCCGCCCAAGCATGAAGAAGATAATCAATGTTGGCACGTATGTGTCGGAGGCGCGTGTCCCTCGTGAGGATCTTAATCAGTCTTCGTCAACAACAACTAACAATGAACTTATTACTGAGTAACATAGCAAGACTCATACTTGTCGCTTTTTGTTTGGTAATCCCCACGGTAGCATCCGCATCAGCAACAAATGGCACTATCACCAACGCTCCGGCATATGCATGGGGAGAAAACATCGGATGGATGAATTTTGCAGCGGGGAATGGAGGTGTTGCCATTACCGATGGAGGACTTAGTGGCTATGCATGGACGACAAATTACGGCTGGATCAATCTTAGTCCTGGTGGCGATTTTGAAAGTGTGACCAATGATGGAGAAGGGACGCTTGGAGGACATGCGTGGAGCGCTCTTCTTGGTCCGGTAAGTTTTACTGGAATTACCATAAGTGACGCGGGTGTGTTTGGAGGCACAAGCAATGGTGTCGGATCAACGGCTGGACGCATCTCTTTTGATTGCGATGATTGTGATGTGCGTACCGACTGGCGACCGGAAAGCGTGCGAGGTGGTCAAGACTCCGCGCCTACTTCTTCTGGTGGCAGGAGTGGTGGTAGTAGTGGCAGTGACTGGGTACAACAACTTTTTAATTTTATTCAACCTGATTCACAAAACAATCCTGAAGGAGCCGTGCAGAAGGGTAGTCAAGGTGGTAAGCAGGGTGTCTACCCCACAGAGTCGGGAGGCACAGCTACTGTCTCTGACCCCACTGACAATCAGGCATCTGTAGTCGTCGCGAGCGATGGTCCGGAGCCGGATGTGGATCAGCTGGGTGGATCAACAACTTCAGACGAGTCAACAATCAAAAAGTGGTGGTGGGTAATTCTCACAATTCCTCTCGTATATTGGTATTTTATTCTAAGACGACGGCTGTTGTAGGACTTGAGTATCCTATTTGGCTCGACATGGTGGCTCTGATAGGAACCTTTTGGAAGCTGGATCCGCTCGCCGCATACCTGCCGAATTTGAAGGATGGATTGTATCCGGTGGTGCGGCCGACGA
>CAYQLE010000081.1:0-1337 GCA_964418265.1 uncultured Candidatus Saccharibacteria bacterium
TGTCAAGGAGGTAGCGGAACAAATGATTTAAACAATGCTTATTCTGTAACAGGAATTGGCATAGCACAAGCAAGAGCAATCGCATATAGAAATCTAACCAATTATTTAAGCCCAAGTGCAACGTATATGGATGCTTATAATGGCTCTTTACAATCTGCACAAGATTTATACGGTAATCCTTCTACACAATACACAGCAGTAAGACAAGCGTGGTATGCAGTTGGTATAGGTAACGACCCGAATAACTTTTGTAGCGGAACAACAAATTTGACAGCACCAAGTGGAACAATCACAGACGGAAGCGGTTCTGCAAACTATAACAATAATGCAAATTGTAAATGGGTAATTGTACCTGCCGGTGCAACTCAAATTTCACTAACGTTTACTGCATTTGATACAGAAGCAGATTACGATACCGTATTTGTTTATGACGGACCCGATGAAACTTTTCCTGTTTTAGCAACTTGGTGGGGAAATACATTACCTCCAGTAATTAACACATCAGCAGGTATTGGAGCAATGTGTGTTAAGTTTAAATCAGATAATATAGTTACCGTTGGCGGTTGGTCTGCCAATTATCAAGCATACGGCAATACTCCGAGTTGTGGTGGTGGGACAATTTTGTCTACTCAAACAGGCACATTTAATGATGGTTCTGGCGGTAGTAATTACGGTAATAATCAGCAATGTTATTGGTTTATATCTCCTCCTTGTGCAAGTTCAGTTACACTTTCATTTTCTCAATTTAATACTGAGCAGAATTACGATGGAATAGTTGTTTATAGTGATTTAGCAGGGACAAATCAATTAGCAGTTTTCACTGGAACAACAATTCCAAGTTCAATAACTTCAAATACTGGTATAATGTTAGTTGTTTTTGTTTCTGATTATTCCACGAGTTTGCAAGGTTTTACAGCTAATTACACTTCAACTGGTTCAGCTTATTGTTCAGGAACAACAAACTTGAATACTTCTGACTATGCAACTTTTACAGATGGTAGCGGAGCAAATAATTATTGCAATAACCAAGACTGTAAGTGGTTGATACAACCACCACAAGCAACAAGTGTTACTCTAAACTTTACTGCATTTACAATTGAAGATGCTGCAACTGACGGAACAATTTACGATGCAGTTGAAGTTTATGACGGAACTACAACTTCAGCTACATTATTAGGGAGATTTACAGGTAGCAATTTGCCTCCTGCAATAACTTCGTCAGGTGGAAGTATGTTAGTCAGATTTATATCCGACCTTGAAGAAAATAAGCAAGGATTTTCTGCTTACTATTCTTCAACACAGAATCCATACTGCACAGGAACAACAACAAACTTGTC
>CAYQLE010000082.1:0-1334 GCA_964418265.1 uncultured Candidatus Saccharibacteria bacterium
CCCCCCAGATTGCAGCATGGGCTAGGAGCTGCATGCGAGAGCTGGTTGAGCTGCGCTATTACGGTCAGCAGGTGAGGCATGTCTAGCCTGTAGATGCATCACGGCCTGTGTGCCCCATCATGACTGCTCAACGCCACGCATTCTCACCAGCACTGGTCATCGTATCATGTCATGCAGGCTGCAGCCTCAGCTTCTTCATCAAGTCTCTATCGCTCCATCGCTCTGGCTCATCAGGTGCGTGTACCGTATTGTTACTATATCGCGTTATGATGAACGCGCTATCTGTCCTATGGCTCCTCGATGCCTACAAGACACAGTACATGTGGTCATTGATACGAGCATACATGCTGTGCTGCTTCTATACTCTCGATCGCAGACGGTCTCTTTCTGGCGCGTCTACGGCCTGGCCTTCCCTCGACAGGTATATTCATTCGGCGCATGCATTCCAGTGCCGAACGATCAATTGTTCACACCGTGTTGCTGTGCATTGCATCCTTTGCCACACCGCATCACAGATGCGAGTTGATGCTCCCAGTCTGTTCGCAGATTGCTGTCGCCTGTACCTTCGGGTCTTGGGTGACATGAATCAGACAGGCGCAGCCCCTCCTGCCGCTGATGCACAGGGCATGGCTGCGCGGGCTGACACAAGCGCCACCTCGACACCCACCGATGCTTTATCTGTGGCGGTGTCGCTGGCCACTGCGTCTAGCGCTCTCTACAAGGAACTGCTGGAGTTGATCGGTCAATTAGGTACCCTCATCAATTATGTCAACTCCCGCGTGTAGCGGACAACGCCAGCACCATGTTTACTTCCTATGATCTGCATGTGCATTGTTAGTCCAGCTGAGTGGGGCCTCTTGCTGGCCTCAGTACTACCCATCAGTGACTGATCTATACCCAAAGCCATGGCCCTGGAACACTGAGGATGACGCAGTGTCTTCAGCTACCGCGGGCCGCGCTGTTGAGCTCGGCTCATACTACACAGGTACCAATGCGCGCATGCCCCTCCTACACGCCGTGCACCATCTCCTGCTGGTTAGGCAGCTGATCTATGCTGCGTATGACGTGTCTCATGATCCTCCCTTGTGCTGCTGTAGCCTGCCAGCCTCACCCGTTTGCAACTGGAGCTGCACCAGTGGTTTCTGAAGCGGTAGCGCTGCTTTCCTCCATCATCCACCAGACACATCAGTTCTGGGTCAGTGTCTATCCGGCACTGCGAGCAGCCGGTAATGCGCGCCCAGTTGCTGTGTCGATTGCATCGTGTTTCTGATAGCATGTGGGCCCTGTTGCCGCTTACTGCGGTAGGCATCACGCCAGGGTCACTAGCCAAGCAT
>CAYQLE010000083.1:0-1315 GCA_964418265.1 uncultured Candidatus Saccharibacteria bacterium
CAGCTGTATCTGCTGATGAGCATGTGATTGCAGTGGATGAGGACGATGACAATGCGTTTGCTAACCTGAATCAGCAGCGCAAGTGCGCTTGCTCGGTCAACAAGGTGTTTAAGCTCTTGGTACGAATAGGTGCAGCGCTGAGCACGAGTATTGCCATCCTGGACTCGGTGTACTTTCATCAGCATGTGCTCAAATGGAACCAGTTCTTCTATTATGCAGCAAGCGCGTGTATCATCATGTTCTTTTGTGGTGGAGCTGTGATCAGCCATACTTTCGTCAGCCGCTGGGTGCGGTCGGGTGCCGTGCACTCCATCATGAGCACTGCCTTCACCACGCAGGCAGAGCTGAGGACAGCGAGTAGACGCGTTCGCGTTCTAAGCTGGCTACTTGCAATCTGTGTATGTGCAAACATCCTCGCTTACGCAGCGGGCATGGTGAGCGATGTAGTACAAGGCAAGCATATGCGCCCGTTCGATCTGACGCTGGTGGCATTCGAGTATGCACTGACCGAACTCCTGCAGATCATCACGGCGTGCATGCTGTATGTGGTGTCCGTCATCACCATCGCTGTACGCATCACGCTGAAGCGATTTCGCGAAGCCGTCTCGAAGGATGTGTACAAGGATTGCAGTACGCTACAGCGGGAGTACATGGCTATGTTCGACCGCTTGCAGGCTTGCATCACAGGTCAGTCTACTGTTTATCCTGCAATACAAAGCACTCTGCCGCATCCCGCGCTCTTGACCTGTTCATGTTCTGAAATCTAATCGACGTGATTTTGTACGGCTAACAATCGCAACGCGTACGTACAGGTGCCTCCCAGATCTGGTTCTACTTCTTCGTGGTGTGCCAGGTTTGCGCCTCAATTCGTGTCGTTATTCGCGCGGCAACATCTGACAGCTGCTGCTCTTGCTGTAACATTGCTCTACAGATCTACATCATCTGCGTGGTGGGATTCTTGCTCAAATCCGATGTTCGCAGCTCCATGTTCTCCTACGGGATGGCAGTCACATTCACCTTGTCAGTGCTGGTCGTGATCATACTCGACATATTCGTTATCGCCAACGTGTGCTCTATCAACGACGAGCATGACCTGCTAGCTCGAACCGTGATGACGCACCCTTCCTTCCTGGTGGACGAGCGTGTGGCGCTCAGCGATGAGCTGGACCTGTTCCCCATTGATCTGCCCTTCCTGGGCTGGAGACTGTCCACCCGCAAGCTGCATGCCCTGCTGGCCTCAGGCACGGTGGTGCTGCTGCCCGTGCTGGTCAGGATCCTGAGTGGCATACAGTGATCTTGCGAATCTGTCGTCACA
>CAYQLE010000084.1:0-1313 GCA_964418265.1 uncultured Candidatus Saccharibacteria bacterium
GAACCAAACCGGTTCAAGATCCAGCACTAGTACTAGTCACTGCGCTCTGCGGCGCCAACGCACCCCACGCCTTCGGACGAGGTTGCTAGGACTGCCAATGACGGAGGACCGATGCAACGAGGGCAAGCTTTGAGGATGCTCGTCTGAATCAAACCTCCGTGTGCTAATCATATTGCGATTCTGTGCATCGGAGACCGTCTCCTAAACGCTTCTCCGGTCTACTTCATTGGGGAGAACGCACGCAATGAGGCCTTGCCCGGCTTCCTGCCCTCCGTTCGGGCGAAAACGAAGTCCTCATGAGCACGGCAAGGCCAACGATGGTCAACTTTCAGCAGTACGAGGGAATTGTGGTATTGCATACAGATCGCGAAAGATCTGCAAGTCGCAAACAGATGGTGACGTGGCTGATCATATGAGTCGGTGAATTTCCTGCACGTTCGCCGCATTGTTCGGTCTCAGACTTCTCTGAGTCAAAACCGAATCAACACGAGTGCTCCGAGGGTATCGTCGGACGTTGACCTAGCTGCTATTAGATGGGGGCTCAATCTTCTGCTAAATGAAATCGACTCAGTGTCGGCCAGCGTTACTACTGGCACCTTGGCGAGCAAATCTCTGTGCCAACCCACTGAATATACGCGGTGGGCTTCTGGTTGGCTACCCATGCATCATGCCATACCATCCTGGATCTCGGCCCTATGAAATAGGCGTGTTTATCGCCGTCGATGCCGTTCTCCTGCTCGGAGCTTGCGTTCTGATCCCGTGGTTCTTTTCACGCCGCAACACTCATCCTATCAAGGGCCGATTGCCGCGCCTTGTCGTTGCCGTCAATATCGTGCTGCAAATATGGTAATGTGCTATTGTGGTGATGTATCTATAGGTGCAGTCTTTCAGGCACTGCTCTCAACATGTATCTATCTGATCACGCTGCATTGTGGTTTGACACGAATGGTGGGGCACCTCAAACGGCTCATCGTTGATACCATTCTAGCTTCTACCGCAGTACGAGTAGCTCGTAGGCTCATATTCGATGTTGTTCTCTTGGTATGCATACATACATTCAGGGGGGTGGTGTTGACCGTTCAGCGCGTCATCATCCGCATATCCCCGTGTGCTCTCACCATCATCAACTCGCATCTTATTCTGGTAAGCTGACGCCTGCACGCTCTCTGTTGTTCATGTGCAACCATCCACCTCTGTTGTTGCTTCAGCTGTTTGCTCTAACGTGATTACCTTACCTGGTGTTATCGTTGTCGTGCGCGACCAGCTCTCTGCCATCGACCTCATGGTGCTGAGGTTATGGGTATTCCATTTCG
>CAYQLE010000085.1:0-1285 GCA_964418265.1 uncultured Candidatus Saccharibacteria bacterium
TACCAGCAGTTTACTCGATGCAACTCCACAAGAAGCTGTGAGATGCAGAGTGCTGTAGACTGCTTGTCGAATGTCTGCCAGCCACAACAAAATGCAACTTCTTCAATCGCAACTCTTGAATGCATAACATCGTCGGAATGCACCACGAAGTTAAACTAACAGTATAGCCCAATCATACCTTCCGCAACAAGTGCCGCAGCCGCATACAGATCAACCTCGTCCCGTTCGCTACCTGTTACACCACCCCACTATAATGAAGCAGTCTCAGTCCGTCAATGATGCGTGAGACATGCAGCGCACCTTTCTCGTCATTCAAGATGGCATTACCAAAGAATATTCCCGGAACGTTCCCAGAATCGATGGTTTTGCGCACTCGATCTGTGACCAGGAGAGCGGAGGCTTCGGCGGTGATGTCGAGATACGCCTGCCGTGAAGCAGAGCCAAGACGTGTGGTGCATCAGGATAGAGGTGCTCGTGCATGTGATACGAATGTGTTGCACGGAACGTACCTCATCGATACTTGCTTTTTGCACCACAGCGCAATGCTGCCTAAGTATGTTCATGACCTGGGTATAGGAGCAGCAACCTTCTCAGCAACGCGGCTTACAAACGAGCCGCGAGATTATTGCGACGAGAGGGAAGACAAAGTTGTCCACACCTGGTCTGATAGATTCTGGTACGGTACGTAGGTGACCTTGCTCCCATGACCAAGCGGCACGTGAATGATGGCGACCGATGGGAAATGCCGCATGACGTGCTCCACCGTGTCGTGCTTTCGCACCCCTAGCAGACGGGCTGTGTCAAATGGCCACAAATCAAGCTGGTTGGCAAGACATGCACAGAGACTAGACACAAAGCAGCCTTGCATCAGCGGTGTCGACAAATGACACTTGCGCGGTATACCTTCATAATTGACCGTGATAACGTCACCGTGTTGGTGCACCACAACTGGTTTGGCTCGCAACGCTGGCTGCTCTAACACTGCCGCCTGCGCGAAGAAGCAATCCAAGTCCACATGCAGGATAATTCGCGAAGATTTTGTAGTGATGGCGGATGCCTTGCGCTTTAGACTGGGTCTGGCTGCAACGCTGTTCATTCTCTTGATATGCTACTTGAAATTCGTGCAGTTGATACCACATCCCGCTCGCTTCGCGCGATCAGAAACCGTCTCACGTAGAGAACATGATCAACATTTCATTCCGATCAACGTCAATCATTTGTCCAGCGTAGCGGCGCAAGTTCTTTGTCAGCGAACATCATCACCTACGAATCATGCGCTTGATGA
>CAYQLE010000086.1:0-1279 GCA_964418265.1 uncultured Candidatus Saccharibacteria bacterium
CACGCTGGTAATGTAGTGGGTCATGGTGTTCATCGTGCATGCGTATGAACAACCGACAAATACAAGTTGCGAATATTTCGACATGCTGCTTACAGCGTGTGACCTTGGCATCGAACACAGACTCCATCGCGCAAGCGCCGTCTTCCCTTGTTGGAGAACGGCACATCAGCACCAAGCACAGATTCTGGGTTGGGTGACGCACCTGACGTGGCTGCACCTTCAGGCTGGACTGTAGTGTCTTCGTTCGCTGCAAACTTTGAGCTGGTATGTGCAAAGTGCCCTTGTCAGCTCGTCAATACTACTAGGCTGGTCGTGCAGCTGTCTGTCGAAAAAGCAAAATGCTGACTGGATACTCAAAGGTGCTTTTCCGTAAAATGCTTTTGTCACAGGTTGAGATGCTGCCTCGATTACACAGGCTACGTGAGCTGCTATCTGAAAATGCGTTCAGTAAGTCAATCGGCCACGTCCAATCAGTTGTATGCACGTAACAGTTTGGGGAACCACTATGTACTATAGTTTTGTGCTGTGCAAAGTGGTTGCTGAGCTCTGCTGTTGCTGTTCTTGTTCGGCATGGTTGCTGCAGCGGCCAAGGACTTGGAGCAGAAGTACAATGATGGATCGTTGGATGATGACGTTGATCAGGATCCGGCTATCGACTCTGCACTCAAGGTACACAGCGATATGATTCGAGCAAGAGCATGCGGTTCGGTCTGGTTGACTCTTGTACGTGACCGGGTTATGTTTCTGAACAGCGAGCCGAAGCGCAGAAACTGTACACGTTTGAAGACCTTCAGAAGGTTTGTTGCTGTTGTTTTATCGCTGTAGTGTGACGGAAGCTATTTGTCAAAATCCGTCATATCAACCCATTGATTGCATCACAATACCGTCACAGTTGGTTCAAGCCAGTGACGTTCAGTTGCGCAAAGGTCTGGCGGAGATTCACGCATTCCAGCACGCAGGTAGTCTGCCACTAGATATGGACTTGCGCAGTCTTGGTCTAGATCAAGCATATTTTGATTCGACCTGGTTTAGTCTACTGAACGACGGGTTTGATTTGGTGTGGCTGGTTTTGATCTCTGATGGCCATGCAAAGGCTTCTACCGAGTGCTGGATGAGGACTTCCAAGCAGAGGTTTTCGATCGCATACTTGATGCAGGTTAGACTGACAGCACCGTGGTTGTGCGCTGCGATTGCGTGAGGCTCTTGCATCTCTTGAATTGAGCGAATGGATTTGTATGTGAATGTGTCTATACTATGTGCGTGTGTGTGTGTGTGTGTG
>CAYQLE010000087.1:0-1266 GCA_964418265.1 uncultured Candidatus Saccharibacteria bacterium
TTGCTAGCGCGCAATCCGCACTCAGCGTACTTGCGCATCGCATCTGTCTATGATATTTGGAGCGTTGTGTATTCGTTGTTTGCACAAGCGTAACTGGACAAACGAGGTCCATGCATGACCTGACCCAGTTCGCAACGCACGCACTTGGCGTTTCTTGCTGCAAGGTTTGATGCAATCATTGATGCACATCATAGTGAGCTAGCTTGCATCTGGCGCCGTACAGTCATTGATGTCGTGTACAGGCCTCGGAGCTTGCACATTCAATACTATCACGGCTTCAATAAAACACACAGAAATATCGCACGAGCAGTACCAGTGAGCAACCTTGGGAACAGTTCACCTTGCGAATTCAACTGCGGCAACCATCGGCAATCGAAATAGCTTCTTACAGGGATAACATGCCATAACGGTCGGACATTTCGCTAGCTCGCACGACAGGATGCCCAGCGAGACGTATTTCCGTCCACTCTTCAGCTGTGCCCCAAATTGTCAGTCGGATCTAACAAAAAGCGCATGCGATCCTGAGCGAGGAAGCTCTACAACCAAGGGCACGAATTTACGGAAACGCCGTCGTCACTCAGCACGAAACTGCGCTTTTACACTACCGGTACTCAAAGGAGTGCACCAGCACGCGAAGTTCCCATCAACAGCAGCGAACACACCTGGACCGTAAGTTCCCGTCAACAGCGGCGAACAATGCTGAAGGGACATTCAACCAGCTTCACGCAAAGCCAGAAGTCGGCAGTGGAGCTACTCGGCATACACGGCTACATCGCCAATCACAAACTGAAATGGATGTTTGGTGCACCAGCCATCAACCACGTGCGGACCATGCACTCAGCACTGAATCTACAGTCCGAATTTCACAGAGCAATACAAGCGCAACCGCCCACAACTGACCGGGCGAGTGGCCAACCAGCGCTGTGCAATATAGTGAGGGTGTATGCGCATCGTAGATGGGGGCATCATGCCCGACGTGTCGGGATATGACAAGGTCAGCACAGCACGGGACCCGCCCTGCAGCACCGACAGCACTCGCAGCTGCCGCACGGTGGATGGCATGATTGATCGATACGAAAGAGCGAGAGCTTCTCACAATCAAGTCAGCCAGAGCAACGCTGCAGATGCTGCTTCACTGGAAACACGACGCTACTGCAGCCGAAGATGTGTGATACGCGATAAGAGATGGTACGGAAGGTTGACAAAACGCTGCAGCTGTGCCGCACGACTGGCCCTGTCCGACAACCAATCAGATTCATCTCCCGT
>CAYQLE010000089.1:0-1259 GCA_964418265.1 uncultured Candidatus Saccharibacteria bacterium
CACAAAACCAGGAGAGCAGTGCAGTCTGTGCACGTTCGTAGTTGGATCGATGAAGACCAAGCTGAATCGCTCTGCAGCGACTACGGATGCCAAGGGACATATGCGCTATCGATTGCCGTTTGTGCACCGAGCGATTGACTCTGTGTACGGACGAATCGCTTTGCACTGAGCCAGGACATCAATTGTCAAGTTATACGGCTGTCATTGTCGGCTTTCCAATAAACACACATGATGCTAGCCCACACATGAGATGTCGAAAAAGCCAGCGCGACACTACTTTGCGCCAGCCTTTTCGGGAGCTCCGGCTCCAGTTGCTGCGTCTGCGGCTACCTTGAACTCCAGATAAACCACTGCTCCGGATACAAAGTTCATTTCCATCAGGTTTCGATTCTCGGCTAGCAGGTCGACGTCAGATCCCTCAGTGGCTGCCCGCACCAAGGTTTGCGCCCAAGGGTCGGGAAGGTTTGGTAGGCACTCGCGAACCATTTTGTTCCACTGAGCCTGTGTTCCGAACTGAAACTGACGCACAACTGGTCGCTGAAGTATCAAACAAACATGGCACGGTACATGTGGGAACCAGGTTCATACGCGAACGCATGGACACGCGTACCTGCGCCTTCGGCAGGTCACTCGGTTCGGAGGAGATCCCGACCCAGTTGATTTTGCAGAACTGCGCTTGGTGCATCGCCATCGACTGCGCCATTGCCGCAGGGGTTCGCGGAAACTCAAAGTGTGCCATATTGCTCAGTGCTTGCACTGGTGGTGGTTGTTGTTGTTTTGCTTGCAACTGTGTGTGAGTTTTTGATCCGACGGTGAAGCCGTTCTCCATCTTGTACTTCCCTGGATGGGAGCACATGGAGCGACCACTGCTGGATGAAGGAGGGCAGCCGGCCCAGCCTCGAGATGAGGTTGGGAACCATAAAGATGGTAGCGCCCTGTTGTGGAGGGACATGCCGCCGTTCTCAAATCACGACAATGTCTTTGCAACCTGGCTGCCGTGTTTGCCTCCATTGTACTTCCTAGATCTTGTGCAAGATCGATTCAGGTACGATGCATGATCAGCCAGCGCGCGGACCATGCACCATCATCGTCTGTTGCTTCCACTTCGGGAACTGGCACGTAGTTCTGCGAATCTCGCACCTCAAATCACGCGATGTGTGGCAAACCATCCTACAGATCTCGCATGCTGGCACTGGTCTCGCTAGTCTATCTCGTAGTGCTCATGCTATCCGTCGTGTCATCTACAACGCAAATTCGCC
>CAYQLE010000090.1:0-1248 GCA_964418265.1 uncultured Candidatus Saccharibacteria bacterium
CCCCTAAAGCTACGATATCTGAAGCTGGTCGCAGGATCACCAAGGAGTCCTCTGATAGTCACGTGTCAGTACTGCTGGACTCGCCGGTGTCGAAAGGCGTGCACACCTGGTAGGCTGGATGACTTAGTTGATCGCTCTGCCATACCAAACCACTGATTTCTTGTTGCGATCCGCAGGAAACTTCGCATTGCATCATTCCCTTCGTCTGGCGAGCGCTGGACGCTGTTCGCTGTTACCAGTCCGGGCCTGAAGCCGGATACAGGCACCGTGGATGCATCCACGTACGGAGTTGCAAGAACCGATTACCTGGTGACCAAAGGCACCTATGCCTCCCTTACAGCCGCCTCGCACACCTCTGTGGATACACACCTGTGGTCTGAGGGTGATGTGGTGGAGTTGACCCTGAGCTGTGAGGCCCGCACTCTACGTATCAAAAGTAGACTGGTGGATCACACCATAGCTGATCTGCCTGCAGGCCAGACGTGGGTACCCATGGTCGGACTGTGCCTTGCCAACACATCCATTGACATCGTGCCATAACTGTCATGTTGTTTCCGTCGTATGCTTCAACCCCGTACGGGTCATTCTGAATCAAATTCGCTCGTTTCCACGCTTAACCATAAGAGGCACCAATTACAACTATAGCTACGATGTTGCAAAATTGAGACAAAAGCAGTCGATGACAAGTCGGGGCGCTCAGCTGTTCAACACCGCGAACTGACAAAGCCAATGCTCCGAACAAGCCTGTTGGTCGATTTGGCTGAGTTGTACTGACGATGTGCTGGATTCGAGAAGTTGCGTTGTGGGACGAAATCAGACTCGAAGAAGCCGCATTGCGCAAGCAAGCGTTGGGACCTCTTGTCGAAGAATCGATTCCGAGAGTGCTACATCGCCTCATATATTTCGTTTTCGTTTATGCAGTAATTCGTGCATCGAGACGGCGATCGTGATGAAAGCCGAGCTATATATTGATCACTGCATATGCTGTATGAGGTAGTCGAGACGAAAGACGCAAATGGCTCCAGAGCACAATTTTGCAGCTGCGGCTTCACCCTTCACGACAATAAGTTCAGCACACTCTGTTCGTCGTCGGTCAGCTGTGTTAGAACGGCTGCACTATTCGTACGTGCCCGGCTTGGTCGTCGCGAGGAGACTGAGCTCAGTGGAGCGCCGCCGCTGGTGTGCTCTGAGGAGTGCCTCAGCGAGCCTCGACCAGCCGAAGGGTGCCCAGGCCTGTTCAGTATGGGC
>CAYQLE010000091.1:0-1235 GCA_964418265.1 uncultured Candidatus Saccharibacteria bacterium
GCGCGTCAGCGAGTGCTTGCTCTAACGCTGCCGTAGAGTGATTGGACTGCAGCAGGGTTACCATGCGTCAGTCAAGACCGCAAGGGAGTCAAGACCCCAAGGGCAGGGAGACAGGATGAGATAGGATTGGAAATTGCGATCAAGAAAGATCGAGTGATTGATAATTTGCACACATATCAACAGCAGCGTGAGTGCTCACCTCTGCGCGCTGATCTGGTTGTTGCGACTGCCGCAATTGCGATTCCAGCTCCAGCACTCGAACCTAAGCGCAGGATCACAGCATGTCCAACACCGGATCACACGAGTTGAATTAGACTGGATAGTGAGCTGGTGTAATGTTGATAAATACGATTCTACCTGCTGCAGAGCTTGAATATCCTGCAGGCTCTTATCACGGGTCGCCAGATCATTAGCCATCTCATTCAGCTGCTGATTCATCTGCTCATCGCGCCGTTGAGCGTCCTTTAATTTGAGATTAAGGGCCTGAGCAGCGGCTTTGGCCTGCACATCAGACATTGATGAGAGGCACGATCGCGGCTATGGTAGCGTCTGCATCGCAAACCAAGCTGCTCAACTCGCAATACCTGACTCGCGAGGTCCTCAGCCTGTGACAGGCGGGCTAACAGTGTGTCCTCACGTGACTGTGCTTCAGCCAGCTCAACATCCTTCTGTCTTTGAAGCTGTTGTGAGAGTTCACAGTTTATGCACACGCAACAAAGGCTGTGAATCACGCTGTCAGCTTGTGAGAAAAGCACAAGCGAAGCCTCACCTCTTCATAGCTGGAGTTGATACGCTTCAGCTGCTCCGCAAACTGCACGTCTCGACGATCAGAGAAAGCCTTCGCTTCTTGAAATTTGCGTTGGCTGTCTTCGAGAGCCGCAGCGTGCTATGTTGCGCCAAGCGGTCGGTGTAGGAACAGCCATTTCACATAGCCATTGAGTGTTCATGCACACAGGATGATGAGCATTGACATCACTCATGGACTCACCTCTCTAATCTGCCGCTGTAGATCCCGCACGAGTGCGGCGTGACTTTCCCGCTCAGAGTCGGCATCAGACCCGCTGACGGCACTGGCCGAGGGTCGAACTGCAGCTGATGCCTCTTGAGATTTGGCGAAGCGCTCGCGCAGCTCCAGCAACTGTAGCATGGAGACATGTGACATTCGATGAGCAGAAAGCACCACACACACACATATACACACACATACATACACACACACACATACACACAAATAC
>CAYQLE010000092.1:0-1235 GCA_964418265.1 uncultured Candidatus Saccharibacteria bacterium
CGCTAATCCAGGCAATGCGGCCCCGCCTGCTGCTGCTAATGGCCAGCCTAATCCGGCCCCCGCTAACGGTAATGCGCCGGCTGGCACTGCCCCTGCCCCTGCTAGCACGTTTGTGCCTGATGGTGCTAATCCCAGCTTCAAGGATCTGGTGGCGCCCACCCGCACCGCCAATATGATCGCCTTCGTGAAGCGCACCTCCGTGGCGGCTGCAGCAGGACCCGCTCTCAACACGTCTCGCGACACCTTCACCGATTCCGATGTGTCCGCTCACTTCACCTTCGGTGAGCCCCTGACCAAGGCCGTCGCGCCTCGCTTTGCGACCACCCGCGTGGTAGCGCTGCCAGGCATCGATACGCTGAACCGCGTCATGTTCGATTGGATTCGTCAGCAAGCCAACTTCTGGAAGGACATCGTGTCCATGTGGGACACTGGCCGCATGAACGACGTGTTCGGCACTCAGCTGTACGACGAGATCAAGGGAGCAGAGAAGTACCTGGCCCGCTACTCCCGCCTACACAAGGTGGACACCCTCTTCCTCGACGAGATTGCGCGCTCCAATCAAGAGGCCGAGGCCGCACTCAAGCACATGGCAGAGCGCTTCAAGCAGAAGATGGACGGTGTCAAATCAGCCGTGGTCATTCGAGTGCTGGGAGGCCGGAACTTCGATGGCTTCTCGGAGCCTAAGACGCTAGCTCGTGTGAAGGTTGGGCTGGACGCGGCACCTGCCCAGTCATCGCGCTTTGCGTACCGGGAACCCGAGCATAAGAACTTCCACTTCTGGTTCCACCCGTACACATTCCAAGTGGACGATCCTGACGGCAAGGGCATGCATGGCAAGAAAATCAAGGTGACCGTGGAGACCATGACGCCTGGTGTGGGTGCGGGCAAGCCCAAGCAGGTGCTGCAGTGTGATCTGCCCATTGACCGCAAGCATATGGACGGCACAGAGCACACCTTCATCGTCAAGCGTAGCGACTGCTCCCTATCGGGTGCTGCGAGCTTCCTGGAGGTGTACTCTAATGTGAAGCACATGACTGAGGCTGATATCACTGATCTGGCTCAGCACATGCACCAGACTGAAGTGGAGGTGGAGACTGACTCAGCAGCCGAAGAGTTGACCGGCCGGCCTCCCGCCCGGCGGCCGGGTGCCCCCACTAACAACGTTGCGACCAATGCTAATCGCAATTCCCCCACCCCTACTCCAGCACCAGCACCAGCGGGCGCCGGCAATGCAC
>CAYQLE010000093.1:0-1227 GCA_964418265.1 uncultured Candidatus Saccharibacteria bacterium
ATTGCGTGGATGTGTGATGAGCATGCTGCATCTCACAAGCTGCAGATCAACCCTAAGGAGGCGCTGTGATCAAGGCTCTAGTTTCGATCTGGCTGGGGCGTTCAAGCACAACCGCAATATCCGATTGTGATAAGTTATATTCACTCTTGTTAAGATCTAATGCTCGCGATTGAATTGCGATCGCGCGATATACGAGGCTGAGTGCGTGTCACGGTGTGGGTACTGCTGCATCATACAAATAGCATCCCCACTAATGCTTCATTTGCGTGCGCAATCAGTAGACCAAGCCGGCTTGCACGGGGTGGAAAAGAGAAAAGAAAGTTACGTGTATGTGATGTTGATTAAAATGAAAACTTGAGGAACGCGCAGATATGACAATCAAATGAAGCTCTGGATTTGGAGCGACCAAGGCCAGTACAGTGCCATACACGCAAGGATCCAGGGCCCGCCCAATTCCAGACAGCTAACCTCCAGGTTGGATTAGACTACCACTGACCTGTCGCATCGTCTAGAAACTGAATGAACGCAAACACAGAGCATGAGGTAAGTGGACTGCGCAATCGCGTTGATGACCGATTGTGTCTGCTCTCACACTACCTGGATGTATGCAGTGCCCAGCAGCTGTATTCAAGATAAACATCCAACAGCGTGCGGACAGACGTCACAAGTCCCAACAAGGCAGTTAGTCAATTGCTGTATGCCACATTCATTCGCAAGCATCATCGTACCAGGCCCACGCGGAATCCGTCTTTGAACACGTCCGCCCTGAACGCTGTACCATCGCCCACCTTGGGCTTGAGGTAGTGCTTGAGCGGCAGCACAGCGTAGCCCAACGGCTCATCGTCCGTAGGAGACTCAATTACAAAATGCAGATGCAGCCTGCGCACACAGGCCAGATCGTACAGATACGGGGCCACTCGCAGCGGCTGCTTGAAGTAATAGCCGTGCCGATGAGCGCCCTGTTGTGCGTATTGCACTTCAGGTGTTGTGACCTGATTGATACATGCAACACAGGGAAAGAATGAATTGACGCGAGTACGATGTGCTACAGCACAACAGAATTTAAACAGGCCAACCCATGTGCGCACTGATCCAGAGCGAGGCCAGCACACGTATCCACCAAACCGATTCAAGCTGGTCGCTTACATCGTGCTCAGCGCACTCCGTGCCGCACGTCACCGACACCACACTGTCCTCATCCTTGCTACCGATGGTTTCGAATGCCAG
>CAYQLE010000094.1:0-1225 GCA_964418265.1 uncultured Candidatus Saccharibacteria bacterium
TGCGCTCAACAAAAAAGTCGGCAAGCATTGACAATCAACATCAGCATTGCACACCAAACTGATCGAAATTGCACAAGGGATACGAAACCGCCTTACAAGAATAGCCTGGCTTGTTTTTCGGATTGCCAGGCCTTCTCGACGGCGAAAATCCGGAAAACTCCGACGACACTTGTTCTGCTCGTGATGCCAACCAATTTTCGTCTCATCAAAATAGGTTGACACCAAGACCTTGCAAAGCCACGCGTGCACGCAAGAGGCTGTAAGCTCGGAATTATCTAGTACATGGGACATCGATTCCGATTTCTGAATTTGATGCTCTTGCGCCCATGCCGTTCGACGTGCGTGCGTTTGGCGATTGGTCGGCATCACCTCAGAAAGCCAGGCTTCGAAAAAGGAAGCCAGGCATCGGAATTTGGATGGCCTGGCATCAGGGCTCAAAAGGCTTCCTAATCTGAACTTTCAAAGTTTGGTGGTTCAAAACACCCGCATTGTTTGCAATACCGCCAGATTTTACGCTGGCTCACTTCGAATGGCGAGTCTTGTGGACGTCAATGCCGCTAGCGAGCAGTTTGTAGTGGACGGAGTGTGGCACCGTATTTCCTACGATCCTACGATTTTGTTATCGGTGGCTGTGCTCCTTTTGTTTCCTCTGTTTACGCGCACCAGAAACGAGCAGCATTGGCGGATTTGCATGTGCGAAACATTGACAGCGCGCTCAAAGCTGGCGCTGGCAGACAGCGCCTTTCCCGCAAGCAGGAGCAATCTTTGCGCTTGGTCAGTGTGTCGACTGTGGAGTCAAGGATCGCTCCAAAACGGGGCAGATCGATCGAATTTCTATCAGGATCAGACGTGTCAAGCGCGAAGAAGGCAATCAAGCAGCAAGCATTGCATGCGTTCCGAGCGATCGTGCATGAGACGAATTCGTCGCATCAATTGGTGATGACGTACGTTCATCTTGTGTGTGCTTTTGTTGTGCCAGGTTGGCAGTTCGGGTTTGCGCGAAAAAAATACATGACCGCATAAGCCATAATATCGCATTCTTTGATGGAGCCCTACAATGTGGCTTTGCCAGGCTGCACTTTTCGTGTAGCCAGGCTTCTCGATTTCAGAGAGCCGGCTCACATTCGTAAAAGCCAGGCTTTTTTCGATCTAGAGCCAGGCTAATCTAAGGTGAGGCCTGGCTATTCTTGTAAGGCGGTTTCGTATCCCTTGCATCGTGCATATT
>CAYQLE010000095.1:0-1214 GCA_964418265.1 uncultured Candidatus Saccharibacteria bacterium
ATCTCAGTCCAGATGAGTCCGGAGTGGTGCCAGTGTACACGCAGGACACGGGCTTCGTCGTGTTTGTAGGTGCGTTGGTCATTGAAGTGCAGAGGCTTGAGCATTGTTGCGTGACATTGCCGTCGCACTAGTGTTCTGTTTCTGCTGCGTACTGACTGAAACGATGTGTCGAATCTGATTGTGCTTGGCCACACGACACACACCTCCCAATATTATGCACGTGTGCACTGCATGGCATGGTCGACACATGGACCAGTGGTGGTACGTTTCCCGGACGATTTGTCCCCAGCGGTGAACTCAAGCGCGGCGACCTTCGAGGCGACGGTCTACAGTTGCACGTCTCGGGTTGCAATTCTACCAGAATTCTTCGCAGGTCGATTCAAGGTAAGCTCAGTGTCTCATTCCGCGCGACTGTGCGATGCTGGTCGGCAAAATTTCAAAGCCATGGAATTAGTTCTCATTGTGTCCACTCTGCTGTGGCTGTGGATGTGATGCGTGCACATGGGGGCTTTTCCTGCAGTTAGGGACTGACGAAACCACCGCGTATGACTCCATCTTGAATCCACTTGACATCACCTCATGGGCTCGTCTGATTAATTCCACGACTGAGCCAGCACCCGTGAACCTGCGCGAGTACTTTTTCTCCATCAATCCAGAGGGAAGCAACAGTCTCCTACTTCTTCCTTACGCTCGCGAACCACTAACGCAGCGAGAGCAGGCAGCCACGTTCCCGACCACGCTACAAAATCTTGGGGTGCACGCGGTTACTGCAACCGTCACTCTCGGACAGACGGAGAGCTTTGCTTGCCCTGTAACCAGTGTGCAGATCTTCACTCATACGGGATCATCACTTCGTGTGTACGACGTGCTTTCCGTCACACTGAAGTTGCAAGTCCCCCCGGTTCGGGTCGAAATCTGTGGATGGGATCAATCCCCACCGTTCGTTGTCGAATCCGATCACTATGTGTTCCACCACATAGTGTGGGAAGAGCAAGAACCTGGTGAATGCACTCTGCTTGTGTATTTTGAACTGGAGCCAGGGATCATTGCAGTATATGTACAATCGACTGGATTTACAGTCGAACCTCTTCCTGGTAAGCTATCAAATATGTTTGTGACATTTACGCGCATCGCTCATGATGGTGTGTGCCAATGTATCATGCGTGTGTGTGCGTGTGTATGTATGTATGTGTGTGTGTGTGTGTGTGTGTGTG
>CAYQLE010000096.1:0-1210 GCA_964418265.1 uncultured Candidatus Saccharibacteria bacterium
CGAAATACACATGGGGAAAAAGCCGAACGTGCAAAGATTCATATGATATATCCACGGAGATGCACTTATGTGGAGCCCCAACGGCACCGTGCAGCGCAAGGAACGAACGAAATTCACGACGGAGATATTCATCGTGACGTACCGCACAACCATCTCCTCCATTGAGGAGTACTCCTTGCGATATTCGCGCATGTACTCCGTGAAGAGGGTGTAGTTGGCATCTACCTCGAAGTCGATGGCCTGGGCAGCAGACGCCGCCAGCAGCACGCACGCGAACACCAGAATAGCCTTCATGACGATGGCAGCAGTGGTTTGGTGGCAGAGTATGATAACTCGCACTTTGAAAAGATCTCGCGGAGGTCCCTCTTCTAATCGACTGCTAATGAGGGCTCCAATGGCGCTATTCCCTAATTGAACTTTGCCACGATTTGTTGTGCATGCTTCGATTGCAGTGCGTTGCGTCGTGCACAGCCATTGCCATCCGATTTGTCCCCTGTTGTGAGCTGTGTCAAAATGTCGGTACCTGCGTCACCGCTGGAGAACGTGTTGGTCATCGGCTCAGGTGGCCGCGAACACACCATCGCCTGGAAGCTGTCTCTATCTCCCGCTGTTCGCACGGTGTTTGCGGCTCCCGGTAACGGCGGCACAGCCGCAGGCACTGCAGATATCGCTTCTATCCCGAGCGCCAAGTCGGATGGTGCCTCAGGCTCTGCTGCGGCAGCGCAAACCGTATTGAAAAGGATCGTCAACCTGTCAATCGCCGTGGACGCTTCAGATGGCTTCGCTGCCGTGGTATCCGCATGTCGGCAACACGATATCGGACTGGTTGTGGTGGGACCTGAAGATCCCCTTGATGCAGGCATTGTAGACCGTCTTACTAAGCACGGTATGTGTAACTTGAGCATAATTTCAAGTGTGCTCCACTTGAATAGCGGTGTCTTGGCACTGTGGTCTGTTCTTTGCGCTTTGAATTGTTGTTATGCACTGGTGATTCTGCATCACGATCGCGATGCGGTGTGAATTGAAGATTGAATGTTTGATCTATCGGGTTCAACACAGGCATCTCGGTGTTTGGACCATCTGCGAAGGCCGCAAAGATTGAAAGCTCCAAGGTAGTGTTTATACAGAACATGCGCACACATATACATACATACATACACACCCACATACACACACACACACACACACACACACACACACACACACACAC
>CAYQLE010000097.1:0-1209 GCA_964418265.1 uncultured Candidatus Saccharibacteria bacterium
ACAATAACTTCACCGTCTTTGACGACATAGTTTTGATCTCGGTTGAAAATAAATTGAGCTTTCAAGGCTTGTTCAAGATGGTGAACATATTTCACTCCACCTTCATCGTATATATTTTTAACTCCTAATAATTGTTCCACTTTTTCTATACCTTTTTCAGTAATTGAAACTGCCTTTTCTTTTATATCTAAGACATAGTCCCCTTCCTCTTTATTTAATTTAGGTGCGATGCGAGAAAAGGTTTGATAAAGTTCACCAGAATCCTCATCTGGCGCAGAGATAATTAAAGGAGTACGAGCTTCATCGATCAAAATTGAGTCTACCTCATCAACAATGGCAAAATTATGACCCCCCTCTTCTGATGAACGCTGTGACATTTGCCCTGACTCATAAGCCATGTTATCTCGCAGGTAATCAAAACCATACTCATTGTTTGTGCCATAAGTTATATCCACGGCATAAGCTTGTCGACGAGTAATCGGACGAAGTAATTCATGGACTATTTTAAAACTACCTTCAGTGTCTTCTTGAGCTTCTTCTTCTTTGGTGACATGAGAAGCATCATATTGATAACTGGCCTCATGATTAATACAAGCCACCGTCAAACCTAGAAAATCATAAATCTGCCCCATCCAAGCCGCATCACGACGACTAAGATAATCATTGACAGTCACCATATGGACCCCCTTACCTGTTAAAGCATTTAAATAAACTGGAGCTGTGGCCACAAGAGTCTTTCCTTCTCCGGTCTTCATTTCTGAAATTGTTCCTCTATGTAAAGCAATGCCTCCAATAAGCTGAGCATCATAATGACGTTGGCCCAGTGTTCGTTTAGATGCTTCCCGAACAGTGGCGAAAGCTTCTGGCAACAAATCGTCTAAAGACTCGCCGTTATTAATACGGCCTTTGAATTCTTTAGTCTTTTCTTTTAATTGAGCATCCGAAAGATCCACGAGATCCTTTTCGAGGTCATTTATTCTGTGCATTATCGGCTCTAGGTCTTTAATATACCTAGTATTGGCGTCCCCGAATATTTTAGATATGAAAGACATTACCTATCTATTCTAGCATATTTACAACAAAATTACATTTGACTATTATTAATAATTATGGTAATATATAAATATTGGAGGCATTCGATGAAAGTCACGATGAGCAAATATGGAGATGGTCGCTGGATGGCCCACGTCGAGGGGCAAACCCCCAGAA
>CAYQLE010000098.1:0-1205 GCA_964418265.1 uncultured Candidatus Saccharibacteria bacterium
GTCTTTTCGTTATGAAATGGACACCGGCCTTTATAATTAATGCCGGCCTTCTGAAGCTTCATGTAGCCACTCAAAACCTCAACCACATCAAGCCTGTCTTTAATTTTAGAAACGTTATCTGCCATCATTATGATCTTTTATACGTTTATTTGAATCATTTGTACAACCAATATATATCCCACCAGTTTTTAAGCTTTTTATTATATAAACGTAAAAATAAGCTTTGTGAGTGTGGCGATCCATATATGGCTATACTATACAATTTTGAGAATAAAAAAAGAGGACCAGCCCGGCGCGTACATCGTGTACACGCCTTGCTGGCCTCGCGCCCTCTGCTTAGTTGGGACGCACTTTCAATCCGCCAAGGCTTCGACCCCGAGCCATCTGGTACTCGAGAGCACGCTTGCGCGCGTACTCGATGTTTTGCCGGAGTTCGTCGGGGAGCTGCCAGTAGATGGACGGATCCCGACACTCGACGACCTTGCAGGCCGGATCTTGGATCATGAGCTGGCCCTCGATTTCTTTGAACCGATAGGTCGCCCTCCAAAACAACCGGTCGGACACATCGACTCGCTCGACGCCTGAAGCGTCACAGCAGTAGTAGTCGATGTTATAGAATAGTCTAGGCCCGACGTGGACCATCACATTACGACCTTGGGGCCGAACAAACTCTTCCATGTCGCTCAAGCCGACAAAGAAAACCATGATCGCCCCGACGGCCATAACCGCTGAAATGAATTTAATCACTCTCGTCCTCCTTTGTGCAAATGATGCACATATTGCCCCCTAATCACGGCCCAGCCACCATGGCTAAGCCCAAACTCATATACTTACATTATAGCATGATTTATGAGCAAAAGTCAACCCCATTTTTGCCCCCTATTGTCAAATACTACTAAGTACCGTATACTATGATTAGGAGGTTACTTGAAAAAAGAAGAAGGGCCTAGAAGATTCAACTCTATGTCTTGGCAAAGGGTTGGAGATTCCCTTAGTCTCGCTGAGCGAGACATTAGGGACAAGGGCGAAGATAGCGAGGTTAGGGTAGAAGAAGCCCTAAGATCGCTCATCCAAAGAGGAGAGATTTTTAACTACTATCGGCCGCCACGTGACGGCGAGTACTACAAGAACGGTTGGGATTTTCTTGTCTTCCCTGACGACGATTGGATAATCCCACTTCAGGTAAAGAGCTCCGACTATGGCAA
>CAYQLE010000099.1:0-1193 GCA_964418265.1 uncultured Candidatus Saccharibacteria bacterium
TAATTATAGGTGTTGTTTAATTTGTTGACAAATCTGACTAAGTCTTGAATTTTGGTTGCAATTAATATTATGTCATTAGAATCCTGACTTTCTAAATAGCTTTTGAATTCTGGAATTTGAATTAATTGTTGATACAACAAGCCGTAAAAATATCTGACTTCCATATTTTTCAATGAGTTTGATGTTTTCAATGAGTTTGATGTTGCTGGTAAAATATTGATTGGATTTACCCAAATGTCTTTACTACCAGTTTTGTCAAATGTGTCTAATAAGGCTTGAGAAATTAAGTCTGCAACATTTAATATTTTATAAATAGTAGAGTCTGACGAATATGTTTCGTTAGCCAATGTTGAAAGTAAGCGTTCTAAGGTTTGTCCTTGCTGGCTGTATTCAACAATGTAATTCCCAAGAGCCAGCATATCTTTTATTTTTGGCTTATTCTTTAAGGAAGGAAAAATAGTTTCCGGGTTTTTGATTATGTTATTTGGCAATTGCTCAATATCAATTTGAGCAGTTTGTCTTAATAATAGTAGGTCAGCAGTGTAATATGAACCTAAACCATACAAATCTCCTATTTGCTTATAAGTTTTAGGGAAAATTGATTTAACTAATACTGAATCTTCTTTTGTTTTTATTATTTGTTTAAATATTTGGTCTATGGCACCATGTAATACTTCTTGTTTGAATCTTCCTGCCATAAAGTTTGCTAAACCATTAATAGCAGAGGCTTGCCAATTAGTTGGATTAAGTTGGTTCGTTTGTAGGCTTAATTCCTTATAACTATCAAATTCAACTTTTGCTTTACCACTTTTGTCATAAGAAGATACATTGGCATTTACAACCTCTCTTTCAATATAATTTTTTTTTAAAAAAATATTTAATTCTTTATTTGATTCATTGATTCCATATTTTTTTAAGATTGCATCAAATTTCTCATAATAAATAATATTATCGGGTCCTCTATAATTTTCATTCTGCGTATAAATATTATTTAGCTCTAAAGCATCTAAATAAGTATTTTGCTTGTTATATGTTTGTCCAAACATATTAACGCTATACAATAAAGTCAGCGTAATCAGTAGATTGATTTTTTTTCTCATTGTTTTGGGTATTTTAAATTTTTTGGTGTGTTTGACATTGTTTGTCACTTTGATTGGTTTATTGTCGTCTGTTACCATTGGCTATAACGTTTT
>CAYQLE010000100.1:0-1149 GCA_964418265.1 uncultured Candidatus Saccharibacteria bacterium
AGCCGTACGAATTATCGTGATAGTATCTGTTGTAGTCTTGATGATCCATCCCTGTTGTTCTGCGATGCCTGCGAATGGGTCTCTGAGCTTCGGCAAAAAGGTCTGGTTGACGGAACAGCAATCGATAGGATCTTAACAAGGGTTCCCGAAGTCGGTTCACGCGCACGAATAATGGCTGGCGGATGACGAAAAGCAGACTGTACGTGCGCAAAACTCGATCGCGAAAAAGGCGCGTACCTCAATTAGCGGTGAAGGCCTTACCCACTTCCCTGGTTAGTCTCTACTACTGACACCGTAAAGCTGGAAGCTCGGAGCTCAATACCACGAGCTGTACATACACTGGTCAACAGTACAATATATGATGACATTGCACCATTCTAACGGTGGCATCGGTGGCATTCATGGCCTTCAAACAGCTCGAAGAGCCACATTAACTCTGATGATCGGTGGATAAATGCATATGTCAGTTGAACCCAGCCTCGGTTCGCATCGACTGTACATGCAGGTCATCTGGAGGTGATCAACGCCCGTCACAAGACAATGGTCGGATGACTGATGATGCATTTGAATAAGCAAGAAATTTTATTCAGCCCAACCTGTAAACACATCTTCGTGCTCTTGCACTAAACCAGCTAAACACAATCGCAGTACGACGACAAACGGGAGCACGTCGTATACTCCTTCGGAACCCAAAATAAAAAACAAACTTGTGGGCTTCACCTGCAACATTCATATCACGGTTTGGCATCACAACTGCACCAGCCCCGCAACAGCAGCGCATAATTTTGAACGATTTATCGACGTTCCTGGACGTTGGGCGAAAGCTAGCGCTCACCCACTCAATCAACCGCTATACACCTATTCCTCGGTCGCATGTACATCGTGGTCATGATGACCGTGAGAGTGGTGCTCCAGTGCGTCCGCGTAATGAAGAATGAAATTTTCCACCGCTTGGTTTCCTTCTGCTTGAGCGGTCCGCCTCCACGAACGTTGCCATTCAGACATAGTGATGTTGCCGCTTCCGCTTTCGTCTGCTTGCTGCACAAAAGCCTTTGCATCTCGTACCACCTGTATGACGAGCGACGAACGAACCGGAGGTGTTCAGTGCTCGCCCGGGTCAAACCACGCCGCAAGTGTCATAGTTATACC
>CAYQLE010000101.1:0-1131 GCA_964418265.1 uncultured Candidatus Saccharibacteria bacterium
CTTCTGAAGAAATAGTATCTTGAGCGGGTTTAAATTTAAATCCCAGATTATAAAGCCTTTCTTTAATAAAATTTTTATTCTGATGTGTTTTAAAGTCTTGCGCTCCAAAGAAAAAATCATAATTCAAGATTATTTTTTGAGTCTCTAAATCAGAAACGCCAAGATTATTTTTCAGATCATTTTGGGCATTAAGAATATTTCTTTTTATAATTTTTTCACGATCGTTTAGTGGTTCATCATCTATTAATTTTTCAGTATCTCCACGATTTGTTTCACTAAATATTTTTATATGTTTACTAACAAAATCTTCAAAGCCATCCTGAGAAGTAATTTCAGAAATTTTGTCTAAAAGTTCAACGTTTTCGGTTGGTTGCATTTGCTCATCTAATTCATATTTTGAACCATTTTTTCTATTTACTTGATTGTTTTTAGGAATAAAAACAAGTCCTGCACTAATATCTAAACCATCTTTTTTTTCATCTAGAAAAACCCATTGATTATTATGGTATCCTCCTTCAGCCTTACTAAGTTGTCCACTAAAAAAATATTGCGAGGCAATTAAAGCTGAGGGGTATGCACAAAATATTTCATTACCTGTTTCTGCTCCATAATGTGCGTCAGCAACTTCTTCTGTTGCAAAGTGAACTGCTTTTCTATCAGCGAAACTTCCATCATGGTGTTGACTTTCTTCTTCAAGAATTTCTTCAAGATAGCTTACCGCTTCTTCTTTTGTTCTATGTTTTAATCCTAAAAAATTAGCAATTTCTTCATTTTTAGCATTTTCAGTAACAATTATTCCGAATGCACTTTTCAAAGTTCCAGCTTCTACAACATCCTTAAATCCATCAGTGAATTTGTTAATACCGGCCCAATGGTTAACAGCACCTAGATGATCTCTAACACCCTGTCTGGTCACATGTGTCACCATCTGACTAGGAAATCTTTTAAGAAGAGTAATATATTCTCCTAATGAAAGAGTGGTGAGATATTCTGGTGAGAAAAATGTTTTAATATCCTCTTTTGAATTTGAGGTTTCTGCCCACTCTTCTTCTTGTTTTTCATAAAAAGCTTGAATTTGTTTTTTAGCTTCCTTCATTGAATCAGACAAGTTGGTATCATCAAGACTTTTTT
>CAYQLE010000102.1:0-1121 GCA_964418265.1 uncultured Candidatus Saccharibacteria bacterium
CGCGTGCTGATAGGCCACGATTTGTCAATCGTTGCTTCACCTAATGCACCCGCTTTGTCAGTGGTACTTTCTCGGTCAAACTTGAGTCCAAACACCAGAATCAACCACACGCAGCCTCCAATCCACAGCAGTGCTACAACCCAGGTCAGCACCAGCACCCAGGTGGGGTAGCGACGAGTCACATGTTTATGACGCAGCTGTTCCTCTTTGCGGAATCGCTTCTCCGCCTGTTTGAGATCCATCTCACCCTCCCAGCCCGACTTGGCTGCGGTTTGACCCACCACTTGTCGAATCATATTCAGGCCGTACTTGTGTGACATCACAGAGCCTCCTGGAGCTTCGTCTTGAAACGTTGATTTGCGTGGTGAGCGACCCGCGGCTGATGGTGACAGTGGAACCACGCGATTGGACTTGTGACTACGAGCAGCACTGGAATCGATGCCCAGCTCTTTGCCCGTGGTCTCCGCGCTGCCGATCAAAGTTTCCTGTTTGGATTGATCTGGGGCAGTGTAAGCTGGTGCAGCAAATCCAGACATGTCCGCTAGCGTGCCCGATACTGGTCTAGAGTGATATCCTCGAGCAACCGGCTCGTCATCCATCTGTACCTCTCCAGGTAACGAGTTTGCAGCTGAAACTGGCTGCAGGCTTGAGGCAGGTGCCAGCTCCGTTAACACAGTGAATCCGGCTGTGGTACCGTGTCCTGACGCGCTCTGGTTCGATATCATTGCGGCTTCGCTTTGCTGTGGCTGCAGCACTTGATATGCGGCGCCAACCTTTGCGGATTTTGCGGAAAATAATCCAGCGCCCGCGTTTGCGACGTGCACCGTCTGCAGCTTGGAGCCCGCAACCACAGTCGCTGGTTCCACGGTGATGACAGCGTTGACGGGAGCATCTGCAGCCAACACTTGCATCTCCACATCGTCTTCGAAATCCTCGAGGGAGAACTGCAGATCAGCTCGACTCTCCATCTCCAAATGGTGAACTGCCATAGGGTGCAGAGGGCCCGATCGCGCGAAGAAGTGTGCAAACATACCGGTAGATACAGCGGCACACACACTCATGATCACAGCCACCATCACCTCCTGACTAGCGTAGTCGTTCTGACCAAAGAACAGAGCTCC
>CAYQLE010000103.1:0-1120 GCA_964418265.1 uncultured Candidatus Saccharibacteria bacterium
AATTAGTTATATCGTTATTTATTAACAATTTGATTTTTAGAACTCCCCTTTAGTATTACGGTTTCGTTTCTTGCAATAGGTCTCAGTTTTATTTTTTTAGGTGAAGGAGTGGTCTGCCTGATTATTGTTTCGCCGCTGCTCTGCGGTTTTGTATTGGGAGGCGCATTTATTGGCAGGGCCATGTTCAAGAAAAACAATAATACACTGAATGTAAGTGTTGTTGGCACCTTGTTTTTTATTTTTATGATCGATTGTTTTTCCACACACTATTATGAAAATAAAGTTGTTGATGTTGTTACTATAAATGCACCTGTATCCGAAGTATGGAAATATGTGGCCGAGTACGAACCCATTACAAAAGAAAGCAAGTACTGGTTGTTCCGTGCAGGAATGCCGAGTCCTGTTGCATCAACTGTTGATGCACATTGCCAGGGCGCAGGAAGAAAATGCATTTTCAGCAATGGATATGTATTTGATGAAGTAATGACGGTGTATAAGCCCAATGAAGAGTTAACATTTAATATTACTCATCAGCCACGCGACCCGGAGATCATGGGGCATATTGATATTTTGAAAGGACAATTTTTATTGAAAGATAACGGAGACGGTACCACCACGCTGACGGGGACGAGTTGGTACAGGCTTTATGTTTTTCCAACATCGTATTATGATTTATGGGCGGAAAGTATTACCCGAAATGTGCATTTAAGAGTAATGGAACAAATAAAATATTTAAGCGAGAATAAAAAACGTGTTTGACTTTGTAGTAAAATATTTTTCTCCGTTAAAACACATTCCGCTCCTGCCTCAGGTTTTTGATTCTATAGCTGGGTTGATCACGGCAATTGCCAATAAAAATATTCCAGGGTACATTGATGATATTGAAAATAAAGTGAGCTTGTGGGAAGGAGTTACGCTATCGCAACATAAATATGGAGGGTTACAATTTAATTATCTGAATAGCGAATTGGGACATATACATAGCAATGGATTGTTGGATGTTCATTTCCCAATGAAAATCCGTAATGAGCTTGTTGAGAATGGGACGGCACGGCCTCATCATGTTTTTAAGGGGAGTTCTAAAAATAGAATGTTAAAAACAATCTAATAAAATCGTATC
>CAYQLE010000104.1:0-1110 GCA_964418265.1 uncultured Candidatus Saccharibacteria bacterium
CTCCATAATGGAAGAAAGATCAGTCAATACCTTAGTCGCTTGTTTCTGTGCTACTACCTGTGGATTGCTCGCGATTGTACTGTATTGGTTATAAAAATAAATCGCTCCTAGCCACCCGATAATCAAAAAAGTGGCGATGATGATGGTTCTCAATTTTAATCGGTGTATAGATCTTATCGAAAACAAAAAGTGTCTGCTCGAGGATTTTTTTCGAGTCGTTGAAACGGTCTCTGCATCAAGCACAGGCTCTGTTTCTTTAACTATATCTTCTGTTTCTTTTTTTCGTGTCATGATTTTTAATTATAGCTTATTCCTCGGTAGAATCGGGGCTGGGTGTTGGTGTTACTATCGATGACTCAGAAGACGCGTCACTGCCGGTATCGACCGTGTCTGTAGTATATGTATTTTCATCGGGTCCCGTCTCTTCCGGTGTTATTGGTGGAGGTAAAGTGGTTTCTTCATCTATTTGTGCTGATGGTTCTGTATTTGATGAAGAAGGTGTTTGACCTGCCATCAACACCATCGCCTTGAATTCCTCTTCTGTCACGCAGGTAGTACCAACGCACAGTTTTTTAGTCGTAAATTGTTCTGCAAATCCAGAAATAGACGCCACTATGCTTTTTACGCTCTTTATGAGGAGCGGGATAATATCCGTGTAGCGCACCGCTTGTGGCAAGCCTGCGTCGTTGTAGCTCACCAAGCGTGCATCTACCCCTTCCACTTCTTCTGCAATAAGACCGTAGCGTATTCCGGGAGATGCTGTGTACTCAAAAGTTACCGGTCGAAGCGCCGTGATGATGCCGAGTGCCGCCACATCATCAAGTGTTTCTATATTATGTTTATAGCGAGCCGACGACGCAACGCAGGTTTCGTTATCCGTGTTGCGCGTTACTTGATTATTTGAATCCAAACAGAGCGCAGAGGTAACTCCACCTGTGTTTGTGGTGAGTCCCGCAAGCCCAACCGTGCCGACCACAGACAATGTGCGCGATGGTGTCGTCGTACCGATACCGACGTTGCCGTTTGATGCAACATTAAAGAGACGTGTACCATTCACGTCTTGTATCGAAAGGTACTCGGCAGATTGTGAGGTTGCGCCACGTACTTTAA
>CAYQLE010000105.1:0-1108 GCA_964418265.1 uncultured Candidatus Saccharibacteria bacterium
TCGTCCCGGGCCAGCTCTCCAGGTACATTCAGTGCGGTAGTGTTTGCAGCTTGTAGTGCACGCCCTCCTTATACTGCAGCTGTAAGCGGGTGCACGTTGGTGTTCACTGTGACGCCAAGGTGTGGAATGCGCGTCAACTTGATCGACTGTCAATCACGGTCGTTCTGCAGCGCGGTTCTCCTATTATCCGTCCACTTATCATTTGAGGCGCGTTTTATCACACATCTATAATGCACTGGCACCGCTCGTCACATACTGAGTTCTGTGTTCTCGCAGTGCGAACAACTGACCGAGCACGACAACCTTCAAGTTGATATCCAATCGTCTCCTTCGAATTCCAGCGATGGGCTGTGGTGTATCGTCATCATCGATACCATTACCATTATCTGCATTATCTCATGCGCCAGCAACACAATCAGCTCATTCTCTTGATCCTATAAGCACCGCTCCAGCCCACGCAGCGCCGTCCAACAGCGGTAACGCACCGCCGGTCTTGCCTCAACACACTCAGACGATCAACGCGGCTTATGTGATTCCTTCCACTGCTGGGGCGACAAACACCCCTCTAGTATCTACCATGGCTGGTGCTGTAGCGGCAGGGTATAATGTTATCACTAGTGCAGCTGAGCACAAGATCAATCCATACAGCACTGTCGAGCGCGAGACTAACGCAATGCTGGTAAGCAGGTTGTTTCAGCCGGTTGTACAAGAACATTATCACCACGCTACGTGCTGTTTACACTGACATCCACTGACATGTGCTATCTACATGTGCTTCAATCATCTCGATGACTGTGCTTAAATCTGCGACAGGGGGACATAAATGACGCTTCTGTCAAGGTAGGTTTCGAAGCAGTGTCTTGGCACATACTGAATACACTGCGGGCCTGAATCAAGCTTAGATACGTCAACAATGTGCTGCGTGTTTGATATCGCAGATCTACCCGGGGATCTTCCAGGACCACGACCTTCAGACGAAATGGAATGAGGATTATCAAGCGATGTATGATAAGCCGGTGTTCAACCCACACGAGGTAAAAGAAGCAAACGACGTAAAAAACAGGTTGTTCAAGGCGTTCGAAGACTTCTCCGCCAAGGTAGCTGAAGC
>CAYQLE010000106.1:0-1084 GCA_964418265.1 uncultured Candidatus Saccharibacteria bacterium
TGTACACGCAGGTGGGCATTGAGAGCGGCTTCGAAGGGCTGAATCGAGTGACCATCCTGGAAGTGTCTGTGGAGATCTCTCATCCGCTACCTGACGGCACTCCACCACCAACAGACCCGCCAGTGCAAGACACGTGCCCGTGTGATGATGCGACCAGCGTGCACGTGCTGCCCATTCAGCGCCTGAATGATCACCGTGGAGATGCTGCTCCGGTGGTTGTGACGAGTGTACGTGCAGCCATCGTCAAAGTGCAGTCAAGCGCTGAACAGGCGGTATGCATTCCAACACTGACATCCCTGCGCGTGTGTGTGATATGATATGTACAGGCCACCACTTGTGTCGAGCTCAAGTTTACTACCTCCACGTAGAGCAGACACCTGCGGCCTGGCTAAGCTATCTCCTGAATGCTATCTCGCGTGTGTCGAATGAAGAATGATCGTCAACCAATGCTGTATAACTCGTGACCAGCAGTAAAGGGGTGTTGTATCATGAGATACGGATCGAAAACAAATCAAATCTGAACGGCCTAGCCTTGCAACAGACACAACGTGACGCTACCCGAGCCAAGTGCACACTTCAAACACAGCACCAGCACAGTGGTGGCAGTACAACACCACACCAGATAGTACACTGGACGAAGAGGATACGCCCTCACTTCTTAACTGCACAGCCACCACATGCACACAAGATTCAATCTCTCTACTTCAAGAGCAACACAATCAATCATACCAGGCTTGAGTCCACCCTTGCCCGATCGCACCGCCTCGATGATGGCGGCCATGCCGCTGGAGGGGTCCGCGTCGCTCATGGAAGGAGCCAGCTTCTGGCCGATATGATGCTTGCGACTGTCGAGGTGAATAAGACGACGAAATATCGGCATACGTACGAATGGCATACATGCACATACACACGCGCATGCACATACGCATTCACATAGACACACACTCTACACATCATAACAGCATCCCCCCTTACATCATGCCAGGCAGGGGTACACCTCCCGCAGCTTGTTTGGGCAGTGCCTGCACAAACTGATTGAGGAACTGCTTGAACACGGCCATGAACTCATTGCTCGGTCGACTAA
>CAYQLE010000107.1:0-1084 GCA_964418265.1 uncultured Candidatus Saccharibacteria bacterium
GCAGAGCACCCTCCGCGGGCACGAATGGGAAGGTGAGGGGATCATCGATTCGACCAATGCGCTGAATGAACGTCTCCAGCACTCGGTGCGGCACTGCTTTACCATCTGGATAGCACAGACAAGGGCACCTCGTAAGAGTGAGACAACCAACAAACGTACTCGAGCGAATCACGCTGAAGGCGCAGCAGAATAAAACACAGACCGATGGACTGTGCATCGGCACACATGTGCTCCACTGTCCGCTTGGTCTGGGATGCAACCAGCTGCGCACTGGACAGTCGAAGCCTACAGGAGCAGCATCGATATTAAGCCATCGCGATATAAACAGCCCTGAACTGGGGTATTCAAGTTACCTGTCATCTGCCAGAAACAGCGCTCGCAAGCCAGCTTGCAATGCGGCATCCTCCGACGTTGCGCCGCCGGAGTCAGCACCATGCCGCAGCAGCAACTCAACGACGCCACCCAAAGCAGGATAGCGCGGTTGTAGCAGGTGCAGCAGAGAGTAGAATGGCCTGAGTGCTTGCAGAACCTGAGCGGTGATCTCGCTCTCTGTGGGCGAGCCCGTGCGGCTCATCTCGGAGCGAACAATGGCCTCCAAACACTGCACGGCCAACATCGCCACCTGAAATAAACCAGTAGCGGCCATTTTTCGAATTAGTATCGTGAATTTACAAGAGCCAGGGTGATGATACCAATATATACGGCAAATCAAAGCATACAAATGAAGACGCTGACCTGATCTCGTAGCAGCCCATGTGCACACAGCGCTGAGAGCACTTGATGATCCAGTACCAGCGACGGAGAGACTGATGCCACCTCGTGCACCTTCTCATCATCCATGGCAGTCGATGCGTGCCTCAAGCCCTCTGTTTGCACATGGTGCAACAGCGCGGTGTATGCTGCTATACTAACGTCAGGAGACAGGTGGCGCAGCAGCCGAGCTATCACTGTCGCACGTGAGGAGTCATCGTGACCGCCGTCGGAGCTTAGCAGAGATCGCATCATCGTGCCAGCGGGGCTAGGATAGACGGCAAGACCCTCAAAGGCTTGTTCTACCATGGCGGTGCTCCAAGGTAGCTGCAGG
>CAYQLE010000108.1:0-1065 GCA_964418265.1 uncultured Candidatus Saccharibacteria bacterium
AGGGACTGTACTGTTCAATCGGCAGGCAGCGCCAAGGAGAATATCCACGAGGTGTTCGACCAGCACCTGCCCGACCCGTCCGATGATGGGGACAAGGACGCCTTCGCGACCGTTGACACGCTGAGGGGCTCATCTTGGCGAGGCAGGGACTGCGACGACAAGAAGCCGGTACTGTGATCAGCATTGTGAACAGAGCTTTTATGGAGTGTAGAGCAATGTAGTGCTGGTCGCACGCCTGCTTGCGTGAGAGACTGAACGACGTTGATGTGTTTACTGATGCCCCCAGGATGTGTACCCCGGCCGATCGCTCAGCGATTACGACGCCTCCGTGGATCATAACTGTAACGGCATTGCCGGCAAGGATCTGCAGGGTAATTCGTACGAGACCAAGTTCTGCTCAGGGGTACGTATGAGTAATCAAGTGTGGCAACAACCGAGCGGCCTTCACATTCCCTGCCGTGTGTTTGATGGTAGACCGACCCACGTGGTCTGGTGATCCTGGGTGACTCCGCTTCCGCCCATTTCTCCATTCCACCGGCCATCTTCACGCCTTCCATGACCTTCAACGACTCTACTTGGGAGGGTGAGTGACATGGGTGTGGTTGTGTGTATGCATGTCATGTCATGCATGTCTGCTCACTGCATCAATCAAGTTGCCGTCCTCAGCGCCGGTATCGTGTCACAGGCGTGCTCGAGTTTGCAGAGAACGAGGCTGACTGGCCCGAATGCTCCTGGAGCACTGCGTACGAGACCCCTGACAACTGCCCGCCCACTAAGACCAACAACGGCATTGAGAGCATTTACACGCGGCTGTTGGCTCGTAACAAGTAATTACCGTACCCTTGCCCTCTAATCAATCTGCTTGCGTCATCAGTCAGCGTGCTACCTTGCGTTGCTCACTCCCCGGTGTATGTCGATTGACTTCACCGTCAGGTGCAACCATCGCGACTTCCAGAACATCGGTGTGAACGGTGCGCGCACCGGATCCATGGCTCCTCCGGGCACTATCAACTCGTTCCGCCGCAATCAGACCACTGATGCCCCCGCTATCGTGTTCTATGCACC
>CAYQLE010000109.1:0-1053 GCA_964418265.1 uncultured Candidatus Saccharibacteria bacterium
CCATTCGACAATCACGAGATCAGTGTCCAGGTCAACACGGCACAGTTCTTCCTGTCAAACGTGTCAGTGCCCAAATCCCTGCTCGTCAACCGAGCGTTCTTCTTCCTGGCTGAGGAGGACGATGTGCTGTTGTGACGCGTGAGCCTGTCTGACGAGTCCTGCCCGTCCCCTATATACCAGGTGGAGCTATATATGCTGAGCACCGTGTCGTTTCTTCATGTACTTGTTTAGTTGTTTCCGGACGCTCGGAAGGAACGTTTGGAACGTAACTTCCAATGTGCGTTTGAACACTGTGTACTTCTTCCGCGTTACTGTTATGTACTTTCAAAGAAGATTGAAAATAGGAAACTGAGATGTCTAGATACCCAAATACACGCGAGATAAAAGAGTCTTTCCACACCCATATAATAAATAGAAACGTGTCCACGAGCTCGTATCACTCGCAGGTCCACATGTTTTGATTGGCTTGATGACTGCATTGGTACCCAAACGGACCGTGACGGACAGAGACTTCGATTTGACGATGCCAAGCATCAACTCGACAGAGTGGCGCCCGGCACAGTCCACCTGGCACACGTGCTCAATCTAAGCAGACTTGGTAGTCTTGGTCGCGCCTGTCGCATTTCGGTTGGCCCAATAGCGCTTGACGTAGAATGAAGCGAACAGGTAGAAGTAAGAGCCGTACATAACCACGGAGCAGGCCACCATGACATCTGCGCCTCCAGACGGACAAGATGCCTTGTCCTGATAGTGGAAGAACGCCCAGAGGCTGGTCAAGATAACGCCGACTACCATTTGCGTCAGCTGGATCTTGGTCAATATTCTGTACGGCCACAGGGTACGGCACAAGCGCACGTCGCGGGATCAGCTCGAGTATCAAGAAGTAAGCAAGTACAACAGATAGACTAAGCGAGCGTGATACAAGCATAAGCACCCCCTTAAAGCCATAGGCAGATCCGGAACAACCGAAATCACACGCTCTCAGGCAGTCAGCAGCCCTTACTTGTCATAGGTGAGCTTAACACCGCAGGCGCGACGGAAATAGTACCAATA
>CAYQLE010000110.1:0-1050 GCA_964418265.1 uncultured Candidatus Saccharibacteria bacterium
ATTGCTGCGGTGTTTGACCCCATACTAGATTGCGCCCCCCGCTGGTTGGCCTGAGCTGCTGCAAAGCGCATTCATGTCTGTCGCCCCCAAAGGGTTCAATCAAGTGATGACGCTGATGTGCGGCTCCTGCTCCAATGAGGTCGCGTACAAGGCGATCTTTATGAAGCACCAGCTCAAGGCCAGAGGTACGAAGTGTCGATCGCACATGCAGAAAAGCTGCTCATCTTGAAGCTCGCAGCGATGTTTTTTCAGCATAACCCTTGTGTTTGCTCTGATTCGTGCATGGCCAGGCGGAGCAGATTTCTCTGAAGCAGATTTGACCTCGTGCATGAAGAATCAGGCGCCTGGTATGTCATCATCGTGAAATCAAGGTGTGCTGTGCGCAAGTGTTTATAAGCATTGGTTGTGTGCAGGTTCCCCCAACCTGAGTATTCTCAGCTTCAATGGCGGCTTCCATGGACGGTAATTATCTCGATCTGAACGGTGTCTGCCGCGCTTTGTTGTTCCCACTAAGCTGCATCGTGTCTTCATCTGCAGATTGTTTGGCTCTCTGTCCACCACTCGATCCAAGCCGCTGCATAAGGTACGACTCCCTCCCTTCTGGCAATTCCGCTGCCGTGATCCCGTGGTCTAATTATACAACGCGATTTTGGTTGTGCTTAGCTGGATGTTCCCGCGTTCAACTGGCCTGCTTGCGATTTTCCCAAGCTCAAGTATCCCTTGGGTAAAAAACAAGCTTCACACAGAAGCAGGAATTGCGATGAAATCTAATCCTGACATCACGTGTGCGTAGAGGATAATGTGGAGTACAACGCGAAAGAAGAGAAGCGCTGCCTGGAGCAGGTTGAGCAGACCATCAAGACGTGGCCCGTCAAGGTTGCTGGCATGATCGTTGAGCCCATCCAAGCTGAAGGGGTACGGACTATCCGGCAATATCGAGTTGTTTTACGTTACTGGGAGCCGTGCTGATGGTCATCAAATGAATTGTTTCAGGGTGATAATCACGCGTCCCCGGCTTTCTTCCGCGCGCTTCGAGACCTGGCCAAGAAG
>CAYQLE010000111.1:0-1044 GCA_964418265.1 uncultured Candidatus Saccharibacteria bacterium
CCCCCACACACACACACATACTCCGTTGACGATAGCCGCCGATGTTGACGTAGTGGGCAGGTGTAATGGCATATCAGTCCTTCTGCATTGTCAACCCCTGATTATTACGCACGTGCTACACAGTGGGCTGCTTTGATCGATCGCACACTTGTTTCAGTGATCATGGCGGTGTGCCTTCGCTGTCTCGATTTTGCGTTGGTCAACCCATTTCGTCACCATATGGTGGAGCAATCTTGCTTAATCTTTTTCAGACGCTGCTTGTTCTGGAACATCACGGAGTTGGTCAGTCAATCACAACAAACCGACTTTTGCTGGATATCTAGCCATGTTATGGTCTGTCACACTGACACCTCAGCCGCCCCTTGGTCTCGGTGCCATCGGCATCTCTAAAGCGGTTCACTCTCCAATTCGCGGACTGTATGAAGCAGTATATGTGTTTCTCCACGGCATATCTCAGCTGACGAATTCCTTATACGATGAACCGCAGTCATCAGCGAGTGCGTCGCATATGCAGGCTGCTGTGGATCCCCCTCCCCCACCACCCACCACCACAAACACCACACACACAATGCTTGACGCACCGCTTTTCCTCCAATTGATTTGTACAGTCTGTAGCAGTGCAAACGGCCTGATCGCTTTTACGGTTGTGAGATTCGCATGGCGAATGCAGCGGAAAGATTCAGTCGCGCCCTCGGTTCGTTTTGCGTTGGTCAGCCCATTTGCCAGCAATGTGGTCACATCAAGCACATAAGTTTCAGCAACTGAGGCCTCAAAGAGGACAGTAGCAGCTGATTCTATCCCAGGCATCTTTTCAATGATTTTTTCGACGATTTATCGATTGATCCGCTTTGCGACGCGCCCAAGAGTATTCGTGTTCACCGAGACGAGGTGTGTACCCTCCACCCATCCAGGAGCTCCGCAAGTCTGGAATGTTATTTCAGTCCAGGTCGATCTGCCTGCGACGTGCTGCGCGCGAGCCCTGGGCTTTGCCTGTGCTTCCACCTCTGTTGAGTAGCAGCTGGACCTCACTGCTGCAGTGGAGTG
>CAYQLE010000112.1:0-1042 GCA_964418265.1 uncultured Candidatus Saccharibacteria bacterium
ATGAGCATCATATGCAGGGACTCATGGCGGAGAATCAGGTATGGTCTGCCTGTGCTTGCGTGAATCCCTGATCGAAAGAGCGTAATGCATATGTGCCTATATCGTATGTCTATGCGTGTGAGTTGGCAAAGTGTGTCACTTGTTGCGTATGTATGTGCTTGTGTCCATGTGACACTGTCTGCACTGCATCCTGATACTGAATGCATTTCACAGCGGTTACAACGCGAGAACGCTATGCTTCGTCGATCTCAACTGGAGCTATCACAGCCAGCTAGTCCCAAGGCGCATAGCCCACGCTCTGTTGATGAGGAACGAGACGTGCAGAATGAGGTATTTGATCGCCTGTACCTCCCTCTTCGTGTTGCCAAGTTCTATTCTAATCATTTGCTATATGTTATAATATCAGATTAAGGAGGCTCGTGCCGTATTTGCCGCTGAGCGCCGTCGCATCAAGATTATGATTCAGTCACAGTTTGCCAACCTGGTGGATGCTTTGAGTTCGGTATTGGACGTGCAGCGCATCGCCTCGCTGGGGTCACCGGAACTAGCTGGAGGTAATGACTGATTTATTGCGATTACTCTAGGAGCTCCCGTTGGTCAATCTGTAGATTATTCCACTGGTTTGTATTTCATCGTTTGCATATCTGATTTCTGGAATGGTGCATTTTCCAATGCTCAATACTCATGCCCACACACACAGAGCTCTCAACCGAAGACGCCACCACTCGCACCGCCGCATCCACTCCCGCATTGGGACACACCGCAGCAATGACCAAGCCCAGCATGTCAAGGGCACCCTCTACTGCAGTGTCACCCTCAAGCTCGCCATCACCGCCCATTCCACATTCACCTGTTATGCAACACACCCGAGGCGCATCCCTGCAACGCCAGCCGTCACATAGTGCTGCACTCCATTCGAATGCTGGAGGGTTGATTAGCGGAGCCGCTAGTCCCCGATCCCCTACCGCCATGACCTCCGCGTCCGCCAACGGGGCTCCGACGGCAGTGCATCAGCGAGCGCCCAGCAAGCTCGACACGCTGC
>CAYQLE010000113.1:0-1021 GCA_964418265.1 uncultured Candidatus Saccharibacteria bacterium
CTGCTTGAGCAGGTCGGCTTGTACGATGGAGGAGGCGGGTAGCTTAGTATAGTTATTGATGATGCACTGCCCCGCGGCATTCACTTGACCATGGCTCCACATTCCGTAGGAGGACGAGTGCCAGCATGTAAGGCCATCACGGTTGGGCTGGATGCCCGGGGCCGATACGCCGATGAAGAGCCCGTAATCAGCCGGTTTCTTTACCACCTTGACCTTCCTGCACACCACATGCAAACATGGAAGTTGAGTAGGGGCAATCGACCACGGAAATCTGAAAATTCAGTCAGAATTGAACGGAACGCAATACTTCAGCCGTCTTGGCACAATACACAACAAATATGGAAAACCATGAAAAGCTGCGGCGACACAACAAGCATGGAGGAGTCACGAGTAGCATTGTTCAGAAGCTCGTAAAAATGGTGTGCTATGACTGCATTGCCGAATGGAGTAAGATCGATGTCGACTGCGGAAACTAAAGCTGGTCTTGACCGATGTCCGAAATTTGCTAAAACGTCGATAAGATGGCCTTTTGACGGTTGCTCAAAACGCACCGAACGGGCAAACGGCAAAGCCTCCGAACACCGATCGAAGCCATCCCAAATGAAGTGCGACTTGCCGTGTTGAAACGGGAGCGACTTGACTTGGGACGCACAGATGATGAAAACATGCTCATAAGGTGATGATGCTGCTGATCGAAGCGGCCACGTCCGGACGAACAGCGGACTTGCAGACACGCCATGTGCATACGAACACCGATTGAAGGCAACTGGGATGAAGTGTAGCTGGAGGTATTGAAAACCGAAGGTTGACGTGACAATTAGTTGGACAGTCTGAAAGACAACACCACGTTCATGCGATCAAAGCACGGAAAACAGCGTGGGAGTTGCACGATGCTCACGTACCAAGGAAAGGTTGTGGGCCCTGCGATCGATGCGATAGAGGGACATCTGGGGATGCGTTCGTAGTCGAGATGCTCACAGGCAGTCACGAAACAGTCCCCAGATCTCGCGCCAGAGTAAGC
>CAYQLE010000114.1:0-1009 GCA_964418265.1 uncultured Candidatus Saccharibacteria bacterium
TGTTACCTTGGGTTCCCTAGAGACCAGCCGGAGAAATGGAACAGACATAGCGACCAATAGAACTATATGTTGGTCACAACATCCTTTTCCTGTTACCTTGGGTTCCCTAGAGACCAGCCGGAGAAATGGAACAGACATAGCTAAACAAGAAGACAAGGCTCCACCAGTTTCTACCCTGGTTCCATATGGGTCACCCTGTGCTCCCCTCCAAAAAAAAAGCGGGAGACTCGAAAAATGGGTCGCCAGGTAGTGTTCCATTTCCCCCCCACTCCTCTATGGTATTGTCGGGACGAAATGGCACAGACATAGCTCGACATCTTTCATGAGACACGGTGGCCCATGGGATTTGTGTTTCCAAAAGAAAAAACTTAGTAGGCCTATTGACTTTTGGTCTTGGGTCTCAGTCGGTACCTCGAGATACGTATACTGGCTTTGATGATACGCACGGCCCTAACCAGAACGAACGAATAGTAAGGAAGACAACAATCGAACGATGTATGACTTGCTCCTTCTCTTTCATAGAGTGTGAAATAGATCTAGATTGCCGCTCGAACACACAACCAAACCGGGTATGTTCTACTACCAGAGAAGGGTTAGAGGTTGCGTGACGTCTAATTAACCCGTGACTTCTAACGCATGTGTAGCACACACGCCTGTCTGGACCCACCAAACCCATTCATGACAGTTGACTGTCTTGACCCACCAAACCCATTCATGACAGTTTGTCCGTGATGCTACACTGTTGCTATCTGATACCAGCGTGGGCAAGTTATCGATCAGTGCAGTAGATAGCCGCTGCTTCGTGTGCCTTCCTGCTTAGCGGGAGCGTCCAATGCACCGGATCACCGAGCGAACTTTCTCAAACCCTTCTCAGCGCATCGTTTGCTTCTTCAATGCTTTCAATTGTATTGTACCTACTAAAGCTCATTGACACTCAATCACCTCTGAACCAGTCTTGTCAACGCTGCAGCACTTCGCATCACATCGAACGGCAAAATCGCCTGGACCC
>CAYQLE010000115.1:0-1008 GCA_964418265.1 uncultured Candidatus Saccharibacteria bacterium
AAACCCATGCTTGCGTGACGGCAGGATGTTCGGTCGATCCAGTCACTGAATATCCCTTTCCGTATACCAGTCGCTGTTCTCGCTCGTTCTCCTCTACGATTTTGTCTTATGAGCATGCCTTTCAAACATTCGGTCTATGGTTGCTCTGTGCTGCGCTCAAAAACAGCGTTTGTGCATCATCTGCGTGCTCTGCTGGAAATGCGCATTTTTGCGTTGGTCGACCCATCGATGCGCTGTTGCGGTGCGAGTGCCTCGTGTTTGGTCACAGTTGCAGGCAGCTTGTTGTGCTGTTGATGAAGCTCGGTTGATCTTGACTATTCATTCGAGTTTTGATGCATGATTGACCCCGCGTTTTCCACCGCATGCGCGTCCTTCCTGCACTGCGTTGAGTACGCAGCACACTCACGCTGTGTGAACTCGAGGCATCCGTGGGGCAGGTGATCTGTGATCACAGATCTATCGCGTATTCGGTATGCTTTAGATCTCGCAAGATGGGATTTTCTGTTGTGAACACAGACTATTAGGCTTCCGTCCACGTTACTTCCAGCTTGATCACTCAACCAGATTACGTGGCGTCTTCAATTTTTGTAACCTCGTGGATCTGATTTTCGGCCACAATCCTATCTGCTTCCTGTATCTTTGCTCTTCAAGTGCACTTCAGCTTCCCACTTACGATACATGGATTTCGTTAGTATCAAAGGGTCAGTCATCTGTGGATTGCTAAGGACTCTCGTCCTTTACCTACCAGTCGCCCTTCTCGCTGGGCATTGTCGGATGATCTGTAATTGAAATGCCCCGCTATGATCGCTGCCGTGTTTTCATGGTTTTCGGCATTCGTTCGGCAACAAGGGTACCTTATGCTCACCGGTGCCACTTTGCGTCGGTCGACCCATCGCGTGGTGTTTGTAAACTGCGTGACTTGTTCTTCGATCCAAAAAGCATACAAGGAAATGCATTGTGGCTGACGCGAAGAAGGATCTGTGTGTGTTATTCGATTTCATATATTTT
>CAYQLE010000116.1:0-1003 GCA_964418265.1 uncultured Candidatus Saccharibacteria bacterium
TGAGCGACAAGCAGAGCAAGCAGACAATAGCCAATCAACAGCATCTGGAACGTTCTATGTTCTCTTGAGAAGCTTCGCTGGCTATGTACTGTTTGTGATATCATAGGCCATCATAGTGCAACTCCCGATAGTCGTTTTTCTGCAACTTACGAAGAAGTCGTCGTTTGGTAAAAGTTCCTAGCAGAGGTCAAGGGTCGCTAAGACCTAAATAGAAAAATCACAGCAGGAAAAATCTCATGGATCATTCTGGGCAAATAGGCGTCGACGTCCCTCAGCTGTGATGTGCACTATAGGTTCAGAGTTCTGAGGCTCAACTTGAAATCGCCGAAGCTGGTATACCTTTATTCTTGAACTTCTCAGATTGTTCACGTCCTTCAATGCGAACAATATGTCTATCGGAAGCAGCTATATGCCTACGTAACACTGTGACATATGTGTGCTGTGCACGTACATGCAGACTGTGCCGTTTGGAGTTCAGAAAGCGTTTTGGAAAAAACGTGTTGCAGCTGCTTATGGACCTAGTGATATTGATCATACGCGCTTTCGATTCGGAACGATTTGCGTATAGACTGAATATAGTTTGCATTCGACGGCGCGCTTGCCAATTGGCGCTTGCATGCAGCGCTCCGGAATCGTACGTGACAAGTTAGTTCCAACACGAACTGGCGGCTGTGTGTGCACTGTGTATCAATTGCATATCGTGGCCAATTAAGCTAAGGCGGTTGGTTTGCGTCGACATCGTCTAAACAAATGCGCTGATCCCCGTGAACGACTACAAGTGCATTGACTGCTGTTGCACCTGCTTAATTACGTACGTTCGATGATAGGTACCAAGGGTAAAGAATCTGTCCAGTGTTACCTTATCAAACACAAGCAGGATGGACCGCCACAAGCTCAAGTGGACATCTCTAGTGACCAGGCACCACGGCTACGACTCGAAAGCCAGCGCGGCTGTGTTGACAGTACTCGCTCTGATGTGGCTTATGTACCGGCCTGTTTCAGT
>CAYQLE010000117.1:0-1002 GCA_964418265.1 uncultured Candidatus Saccharibacteria bacterium
CCGGTCAATATACCTGCCGCTACCAGCACAGCGAGCAGACCGAAGTGCAGCAGCAGTGTGCCGGTGATGGTGCCAAGTAGCCACAGGGTCCAGGCTCGCGTATCAGAACCAGTCTGTAGGGATGACGAACTGCCAGCGTGCTGTGAGGAGTCCACAGAGACTGATCCAACCAGCGGTGCGTTGTACAGAAGCAACAGCTTCAATCCCAGATAACATGACACAGCTGCCACGCTGGCCAGAGACAATAGACGCGGCATGCGGGCAGAACAAGGCGCAAATTTGATGGATGTACCGTATTCGAAACTGCACCCTCGTCGAGAAGAGCTTCTAGCAGAATCACAACTGCCATCTCATGCAAAATACGACGTTGTGCCAAGCAGCTTATCGTATTGTCTCGCAAACCTAAAATGCATTCCAGCGCCGTCTTCGTGGGTGTGCTATGTCTGATGTGCCTGCATGTCAGCGTGGCGGTGCAGGTCGAATCATTCAGGTGCGTGCACGCTGCAGCGGTGTCGTTACGAGACTCATCACTGCAGCTGCTTGCTGCTCCACAATGCTTGTCAACACCCAGTGTGCCACATTACATGCTCCGTTCGCTTCAGTACATGACTTGATATTAAGATTGCGTCAGCGTAAAGCGACGATGATGTTGACTCGCTTCTCAAACACTGTGTATCGTCACTGTATTGCTGTTGCAGTACTGCTGAAGCCTCCTCAAGTGCGGCTGCCCCCGTGTGCTCCCGGCCATTTGAGGGGTCGTGCTCTGCTCACGCCTGCGCGAATGTGACCGCCACCACTCTATCCACTGGCAGCGCCTTGCAGGTACGTCTACTGATTGTTGGTTCTTGTCATCCGAGACTGTAACGCTAGTAGACAGTGGCACTGATCAACGACCACAAGCGCATGCTGACAGTATGTCAATGTGTCAACCCATACCATTAATATTGACAGACTGTGGACGCGGAAGACAGCAAGCTCAACTTCTGTGTGGATATCGAGGAT